>QHCC01000170.1 GCA_003243915.1 Pseudonocardiales bacterium | reverse complement strand
GGTCGACCCCGGCGGCCGGTTCGCCACCGGGCCGACCTTGGCGAGCGAGACGTCGCTGTGATGCAACGAGTCGCGAACGTGTTTGGTGAGCCAGAAGCCCGCTCCGCCGCCCACGCCGCCGGCAATGAGTGCGACGAGCATCATGAGCAGGACCGCACGCAGGCCCACGCGGTACGAGGTCGGCGGCTTCGGCTCGTCGTCGGCCGGGGGTTCGACAGCCGGCTCGCCGTCGCTTTCGGCGTCCTCGTCGGGGTCTACCTGCGCCGGGCGCCCACCGGCGAACACCGCGCCGCGCCCCAGCCAGAACGGCGAGTTCGGGTCACGCCACGGATCGCGCTGCGCATCGGCCTTCCACCAGGGCGACTCTGCGCGACGCCCGGCCGGGTTGATGCGGGTGCCTGGAGCGGGATCGAAACCGCCGACGGCACTCGCGACGGGGCCGAACACCTCGGTCAGGACACGGGGCACCGGCGAAACCTCGGTGCGGTGCGGCGCAATCCGCTCACCGGGCAGCGGCGCGAATTCCGCGGCACCGTCAGGACGGCCGAAGACGGCCTGCTCGTGCGGCGAGACGGTCGGTGGCGGCGCGGTGTAGCCCGGCTCTGGCGGATGCGGCGCGAAGCCGTCGTCGACGCCAGAGGGCCGGGCGAAGCCGTCGTCGACGGGCGGCTTACCGGCCTGCTGGGCGCCGTCGCGGCCGGCCTGCTCGCTCACGCCGAACTCCTCCCAGCTGATGGTGTGTCCCACCGAGTCTGCCGCAGCCTGGGCGCAATTGCCGCACCGGGGACTCAGCGCCCGGGCTGACCTGCGGTTCCGTTGCCGGTCTGGTTGATGAACCCGGCCGGCATGATCGTGCCAGGCCCGGACCGGATCGGCTTCCACTTCTGGGCGCCGACCTGGCCGGTGGTGCTGACGGCTAGCAGTCCGGCCGCGGCTACCGCGGCGGCGGCGAGGACGACGGGGCTGACCCGGTGCTGGCGTGCCGGGGTCGGCACTGTCGGCACCAACGCGGCAGACGTCATCGTCCCGAAAGCGGCGAACATGGCCGAGCCGTCCGGGCCGATTGTCGTGGGCACGACGTTGATCGGGGTCGTGGTGGGCACCGAGCGCAGTCGATCGAGCAGACCGGTCGGCAATGCGGGCGCCGGGGCAGCCCGCAGCGCCCAGACGGCCTCGCGCTGGACGGCTACCGCATACGCGCATTCCGGGCAGCCGGCGGCGTGCCGGGACGCGCGGTCGCGGGCATGCCCGGACAGCACGCCGTCGGCGAAGGCGGCGATGGCCTCGTCAGACAGATGCTGAGAGCTCACGATCCTGCCGCCTCCAGGTGTCCGGCAGCCGGCGCGAAGCCCGCGCCCGGCTCGGCCGGCCGCAGCCCCGGCGCGCGATGGGCCAGCGCCTGCCGCAGCAGCACCCGGCCGCGGTGGATGCGCGAGCGCACGGTGCCGACCTTGATGCCCAGCGTCGCGGCGATCTCCTCGTAGGACAGCTGCTCGAGGTCACACAGCACCACGGCCACGCGGAAATCGGCCGGCATCTCGTCGAGCGCGCGCTGGATTTCGGGGTCGAGGTGGTTCTCGTCGAACGTCTGCTCCGGACCCGATTCACGCGAGGCGAGCCGGTCGCCGGCGTCCTCGGGCAGGGCGTCGAAGCGGATCCGCTGCCGCCTGCGGACCATGTCGAGAAAGAGGTTGGTGGTGATGCGGTGCAGCCAGCCTTCGAACGTGCCCGGCGTGTACTCGGCGAGTGACCTGAACACGCGCACGAAGGTCTCCTGCGTCAGGTCTTCTGCGTCGGCCCGGTTACCGGACAGCCGGAAGGCCAAGCGGTAGACGCGATCGGCATGCTCACGCACCACTTCGTCCCATGTAGGCGGAACCCACGTACCGATCTCGACCGTCACGTTCCCTCACCTCATTGCCGCTGCGGGCTTGTCTGCCGCATACGACACAACCAGCGAACCCTGTCTATTGGCGCAACGCCTCAGCACCCGCTCATGTTCCTGACGAGCTGGCTCTAGTCTCGCACCGTGCACCGATACTCACCGGCCGACGAGCGCACCATCCGGGCGATAGCCGACTACTGCCTAGACCGGCTCGCGATGGAAGCGCCTCTGGATCGACCACTGACGCCGGCCGAGCTCGACGCCCAGGTGGGGCAGACGGTCGTTGCTGCTGGGATGGGCCCGGACGAGGCGCTGCGGCTGTGGGCCGACGTGTTGGGGCCGGCCTGCCTGTCCGTCGACCACCGGCGCTACCTGTCCTTCATCCCGAACGCGCCGACGAAAGCAGCGGCGGCATTCGACATGCTCGTCGGTGCATCGAATGTCTACGGCGGCTCATGGCTGGAAGGCGCGGGCGCCGTCTACGCCGAGAATCAGGCGCTGCGCTGGCTGGCCGACCTCGCCGGGCTGCCCGCCGAGGCTGGCGGCGTGTTCGTTCAGGGCGGGACGATCGGCAACCTGTCGGCGCTGGTGGCGGCGCGAGAATCGGCCCTGCACAAGCGCGGTGGCCGGCCCCGACGGTGGGCTGTCTGCGTCACCGGCGAGACCCACTCATCGGTCAAGCACGCGCTGCACGTCGTGATGGACGTCGACGTCGTCGAGGTGCCCGGTGACGCCCGGGGCAGGCTCCTCGGTTCTGCGTTGCTGGCCACCGTCGCGGGGTTGCCCGACGAGGTGCGCGACGGCATCTTCGCGGTGGTGGCGACCGCAGGGTCGACCAACCTGGGCGTGGTCGACGACATCGCTGGCGTTGCCGCCGTCGCGGACCAGCACGGCTGGTGGCTGCACGTCGACGGGGCCTACGGCGGCGCGGGACTGGCCGCACCGAGTGCGCGGCACCTCTTCGCCGGCGTCGAGCGCGCCGACTCGTTCATCGTCGACCCGCACAAGTGGCTGTTCGCCCCGTTCGACTCGTGCGCGCTGATCTACCGGGACCCGGTTCAGGCGCGCGCCGCCCACACGCAGCACGCCGGTTACCTGGACCCGGTCACCGTCGAGGGCGAATGGAACCCGTCCGACTTCGCGATCCAGCTCACCCGCCGGGCGCGCGGGCTGCCGTTCTGGTTCTCTCTCGCTGTTCACGGCACCGACGCCTACCGCGACGCGGTCGAGCAGACGCTCGCCGTCGCCCGCACCGGGGCCGACCTGATTCGCGATGCCGATCACGTCAGGCTTCTTGTCGAGCCGGACCTCACCGTGCTGCTGTTCGAGCGCATCGGGTGGGACGTCGAGGAGTACGCCCGCTGGGGTTCGCGCCTGCTGGCCGAGCAGGTCGCCTTCGTGACGCCGACCCGGCACGGCGGCCGGGTATGTACGCGTTTCGCGATCGTCAATCCGCTCACCACGGCCGATGACCTCGCGCTGATCATCGACTCGATGCACTGAGGCGCCCGGCCGGCGCTGTCGGACCGCCGCGCTAGTGTCCCGCGAGGGAAGTCGTTTGCCGGATGCGGTGATCCAGGCGGATGCATCGCAAGGCGGAGGAGGACGGCCATACCGGTGTTGTATGGCCGACGACGACAACGCTACGAGGCGCCGCCTGAGCGCCGCAGGCGGTGAACATACTTCCCTCGCGCGACACTAGCGTCCGGCCGCAGTGGGGAGGGCCGCCACCGGCAAATCGAAAGGCCTGCGTCTCATGGACTGGAAACTCGAACTGCTGATTCTGCCCGTCTCCGATGTCGACCGAGCCAAGGGTTTCTACACCGAGCAGGTCGGCTTCAATGCCGACCACGATCAGCGTGTCAGCGACGAGCTGCGCTTCGTGCAGTTGACTCCGCCTGGTTCGGCCTGCTCGATCGCCTTCGGTGAGGGGTTGAGCACTGCCCAGCCCGGCTCGGTGCAGGGATTGCAAATGGTGGTGTCCGACATCGAGGCAGCGCATGCCGAACTGGTTCGGCGGGGCGCGCCGGTCAGCGCGATCGAGGACCTTGCGTGGGGGCGATTCGTGTACTTCAGCGACCCGGACGGCAATGGCTGGGCGATCCAGGAGCTCCCCGCTCGGTAGCGCGTACTCGCAAATTTGTTTGGTGGGCGTTAGGGAGCGGGTAGATCCCCGATGACCCGCAGGAGTCGCCTGACCCTGCGCCGGCGAGGAGCGTGCGAGCATGGCTGCGACGACGTCGATCCACCGGGCGGCACGGAGCCCGCAGATGAAGGGGCTGGCCCGGCTGGGGCTCGCCGCACGCGCCACCATCTATCTGCTCATCGGCTGGCTTGCACTGCTCCTGGCCATCGGCAAGCGGAGCGGTGAGACCGACCAGCGTGGGGCCCTGCTCGAGGTGGCGCGGCACAACGGCGGATCCATCCTGCTCTGGGTGATCACGATCGGGCTGGCCGGCTACGCCCTGTGGCGCTGGAGCGAGGCCGCGTTCGGGGTGGTAGGTGAGGGGCGCAAGAAGGGACCGCGGGTCCAGTCCTTCGTCCGCGGCTGCGTCTACGCGTTCTTCGCCGTCAACGCGTTCGGTCTGGTCAGGCACGCCCACCAACAAAGCCAGGTCCATCAGCAGCAGACGTCGACGGCCCGGGCGATGGCGCATCCTCTGGGTCGCTGGGCAGTGGGAATCCTCGGCGTGATCGTGGTGATCGTGGGGTTGGTGCAGATCGTCGAAGGCTTCACCCACAAGTTCGAGAAGTATCTCGACGAGCACCGGATGAGCCCGGCCACGCGCCGGACAGTGACCGTGCTCGGCACCGTGGGCACCGTCGCCCGCGGGGTGGTCTTCATCCTCGCAGGTGTCTTCGTGGTGCGCGCCGCGTACGACTTCGACCCGAACAAGGCGCGCGGCCTGGACGGCGCCCTGCGTTCCCTGGAGGGCACGTCGGCCGGCCCATGGCTCCTCGGTGCGGCCGCGGTGGGGCTGATGGCCTTCGGTCTATACGGCTTCGCAGAGGCGAAATGGCGGCGAACCTGAGATGAGCGCCGTCAAGGTGCCTGCCCGCGACGTCAGGCATGGACGTGAGCGGCCGGCCACCGCCGTCCGCTTCGCCGCGGTCCGCCTGATTCCGGCTGCGGTTCTGGTGTGGGCGCTGATCGCGGCGCTGGGCCTGATCTTGACCCATCTGCTCGCCAAGACAGCTTTCGAACGATGGGACGGCTCCGTCGATCGGGGGCTGGCGGGACACCGCAGTCACACCTGGAACACGATCACTCACGTCCTCGCGTCAATGGCCGAAACCCTGCCGGTCATCGTGATCGGCTTGGTGTTCTTCGTCGGCCTGCGCATCGTGCTCGGCCGGTGGCGTGAATCGCTGTTCCTGGCGCTCACCCTGATCGGTGAGGTCACGATATTCGTGTGCGCCACCCTCGTGATCCACCGGGCGCGGCCCGCCGTTGCGCACCTTGACCAGGCGCCGCCGACGTCGAGTTTCCCGTCCGGGCACACCGCCGCCTCGGTCGCTCTGTACGCCGGACTGGCCGTCGTCGTCTGGTACGCCTCCGATCGTGGTTGGCTGCGAGCGCTGGCCATCCTGTTCGCAGTCGCCATCCCGATCGCGGTGGCGTTCGCGCGCCTGTACCGGGGCATGCATTACCCGACCGACGTCATGGCCGGCGCTCTGCTCGGCGCGCTGTGGCTGGGCATCACCGCACGAGTGGTCCTGGTGAAGGACCGATGACTGCGGTGCGCAGGCCTGCGGTCGTGTGCAACCCCGCGTCCGTCGAGGACATCGACCTGCTGGCGAAGCAGATCCGCACGCGGTGCTCGGCGCTGGGCGCGGCAGATCCGCTCTGGTATGAGACGACACCCGAAGACCTAGGCGCCGGTCAGTCACGCCAGGCGCTCGCTGCCGGTGCGGACCTCGTCCTTGCCTGCGGCGGCGACGGCACGGTGGCGGCGTGTGCCGGCATCCTGGCCGGCACCGGTGTGCCACTGGCGCTGGTCCCGGTCGGCACGGGAAACCTGCTCGCCCGCAACGTTGCCGTGCCCCTTGACCCGGAGGCCGCACTGGATGTCGCGTTCGGCCCGCACCGCCGACACCTCGACGTGCTCGAATCCGCCGACCATCGCTTTGTGGTGATGGCGGGGCTCGGCTTCGACGCGGCCCTCATCCGTGACACCGACGATGAGGTGAAGGCGAGGATCGGTTGGCCGGCGTATCTGGCCGGTGCGGCGCGGGCCGTGCGCCGCACGCCCCCCGCGAGCTACACGATCACCGTCGATGACGGGCCGGCTCTGCAACGCCGGGCGCTGGGCGTGCTGGTAGGCAACGTCGGACGTCTGCAGGCCGGGCTGCGGGTGCTGCCCGACGCGAAGCCGGACGACGGGGTGATCGACGTCGGCGTGCTCGAACCGCGCAGGTGGCGTGACTGGCCGGTGTTGGCGCTGCGCATCCTGGCCCGCAGGCCCGACTCGGGCCCCCAGGCCGAGATACTGCGTGGTCGACAGGTCCAGATCAGCTGCGACCAGGAGGTGCCGCTCGAGTACGACGGCGACCATGTCGGCCAGACCCGCGCGCTGCGGGTGCACGTGCTGAATGAGGCGCTCGTCTTGTGCGTGCCGCCGTCGTGACGGCGACACCACGCCCGGTGCGCACCGCACGGGCTCGCTTCGGGGTTCGTACCACGCTGGCCTTCATCGCGATATTCGTGGCCGCGGTGCCGTTCGCGATCCTCGTGACGCTGGTCAGGACGGCTTCACCCAAGCTGTCCCACCTGGATCGTGACGTGGCGAACAGCCTGCACCGCTTCGCGGTGGCCCATTCGGGCTTCACGACGGCGATGAAGACCGTGAGCGCTGTCGGCTCGCCGCTGGGTTGGTGGATCGTGCTCACTCCGGTCTTCGCCTGGCTGCTGTACCGCCGGTTGCCACGCCTGGCCGCGTTCGTGGCGGTGAGCACCCTCGGCAGTTCGCTGCTCAACCGCGCGATCAAGCTGACCGTCGACCGGGCCCGACCGCACCTGAGCGATCCGATCGCGAACGCGGCAGGCAAATCGTTCCCGAGCGGGCACACCCAATCGGCAATCGTCGGATGTGGGGTGCTCGTTCTCGTCTTCCTGCCGGTCGTCCGGCGCCGCGTTCGCCCGTGGTTGGTCGTGGCCGGCGTCGTGATCGTGCTGCTGATCGGATTCTCGCGGGTCGCGCTCGGCGTCCACTACTTCTCCGACGTCGTCGGCGCGATCCTGATCGGTCTCGCCTGGCTGCTCGCGATGACTGCCGCGTTCTCGGCCTGGCGCCGTGAGGAGCGCAGGCCGCCGGTGCAGCTGGCTGAGGGGCTGGAACCCGAACAGCGAGATCGGATCTCGCCCGGGCCGGCCACCCAAACGCCGCCGGAGTGATGCCATGCTGGCGCGCGCCGCGGTCGTGAATCCGCCCATGGGTGCGGGCCACGACGGTTCATGACGAGTTGCACGGAGGCTGACATGGTCATGTTGACAGCGCAGCAGGAGCAGCTGTGCGAGCAGCGCACCTGGGACTTCTCCCACCTGCGCGCACTGTTCATCAATTGCACGCTCAAACGTTCGCCCGAGCGTTCGAACACGCAGGGGCTGGCGGACATCTCGATGGAGATCATGCGCCGGCAGGGTGTGACCGTCGACGTCGTGCGGGCGGTCGATCGTGACCTGGCCACCGGCGTGTGGCCGGACATGACCGAGCACGGCTGGCAGCGCGACGATTGGCCGGCGATCTTCGAGCAGGTCAAGGCCGCGCACATCCTTGTCCTGTGCACTCCCATCTGGCTCGGTGAGAAATCATCGATCTGCACGCAGGTCGTCGAGCGCCTGTACGGCAATTCCAGTCAGCTCAACGACCGGGGCCAGTACGCCTATTACGGCCGCGTCGGCGGATGTCTGGTCACCGGGAACGAGGACGGTGTCAAGCACTGCGCGATGAACGTCCTCTACTCCCTACAGCACCTCGGCTATGTCATCCCGCCGCAGGCTGACGCCGGCTGGATCGGCGAGGCCGGACCCGGCCCGTCCTACCTCGACGAAGGCAGCGGCGGCCCACAGAATGACTTCACCAACCGCAACACCACATTCATGACGTGGAATCTGCTGCACATCGCCCGGCTGCTCGTCGACGCGGGCGGCATCCCGGCCCACGGCAACCAGCGCTCGGCCTGGGACGCCGGCTGCCGCTTCGACTTCACCAACCCCGAGCACCGCTGATAGCGAGGCGCAATGGCGCGGCTCGGAACTAGACTCGCCACCATGACCGACGAGCTCGACGACGAGACGACCGTCCTGTCCGAAACCGCCCCGGAGGACGGCTCCTCGGCGTCCCACGACATCCCGATGGCCGAACATCTTCGCGCGGCGATCGCCACCGACTGGGCGCCGGCGGCCGCGATGCCACACCCAGCGCGTCGCGACGGCGCCGGCTACGCCGCGCGACGCCGTGCAGAACTGTCGCGCCACTTCCCGGGGCAGCTGATCGTTGTTCCCAGCGGCACCCTGAAGGTGCGCGCCAACGACACCGAGTACGCGTTCCGCGCCGCGAGCTCGTTCACCTGGCTGACAGGTGAGAGCGTCGCGGACTCGGTGCTCGTCATGACACCGAACCCGACGGGTCACGACAGCACGCTCTACGTGCGCGAGTACGCCCAGGCGGGCGAGGCCGGCTACTTCACCAGCCGGACGCACGGTGCCCTCTGGCTGGGCAACGTCCCCGACCTGGCCGGCACGGCCGACGCGCTCGCCCTGACCACCCGGCCGCTGGCTGCCCTGAGCAGCGACCTCGGGACCTACCGCGACGCCGCGGCCGCCCTGCTCTCCGGCTTCGACACCAGCATCGATGCCCTCCTGCCGAACGGCACGGACGAACGGCTCGGCCGGGTGCTCGACGAGCTGCGCCTGATCAAGGACGAGTGGGAGATCGCCCGCCTCCAGCACGCCTGCGACGCCACCGCTCGCGGCTTCGCCGACGTGGCCCGCGAGCTGCCCAACGTGCTCGGGCGCGGCGACGTCCGCGGCGAGCGCTGGCTGGAGGGCACGTTCTGGCGGCGCGCCCGTCTCGAGGGCAACGAGGTCGCTTACGGCTCGATCGTCGGCGCCGGTGTCCACGGCACGACGCTGCACTGGTGGCGTAACCACGGCACGATCGAGCCGGGGCAGCTCCTGCTCGCCGACATGGGCGTCGAGACCGACGAGCTCTACGCCGCCGACGTCACCCGCACCATGCCGGTCAGCGGTGACTGGGCGCCGGAACAGCTGCGTGTCTACCGCGCCGTCCAGGAGGCGCAGGCCGCCGGCATCGCCGAAGTGAAGGCGGGGGCCGACTTCCTGGCCGCCCACCGCGCCGCGATGTGGGTGCTCGCCGACCACCTCCACAGCTGGGGCATCCTGCCCGTCACCGCCGAAGTCTCCTGCGCCGAGGACGCCGAGCAACCGGGCGCCGGCCTGCACCGCCGCTACACCCTGCACGGTACGTCGCACATGCTCGGCATCGACGTGCACGACTGCGCCCTGGCCCGCAACGAGACCTACCGCGACGGCACCCTCGCTTCGGGTCACGTGCTCACCGTCGAACCGGGCCTGTACTTCCAGGTCAACGACCTCTCGGTGCCCGCCGAACTGCGCGGTCTGGCCGTGCGCATCGAGGACGACATCGTCGTCACCGACGGCGAACCGATCAACCTGTCGGCGGCCCTGCCGCGCGACCCCGACGAGGTCACCGCGTGGATGCGCGAGGTGCAAGGCACGCCCGCGGTGCCGTGAGCGACCTGGTGCTGCCACCGGGACGCGGGCTGCCGGACGGCCTCGTCATCCAGGACGCCGAACTCGTGGAACGGTTCAGCCGCTCGTCGGGGCCGGGCGGCCAGTCGGTGAACACCACAGACAGCCGCGTCGAGCTGCGCTGGGATGTCGCCGCGTCGCGCGCGCTCGGCGAGACGCAGCGCACGCGGCTGCTCGACCGGCTGGCGCCGCGACTCACCGACGGCGTCGTCTCGATTGTCGCCTCCGAGCATCGCTCGCAGCTGCAGAACCGCGCCGCCGCGCGCGCCCGCCTGAGAATGTTGCTCGCCGATGCCTTGGCGCCGCCACCCCCGGCACGCCGGGCGACTCGTCCGTCCCGGGCTGCGAAGCAACGCCGCGTCGATGCCAAGCGCCACCGCGGCGAACTGAAGTCCAAGCGGGCCCGCCCGCCGCTGGAATAGGGAGCGGTAGCGGCAGTGACCGAGCTATCGCACCGCTACCGCATCGAGATCCTGAGAGGGCGCCGCTGACGCTGTAAAGGGGCTGACGCGTTGCCAAGGCCCGCCGGGAGTACTGCGGCGTCACACCGCCTTGACGGGTTGCCGCAGGATTGTCTTGAGCTTTGCTGGTGCGGTGCGCCGGGCGTCGCTGAGGTATATCTCGTGGTGGTCGCCGTTGAAGGTGAGTCCGTGGTCGGGCAGGTACTCGGTGTGCAGCCGGTGCAGAGTCGGTGCCTCGTCGTCATAGCAGCCGATGTGCAGGATTTGGACCGAGCGCCCCTCGGTCAGCGTCCTGAGGCAGAGGTCGTTCAACCCGGTGAGGTGTTTCTTCTTGGCTGCTTGCTCACGCGCGGTCGCGATCATGTCTTCGGTGATCCAAGCTGGTTGGGAGATCATCATCGTCCAGTCCCACGCGTTCTTGGCTCGCCGGGTGAACGATGTCATGTCCTTCGCACGCCACAGACCCTCGAGGGGTCCGACGGTGTAGTCCCGGCCGAGCGACTTCTTGCTCGCGAACTTCACGGCGTAGGCGACCGTATACAGGGATTCGACGGCATCGGCGTAGGCGGGGGAGGTGTTGGGATCGCCGTGCCCGTCAATCGAGATGTATTGCAGGGCGGGCACGTCGACCACGCTGAATTCCTTCGCGCTGGCCGAGTAGAGAATCCGGTGGGCGGACTTGATGTCGTACTTGTCCATGACGATCTCCTGTTGGGGTTGGTGGAGCAGACGTGCCGTCCACTGGGCATCAGCCAGCAAGACCGCTTCGCTGTAATCGAAGATCGCGTGGGCGGCTGCGGGCAGGGGTTCTTGAGCCGAACGGGCCGCGCGCAGAACCCCAAGCCGTAGATGAAGATTCTCAGCGCGTTGGGTCAGCATTTTCCGGATCTCGTCGCTGGGCAGTCCCGGGCTATTGGCCATGCCGATCAAGGCTCGTGCGTGCACCGGCGTTAGATCGGCGATCGCCTCCAAGGAGCCGGTCCTCACGTCGTCCAGGCCGCGTGGAGTGAGCCGAAACGTGACGCGAGACTTGCCCGGCCGCCTCGGTACCACAGGCTCGACGAGACCGCGCTCTTCGAGCTTGTCGAGGATGTAGTAGATCGAGGAAAAGCCGAGAGATGTCCAATTTCGAATGCCGCGTTCGTCGATGATGCGCTCGAGCTCATAACCGTGGCGAGGCAGCTCGGCGATCAACCCAAGGATCGTCAGTTCGCCATCGGTCAGGGCGGACGCCATGCAACTACTCTAGTGCCAGAATAGGACTGCCTCCAGTATCCATTCGACTGTCCCCGCCACCCCGAGTAGGGAGCTCTCTCCGGTGGCGGGGACCCGCTCGCCGTGCCAGGCTGACTCGTCATGCTCAGCTGGGGAAGGGATACGCGACGGTGGCCGACGACGAGAGCCAGGTAGCCGAGCATGGCGCACGCGGTCTGAGCCGCCGGAAGCTGCTCGGCATGGGCGTGGCCGCGGCGGGCGTCGCGGCAGCCGGTTCGTTGCTCAAACCCGAGGGTTCCGCGGCCGGCGCGCCCGCAGCACCGGTCACGCCGGCGTGGCCGGCGCACCCTGGCGGTTCCACCCTGGCGCGCACACTTCAGCACGGCCCGCCCGGTGCCATGGGTTACCGCAAGGTCGTCGCCGGACCTGGAGAGCCGTCGCTCGTGCGCGGCGACCTGCTCGGTGGCGCGGCGCGCGGCGCCGGGAGTCGCACGCCGGTGCTCTCGCTGGGTCAGCTCACGGACATGCACATCATCGACGCCCAGTCACCTGCGCGCGTGGAGTTCCTCGACCGCCTCAATGACCCCGGCAACCCGCTCGCGGGCTCGCTGCCGTTCTCATCCGCGTACCGCCCGCAGGAGATGCTGACCGCGCACGTCGGCGAGGCCATGGTGCGTGCGCTCAACGCGCTGCCGGGCGGCCCGGTCACCGGTCGCCCGCTCGACTTCGCGATCAGCACCGGGGACAACGCCGACAACACCCAGCTCAACGAGCTGCGCTGGCACATCGACCTGCTCGACGGACACCAGCCGATCCGTCCGGACTCGGGCAGCTACACCAAATGGGAGGGTGTCGGCGGCGGGGACGACTACGACACCTCGTACTGGCACCCGGACGGCACGCCGGTGCTGGGCAGCGCCGACCAGGCGCGGGCGAAGTACGGCTTTCCCACAGTGCCCGGCCTGCTCAATGCCTGCCGGGCACCTTTCCAGGCCACCGGTCTGCACTCGCCCTGGTACACCGTCTTCGGCAACCACGACGGGCTCGCGCAGGGCACCGTGCCTTCACTCGGCGTCGTCGGTCTCATCGCCACGGGAGCGCTGAAGGTCACCGGACTGCCCCTCGGCCTCGACGTCGCGGGGCTGCTCGCGCAGCTGGCCGCCGGAAACACTGCCGCTCTGGAACTGCTGCTCACTGCCGGGCCGGCCAAGCTCGTCACCGCAGATCAGAACCGGCGGATGCTGACCCGGGCCCAGACCGTCGCGGAGCACTTCAAGACCACGGGCGGCCCTGTCGGGCACGGCTACACCCAGCAGAACGTCGCCGCCGGTACGGCGTACTACTCCTTCGACAAGGGGCCGGTGCACTGCATCTCCCTCGACACGTGCAACCCCAACGGCTACAGCGACGGCTCGATCGACACCGCCCAGCTGGCGTGGCTGACCAGCGAGTTGAAGGCGAACAGCTCCCGCTACCTCGACGCCGGCGGCGCCTGGGTCACCGGCACCGGAGCCGACAAACTGATCGTCATCTTCAGCCATCACACGGTCGCCACGATGTCCAACATCATCGGGGCGGACCGGGTGACCGGAATGACCGTGGCCACCCTGCTGCTGCAGTTCCCGAACGCCGTGCTGTGGGTGAACGGGCACACCCACCGCAACACGGTGCGGCCGCTCTCGCGCCCCGCGGGTGCCGCGGTCGGCGGCGGCTTCTGGGAGGTCAACACCGCCTCGCATGTCGACTGGCCGCAGCAGGCACGGACCGTCGAGATCGTCTACAACGGCGACGGCACGTTGTCGATCTTCGGCACGATCATCGACCACGCCGCACCGAAGACTCCGTCCGCGTCGCCCACCACCCCGATCGCGCTGGCGGCGCTGTCGCGCGAACTCGGCATCAACGACTGGCAGCGCGACGCCGAGACGCCGACGGTCGACGGTAAGCGCGGCGCGCTGAGCGACCGCAACGTCGAACTGCTCGTGCGCGCCCCGTTCCCCGTCGCCTGAGACACCCCGTCGCGCCCGGCCGCTCGTCGAGTGGTCATTGACCACTCGGCGCGGGTGACCACTCGGCGCGGGTACCAGCCGGCGCCGGTGCCGCTCGGCGTCGGGTACCAGCCGGCGCCGGTGCCGCTCGGCGTCGGGAGTCACTCGACGCGGGTGACGGCGACGTCGTCCGCGCTGCGGACGGCAGCGACGCGTTCGGCCTCCGCCTCGATCGCCGTCCACGTCGACGGCGGCAACGGGGCGAACGCCTCGACCTTCACGGTGAGCTTCTTGCCCGCCGACTTGGGGCGCCAGGTACCGGCCACCTCGCCGTCGACGAACAGGACGCCGGGGCGGCCCATGACCGGCCACAAGATCTTGTGCAGCGCCTTGTCCGGAACGATCACCGCGCGATCGCGGGCCTGCAGGTACGGGTCGAACGCGCCGAGCAGTCGCACCATCTCAGGAGGCGGCGCCGAGGTGAGCGCGCCGACCTCTTTCGCGGGCAGCCACGCTGTCCGACCGTCGAGGCTGACCTCTTCCAGCCCATCGGGCCAGACCGCCTCGATGTCGGCTCGTCGGGCGTCGAGATAGCCCGCGACGTCACCCTGAGTCGCCGGACCGAGCAGCACGAGGTACGCCCTGATCAGGCGCCGCAGCGCGCGCGCATCGACCCGCTTCGCGACACGGGCTCCCGGGCGCCGATGCAGCACCGGCGGCGCTGTTCCCGGCTCGAGTTCCAGGCCGGCGGCCAGTGCCGCCAGGCGCATCGCCGAGTCGGAGATGTGGACCGCCTTGCAGCCGCGACAGTTGCGTCCCATGACGTCCGGGATGCGCTTGGTCACCGCAGTGCTTGCCGCGCCCTTTTCAGTGGGCTTGCGCACGACTGCGCGCAGCGCCTCGACCGCGAGCTCGAACTGCTCGAGCGCCGCGATGCCGGCGCGTGCCACGCTCGGTCCGGTCTCGTTCAGCCGCCCGGTCGCATCGGCCTCGGACAGCGGGTACAGCGCACCGGCCAGCGCGTCGAGGTCCTTGCGACGATGCACGTGCGGTGCGCCGCGCAGTGACCACACCAGCGCCAACTGCTCACCCGGCCCGATACCGTCCGGCGGCGCCGCGTGGGACAGGCGGGCATCGAAGGACAGCCGCGCGAGTTCGGAAGAGGCGTCCTGCACGCCGATGTCGAGCACCGCGAGCCGGCTCACGGAGCGTGCTGTGCGGTGAAGTCCTTGGGCGGCCACCCGATGGGCGATCACCTGGGCGCGAGACACCTTCACGGGTGCGCTCGTCGTCCTGGCCACGTCGCTTGCCCCCTCCTCACAGGTCGTAGTCCAGTGTCAAGGTGTACTCCATCGCGTCCGCGGCATGGCTGCCCTCGCCTCGCAAGCCCACCAGCCCGCCGGTACCCGAGTCGGGCACGACGCGTACGTCGGTACGGGCCACCCCGCCGCTGTGCTCGCCGCGCGCCTCGAGCACGAAGGTTCCCTCGCGCCCGGCTAGCGTTCCGGTGACCTGCTCGTAGCCGAC
>QHCC01000169.1 GCA_003243915.1 Pseudonocardiales bacterium | reverse complement strand
GTATAACGGTAGTTTGTTGTCAGCGGGCATAACAGTCCAGCGGGTGTCCATCCCAGAGTTGGTCAAGCAAGTGCTGCACTGCGGGCGGCGGGGGCTGATCGCACCACGCCCGCCACCAGCGCGTCAGCAAGACCCACGGTTCCAACCATCCCCGGACCGCGCGCAACGCCCCCGGCCATGACACATGAGGACGCATCCGCACGCACTGCCTGCCCATTTTCCCCCCGCCCCGCCACCGATTCGGTCGCAGGGGAAGGTGCATCGGTGTCCACGCTCTCTTGCTCCGGTTCTCGCGGCCTTGCCTCCCTCGCCTCCTGCCCTGCTGCCCACCAGCAGAAGGCAAAGGCGCAACAGATCAGTTGCCAATGGCGGCGGATCGCCCGGTCGCCGCGCACCTGATACTGCGCCCACCCCAGACTCTGCTTCACCTGCTTGTAACTCTGTTCCACCCAGATGCGCAGCCCGTACAACCGGACGATTTCCGCCACATCGGCAGTCGGATGCGCGGGTTCGCGGTGCGCAGTAGCCGCTGCGGGCAGGTTCGTGAGCAGATACCACGTCGATCCCTCCGGCAACGTCGTCGGATCCGTCGTCGCCACCACGGCACGGGTCGCTTTCGCCGGTCCGTACGGACCGGCCACGACCTCCAACGCCCACCACGTCTCGGTCTGTCCATCGCGAAAGGTGCGCGCCACCGGCGTCCAGTCGCCCGGAGAGTCGGCATTCTCCCACACTGCCGCATCGGCGATCTCCCACAGCGAACCGAGCGTGCCGATCGGATGCCACCAGGCGTGCGAGGGTTGCAGGGCGAGAACGTAGCCGATCCCCCGCGTGTGCAGACCCAAGCGGAAGGCGTCGTGTTCTCCGTAGAAACAATCTGCCACCACCGCGCGAAACGGGAGGCCCGCGTCGACTGCCTGCTCCACCAGCGCCAGCGCGATCTGCGGCTTGGTGCGGAAGGCCGGATCGCTCTTGCCCCGTGCGAACCAGTGCGCCGGGGTGTACGGCTCGACATCGACCGGATAATAGATCTGTTCATCCGCCCACAACGCGCCAACCGAGACGACGCCATTGTCGATCTTGCCAATGCTGCCGAGGTATTGCCGCCCGACATGTGCAGTGTGCGTGCCGTCCTTGCGATCTCCCGTCTCGTCGATCACCAGCGCACCATGGGCGTCGGGAGCGGTCGCGGGTAGGGCGGACAACGTGGCGAGGCGGCAGGCATTGACGGCGTCGGCATCCCAGGTGGATTCGGAGAGAAACCACTGCAAGCGTTGAGTAGGAGCGGCCTGGGCGCCGACAACCGGTTCGGTATTGGCGAGCGCGGTGAGCGTTTTGTTGCGCTCGGCAGGCAGCAGGAGGCCAGCAAGGTAGTCACGAAAGGCTTGGCGCTGATTGTGTCGGGGGAAGAGGGGGTCGAAGTTCTGGGCGAAGGCTTCGAGAGGACCGGGGGCGGGATCGACAGGCAAGCGGGTGGTCATGGCACACCTCCTGCCCCTATCCTCGCATCTGCTCATCCTCCTGTCAACAAACTACCGCTAGAGCGGTTTTCGGGTCACTTGTCCGCTCTCCGTTGCCGTATGTCACTCAGATCGGAGTGGAAGCCGCAGTAGGCCGACAACACACCCGAAAACCGCTCTAGTACTTGAGTATCCAAGTGAACCTCTCCGCACATGACGGTCGAGGGAGCGCGACGTGAATGGAGGCTAATCCGCGTGCTTCCCAGCGTGGGAGCGACAATCGCTGGTGCCATGCGCATCCGATGCCGAACTGCTGGGCGGGCTCATCGCATCAGGCTAGTCGATCTTCAGCAGTCGGACTGTCTGGCGAGAGCATCGGCAGTAACACGGTCATTTCCATCTGTCGGTGGCGCCCGCCACGGACATCGCTAACTGGAGGCACCGCAGGGCGTGCATGGGGAAGGAATCAGCATCCGAGCAGGTCGCGCCCGAGATGGTTGTCAACTGCCGAGTGCGCTCCCGCCGCCTCATCCGGTCGGTTCGCCTCCATACCTGAGTACTGCGAGCCGAGCAGGACACCGGGTATCGATTCGCTCCCCGCCGACGGTGGCTAGATGAACAAATCGACATCGATCACGGCTCGTGTACAATCCCCCGTATAATCGCACGCTTGTATCGTGAGGGTGCGCTCAGCCGCGTTCGCGCTACGTGGTGAGGTTGCTACGAAAGAATGCTGCGACCACGAGTCGCGGCAGCCGAGGAATGCACTTCTCGCCTCAGCGTTAGGATCCCGACAGGGAATTACCGGTCCGGATAGGAGACATTGTAGAGTGTGATAACGATATTTTCTCGCTTTGCGCTGCGTAGACCGCGCGCTGCGAAGTGCGGTGCGTGGTTCCGACCGGTGATTATACTCGTATCGGCGACATTGGCCGGCATTTTGGTGCTCTGTGACATTACCTCGCCGCTGCGGCCCGTCCTAACGTTGTGGTTCCTGTGCGTTTGCCCTGGCATGGCGCTGGTCGGTTTGATGCGCGTCGATGAACCCTTCGCCGAGGTAACGCTCATCATCGCGCTCAGCCTGGCGCTCGACACGATTACCGCAGGTACTATGCTCTATGCTGGGTGGTGGTCGCCACCGTGGACGCTAATCATCCTGCTCGTCGTCAGCGTAGGGGGCGCGGGCGCGCAGTTGATGATAGCCCGTCCCTGTGAAAGGTGAGAGGTGACATGAGTTCAATGATTACTGAAGTGACAGAGCGCGCGGTCGGGGCGAGTCCCGGGCGCTATCCCGCGACCGCGCTGAGCGCGGTCGCGCTCGTACTCCTGATCGCCCTGCTGGTTGGGAAGGAGATGCTCAGGGCGCAGGCAAGCGTGCGATCGCTGTATGCAT
>QHCC01000168.1 GCA_003243915.1 Pseudonocardiales bacterium | reverse complement strand
TCGTTCGACGTCGTCAGCAAGATCGACCGTCAAGAGGTCGACAACGCCTTGAACCAGGCGGCGAAGGAAGTCGGGCAGCGCTTCGACTTCCGCGGCACCAACGCCTCGATCGAGTGGTCCGGCGAGCTGGGCGTCACCGTCAAGGCCGACACCGAGGAGCGGGCCAAGGCCGCGCTCGAGGTGTTCAAGGAGAAGCTGGTGAAGCGGTCGATCTCGCTGAAGTCACTCGACGCGGGCGAGGTGAAGCTGTCCGGCAAGCAGTACCTCATCGCCTCCACCCTCAAGCAGGGCATCGGCCAGGACGACGCCAAGAAGATCGCGAAGAAGATCCGCGACGAGGGTCCACGCGGCGTGCAGGCGTCGATCCAGGGCGACCAGCTGCGGGTGTCGGGCAAGAAGCGCGATGACCTGCAGGCGGTTATCGCGCTACTCAAGGGCGCCGACCTCGGCGTCGCCGTGCAGTTCGACAACTATCGATGAACCCCGCCACGACATCACCGGGTGTGCCCCCCATTTCGCGGGGACCGCGATGAAGGGCATCATCCTGGCCGGCGGATCGGGCTCCAGGCTGCACCCCATCACCCGCGCGGTGAGCAAGCAGTTGCTGCCGGTCTACGACAAGCCGATGATCTACTACCCGCTGTCCACGCTGATGCTCGCCGGCCTACGCGACATCCTGATCATCACCACCCCGCACGAGCAGGAACAGTTCGTCCGGCTCCTCGGTGACGGTGCCGACCTGGGCCTGAACCTCTCCTATGCCGCGCAGCCGGAACCCAACGGGCTGGCCGAGGCGTTCCGGATCGGCGCCGATCACGTCGGCTCGGACACCGCGGCGCTGGTGCTCGGCGACAACATCTTCTACGGCCACGGCCTCGGTGGTCAGCTCAGCTCCGCCGCGGCGATCGAGGACGGCTGCGTGCTGTTCGGGTACCAGGTCAGCGACCCGCAGCGCTACGGGGTCGCCGAGGCCGCCGACGACGGCACCCTGCTCTCGATCGAGGAGAAACCGGTGCAGCCGAGGTCGAATCTCGCCGTCACCGGGCTCTACTTCTACGACAACGAGGTGGTGGAAATCGCCGCGGAGCTACGGCCGTCCGCGCGCGGCGAGCTGGAGATCACCGATCTCAACAACGTCTACGTCGCCCGTGGCACGGCCAGGCTCGTCGACCTCGGCCGGGGGACGGCGTGGCTGGATACCGGCACGCACGATTCGCTGCTCGAAGCGGGGCAGTTCGTGCAGGTGCTCGAGCATCGCCAGGGCGTGCGGATCGCCTGCATCGAGGAGATCGCCCTGCGCCAGGGATTCATCGACGCCGAGCAGGCCTACCGGCTCGGTTGGTCGCTGGCCAAGTCGAGCTACGGCGCCTACGTCATGGACGTGGCCCGCGACGCGGGCGCGACCACCGTCGCCATCTGAGCTCAGCGCAGGAAACGGGGATCGGTCTCGGCCATCTCCCGCAGGCGGGCGATGCGTTGCGCCATCGGCGGGTGCGTCGAGAACAGCCGCCCTGCACCACTCCCGCTGAACGGGTTGGCGATCATCAGGTGGCTCGTCGTGACGAGGGACGGCTGCTGGGCCAGCGGCCGGGCGGCTATCCCGACGTCGAGCTTGTGCAGCGCGTTGGCCAGCGCGAGCGGGTCGTTGGACAGCTCGGCGCCCGAGGCGTCGGCCTGGTACTCGCGAGAGCGGCTGATGGCCAGCTGGATCAGGCCCGCAGCGACCGGGCCGAGGAAGAGCATCAGGAGACCAGCCAGCGGATTGCGACGGCCGCGGTCACCGCCGAAGAACAGCGCGAAGTTGGCGAGGAAGGTGATGGCGGCAGCGACCGTCCCGGCCACTGATGAGATCAAGATGTCGCGGTTGTAGACGTGGCTCAGTTCGTGCCCGAGGACGGCACGCAACTCACGGTCGTCGAGGACGTGCAGGATGCCCTCGGTGGCGCACACGGCGGCGTGCCGGGGACTGCGACCGGTGGCGAACGCGTTCGGCTGCGACGTCGGCGAGATGTACAGGCGTGGCATGGGCTGGCGAGCGCTGGTGGCCAGCTCCCGAACGATCCGGTACATGATCGGCTGCTCTGCCTCGCTCACCGGCCGGGCATGCATCGAGCGAAGTGCGATCTTGTCGGAGTTGAAGTAGCTGAAGGTGTTCACAGCCACGGCGAGCAGGAGACCGATCAGGAGTCCCCGCGGCCCGAAGAACACGCCACCGAGTCCGACGAGCAATGCCGCCAGGGTGCCGAAGAGCACGGCAGTCTTGAGCCCGTTAGCCGCGGTTCGCACACCCACTCAACGGCTATCCGCCCCGCCAGCGTTCCCCACAATCCAGTGCGGATCACCTGACGGCCGTGGCGGCGGTCTGATTCACTGCACGCATGTCGGCGATCGACCACCTCATCCACGCCAACGACACCTACGCCTCGGACTTCCCGGGGCCACGCCCGCTGCGCCCGAAACTCCGGATGACGGTGATCGCCTGCATGGATTCCCGGCTGGATCTGTTCGGCGCGCTGGGCCTGGCCGTCGGCGACGCGCACCTCATCCGCAACGCCGGAGGGATCATCACCGATGACGTGCTGCGCTCACTCGCCCTCAGTCAGCGGTCGATGGGCACCCGCGAGGTCGTCATCATCCACCACACCGACTGCGGCATGTTCGGCATGGACGACGATGCGTTCCGCGCCGAACTGGCGCAGGAGTCCGGCCACGAGCCCCCGTGGCGAGTGCCCGGGTTCACCGATCTGCCCGCCGACGTGCGGGCTTCCATCGAGGCCGTGCGCAACTGTCTGTGGGTGCCGCATCGCGACGACATCCGTGGCTTCGTCTTCGACGTCGCAACGGCCCGGATCGAGGAGGTCGGCTGAGCCGACCCGCGACACGTGGTGGGGCTGCGGCGAATCAGGGCAACGGTTGCGCGCTCAGACGGCCCACCGGAAGGACTTCATCAGCAGTTCGATGCGCCGCCCGACTTCGCCGTCGGCGCCGTCGGGCGTCGTGAACTCCGCCAGCAGCGCCAGCTGTCCGTCCGGAGTGGCGAGCACATACTGCAACGAGTCGGGGGCGTCGTCGACATCAAGCAGTTCGGCGGCGACACAGTCACCGGCCATCGGCCGGGTGCGGGGCAGTTCGTCCTCGAGCAGGCCGATCGTGAGCACGCCACTGGCCTCGAGCAAGCTGTCGTCGCCGATTACCAGCGTGCTGAGCACGGCGAGCAGCGGGGCACCGGCCACCTCGTCGGGCAGGCCTGCCTGGGCGGGAGTGAGCACGAGCCAGTCGCGGCAATCCATCTCGAATGCCGGCAGAACCAGATCCTTCATGACCCTCCTTCTGCTCCTCGGACTCTGGGAGCCGACCGGGGTTTGTGACGACGACGGACGCCTGACGCAGCCAGGTGCCGGCTTTCGCTCACCTCACAACGAAATCGTTTGCAGCAATGCCGGATGAAACAGGGCATCTCAGACACTGGGATTGTGTTGTTCGAGCGCAGCTTACCTACACCTCCGGCCGGGGCGAAATGGCAGTTGGTTGCCGCGGCACAACCTGTCAGTAAGTGAGCCATGACACGGCATGGGAGCACCCACCTCAGTAGGATGGCAGGGTTGCGAAGCACGCACCCAGCGGTGTAGCGCGACGCGCACAAATGCCGGGAGGCAACCGTCCGCATGTCCAAGTCGGTGGAACAGCTCGACCGCGTCGTCATCCGGATTGCCGGGGATTCTGGGGACGGCATGCAGCTGACCGGTGATCGGTTCACAGCCGAGACCGCGTTGTTCGGCAACGACCTGTCGACCCTGCCGAACTTTCCGGCCGAGATCAGGGCACCGCAAGGAACGCTGGCCGGGGTCTCGTCCTTCCAGCTGCACTTCGCCGATCACGACATCCTCACGCCGGGCGACCGTCCCGACGTGCTCGTCGCGATGAACCCGGCTGCGCTCAAGGCCAATGTCGGCGACCTGCCCAAGGGCGCGACGCTCATCGTCGACACCCACGACTTCACCGCGCGCGCATTGGGACGGATCGGGTGGCAGTCCAATCCGCTCGAGGACGGCACGCTGGAGGGCTTCGTCGTGCACGCCGTCGAACTCACCAAGCTCACCCTCGATGCGCTGGCCGACACCCAGCTGTCGCGCAAGGATGCCGGGCGCAGCAAGAACATGTTCGCGCTCGGCCTGCTGTCGTGGATGTACTCGCGACCCACCGAGAACACGATCAACTTCGTCCGGCAGAAGTTTGCGAGCAAGCCCGAGATCGCCGACGCCAACATCACCGCGTTCCGGGCCGGCTGGAACTACGGCGAGACCACCGAGGCATTCGCCGTCCAGTACGAGGTCAAGCCAGCACCCCAATCCACCGGCACGTATCGCAACATCAGCGGCAACCTCGCGCTCGCCTATGGTCTCATTGCCGCCGCGCGGCGCGCGCAGCTGCCGATGTTCCTGGGCGCCTACCCGATCACGCCGGCCAGCGACATCCTGCACGAACTGAGCAAGCACAAGCGCTTCGGCATCCGGACCTTCCAGGCCGAGGACGAGATCGCCGGTATCGGCGCCACCCTCGGTGCCGCTTTCGGCGGCGCGCTGGGCGTGACCACCTCCTCCGGGCCCGGAATCGCGCTCAAGGGCGAGGCGATCGGGCTGGCCGTGTCACTCGAGCTCCCGTTGATCATCTGCGACATCCAGCGCGGCGGCCCGTCGACCGGACTGCCGACCAAGACCGAGCAGTCCGACCTGCTCCAGGCGATGTACGGGCGCAACGGCGAGGCACCGGTGCCGATCGTCGCCCCCCGATCGCCCGGTGACTGCTTCGACACCGCGATCGAGGCGGCGCGGATCGCGCTCACCTACCGCACGCCGGTGTTCCTGCTCTCCGACGGCTACCTCGCCAACGGCTCCGAGCCGTGGCGCATCCCGGCCGTCGCCGACCTGCCCGACCTGCGCGTCGAGTACACCACCGAACCCAATGGCCCGAACGGGGAGTTCCTGCCTTACCTGCGCGATCCGGAGACGCTCGCGCGGCCGTGGGCGGTGCCGGGGACGCCCGGCCTGGAGCATCGCGTGGGCGGGATCGAGAAGGCCGACCGGACCGGCAACATCAGCTACGACCCCGACAACCACGACTTCATGGTGCGGACCCGCCAGGCCAAGGTCGACGGCATCGCCCGCAGCCTGGCTCCCTTGGAGGTCGACGACCCGAACGCCGACGCGCGGGTCCTCGTTCTCGGCTGGGGTTCGACGTACGGGCCGATCGGTGCCGCGTGCCGTCAGATCCGGGCGGCCGGCGCGTCGATCGCGCAGGTTCACCTGCGCCACCTCAACCCGTTCCCGAACGACCTCGGCGGCATCCTGGCTCGCTACCAGAAGGTCGTCATCCCTGAGATGAACCTGGGTCAGTTGGCGCTGCTGATCCGAGCGAAGTACCTCATCGACACCCTCAGCGTGACCCAGGTGCGCGGCCTGCCGTTCAAGGCCGACGAGCTCGCCGAGATGCTGCAGGGAGTGATCGAGAATGACTGAGGCCGCCCGCGGCGCCTTGGGCCTGAAGGCGAAGGACTTCAAGACCGACCAGGAGGTCCGCTGGTGCCCGGGCTGCGGCGACTACGCGATCTTGGCCGCCGTGCAGGGCTTCATGCCCGAGCTCGGTATCGCGCGCGAGAACATCGTGTTCATCTCCGGCATCGGCTGCTCCAGCCGGTTCCCGTACTACATGAACACCTACGGCATGCACTCGATCCACGGCCGGGCGCCCGCGATCGCCACCGGCCTGTCGAGTTCGCGGCCCGATCTGTCGGTCTGGGTCGTCACCGGCGACGGCGATGCTCTGTCCATCGGCGGCAACCACCTCATCCACGCGCTGCGCCGCAACGTCAACCTCAAGATCCTGCTGTTCAACAACCGCATCTACGGGCTCACGAAGGGCCAGTACTCACCCACGTCCGAGGTCGGCAAGGTCACCAAGTCCACGCCGATGGGCTCGTTGGACAACCCCTTCAACCCGGTGTCCATGGCACTCGGTGCCGAGGCGACGTTCGTCGGGCGCACGCTGGACTCCGACCGCAAGCACCTCACCTCGGTGCTCCGCGCGGCTGCCGACCACCAGGGCACCGCGCTCGTCGAGATCTACCAGAACTGCAACATCTTCAACGACGGCGCGTTCGACATCCTGAAGGACTCTGATACCCGGGACGACTGGATGATCCGGATGGAGCACGGGCAACCCCTGCGCTTCGGTGCCGACGGCTCCAAGGCCGTAGTGCGCGCTGCCAACGGTGCACTGGCGATCGAGGACGGCGTCGCCGATGGCGACCCGCGCGTAGTGGTGCACGATGCACATGCCGAGGACCCCGCCTACCCCTTCGCGCTGTCGCGGCTGTCCTCGTTGGACAGCAGGTACTCGCCGATGGGCGTGTTCCGTTCCGTGCAGCGCCCGACCTACGACGCGATGATGGCCGCGCAACTCGACCAGGCGGCGGCGAAGGCGCCGGGCGACGACGCTGCCCTCGACGCGCTGCTGCACGGTGCCGACACCTGGACCGTGGCCTGACCTAGCCGGAGCCTCAGTCTCCGCTGGGTTGCGCGGGCGGTAGGCGCACCACTGCCCGGAGGGCAGTGATCAAGAACTACCGGATCCCGGGGGCAGAGCGGCTCATGTCACGCGCGCCTCCAGCCAGTCCACGGCAAAGGCGGTAATCGCGCTCGCGTCGACAAGCACGCTCGGTGCGGCTCCTACCATCCCCTGACTGCCGTGCCCCGCGGCCAGGAACGCCGTCACGATCGTCGCGAAGTAATCCTCGTCAAGTCCGGCCACCACCGGATCACGGGTATCGAACTCCTCCGTCATACGCCAGTCCACAGTGCCGGTGCCGGTAGCGAACGGGACTTCGTATCGGGTCACCCGTTTGCCCGGTATCCGCGCCAGGTGCTCGGCGTGGTGCAGCAACGTCATCGTGTCAAGGGGCGCTCCCACCATCAGGACCCTGCCCCCGGCTGCTACCAGCTTGGCCAGCGGCGAGCCCTCGCCGTAGCCGTAGTCGAGCGGATGGTCGGCGGTGATCCAGTCGGCTTGGCCTCCCAGCGCGGCGACCGACGCTCCCGGGTTGCCGCTTCGCCGGGCACCAGGCCAGGTACGCAGGAACTCCGGTAGGGCACCGTAATCCCGCGCTGCGCGTGCGGCGGCCGCGTCGAAGGGTGGCACGTGAGCCCGCCAGGGCTGTGCCACCCGGCCGTCGGGCTCGAGCAGCTCGTCGTAGCGGGCGTCCCAATCGGTATATGCCAACACCGTCCCGCCGGGCGATGTGGCGTCCAGTAGCGCAGCGATCAGTGCGTCGGGACCGTTCAGCATCCGTCCGACCCGGCTGAGCGCGGCATGAGCCATGACGGTGTCGCCGGGGCGAATTCCGAGAAGCACGAGGTCGGCGCACAGGTCGGAGCGGGTTCGGAAGCGGGCGCTGTCGTCCACGCCCTGCAACGTATCGCCCACGGCCACGGATATTGGCGATCAATGGTGACGCACGGAACCGACCTGATCGGACACGGACCGCGAGGCGGGGCGACGCTGGTGTCGATCGCAACCGGGGAGTTCAACGCCGGCCGACATCGATGAGCGCGAAGACCACGTGATCGTCGATCGCCTTCTCACGGTCGCGACGAGCACGCCGGACTCGTCGACCAGGCGGGCCGTACGCCCGTCGGCATGAGCTGCAGGCCGCTGGCGTAGACGGAGATATCTACTACGGACCGGCCCGAGCGCATCGCGGAGCGCCTTCGGCACGACGATGCTCCCACGGCATCGACGGTTGCGTGCATGGGGAAAACGCTCACGGTCGTTTCCCAGCCCGGGCCCCCGCTATTCGCCGACCAGCTTCGCCTGCTGAACCTCGAACTCCGCGTCGGTGAGCACGCCCGCCGCTCGCAGCTCCTGCAGCTTGCTCAGGCGCTCGGTGCGAGCTTGCGCCGCAACGGGGGCCGCCGGGGCGACGGGCGCCTCAGCGTTTGCCCAGATCAGCAGGCACTGCTGGTCGTCGGGGTCCACCTTCACGGTGACCCGTTGGCCGGCTGTCAGGGTCTGGGCCATCGACTCGTGCAACACCTGGTCGGTGATCACGGCGTAGGGCGCCCTGCCCGGAGGCTCGACCGTCAGCTGCACCTGTGCCGGGACGCCGCCGACTATCGGCGATTGCTGGCCCAGGTCGATCGAGTGCAGCGTGGCGGGCATCTCGACCCCGCGCTGGGTGACCCGGGCCGCCCGGTTGCGGTACGCCATCATCTTTTCCATGCCGCCGCCCTGCATGGCGTCGGTGGCCCCCCTCATCAGGCTCTGGACGTCCATCCCGAACTGGCTCTCGACCTGCGCAGTGCTCTGTTGCGCGAGAGCCTGAGCGCGATGCAGTTCGGCCATTGCCTCCCCGACGTTGTTGTCGGGCTTCTTGTTCCTGAACAGCGCCATCGGTCTCCTCTACATGCTTGCCAGCAAACGGGCCTTCTCGGCGGCGAACTGCGTCTCGGTCACCGAGCCCGATGCGCGCAGCTCGCCCAGCCGCTTGAGCTGCTCGAGCGGGTCGATGGCGGCCGGTGCGGCGCCGCCCGATCCGTTGGCCAGCCCCTGCGCGAGCTGCTGCTCGACCAGCGCTCGCTGACTGGGATCGGCGATCCCGGCCAGTAGCCCGCGGTAGGCCTCGACGCCCGGCGCCGGACCACCGGCGAGCAGCCCCCCCATCTGCTGGTTCATCTCGCGCAGCCGCGGCGTCACGATCTCGATGCCGGGGACCTGGTCCCAGAGGATCGTCACCTTCGGTGGCTTGCCCATCTCGACGGCGACGGGAACGTCCCACCACTCGGCCTTGACCTTGGTCTCCGGGATCCACCCCCTCCAGCGGACGCCGAATCGGGCATAGCCGGGGATGGCGACGGAGAGCAGCATCTCGCCGTGGACCTGTCTGGCCCCTTCGCCGCCCTCGTAGCCGACGGCCAGGATCCGGGCGGAGGGCCCCTCGATGTGCTGGCGCTGGAGCACCGGCGAGGGCTGCCGCTGCGCGGACTGCTCCCGGGCGATGCTCTGGTAGAGGGCGTCGCGGTCGATGCTGACTCCCGGGCCCATCGCGGCCGCGGCCTGATCGACGGCGGTGCGGTTGGCAGTGTCGGTGGCGCTGGCTGCACGCGCGGCCAAGGCCACCCGCAGGTTCGCCTCCACCGCGTCCGGGTCCGTGAACACCCGATGTCCGGATCTGATCATGTCGTCGATCTCCGGGACCTCGTCCCATTCGATCCGGAAGATCGACTGGTCGTTGCGGTCGACGGTGAGAGGGAGGGTGGTTCCCACGATCGGATACTTGGCCCGCGACAGCCACCGCATCGAAGTCGGGTACGAGGGCGCTCGGCCGGGGACCTGTACCTGCAGCGAGACCGCGCCCCGCCACCGGGACCAGCCACCCACGCTGCTGGTGGTCATGTTTTCCAGCGGCAGCGACGCGACGGAGTTCAGCGCCAGGCCCTCCGCACGCAGACCGTCCTCGATCTGGGGCTGCCGTCCTAGGTTCACGCGAGTCCTCCCGCGGAGTGCTTCATGCCGCGACTATCCCACCGGGGACCGCGCACGGGAACATCACTGCTATGGGTTTCGAACTGCACCGTGACGACGGGCTGATGCTCTGTGACGACCCAGACCGCCTCGACATGGCCCGGGTGCGGGCCTGGCTGGCGTCGTCGTACTGGGCCAGCGACCGCTCGGCCGAATCGATCGAGCGCTCCGTACAGCACTCCCGGTCCTACGGCGTGTACACCCCGGCCGGCGAGCACGTCGCGCTGACGCGGGTCACGACCGACCTGGCCTCCTTCGCCTGGCTGGGTGATGTGTTCGTCGACGAGGCATGGCGGGGCCACGGCATCGGGCGCTGGATGGTGGGCGCCGTCGTCGATCACCTGCGCGGCTTCGGGGTGCCTCGATTCGTGCTTACCACCCGCGACGCCCACGGCGTCTATACGCCGCTGGGCTTCGAACCACTGCGAGTGCCACAGACCTGGATGGAGATCGACCTGCGCACGACGCGACCGAACGCGTCCGACGTCAGTGTCGATATCCGACCAGCCGGCACCGATTGGCCGGGGTAAGCGCTGGCCGGTCTCCGTAACGTGAAGGCGTGCCCCACGACGACGACGACGACGCGCGCCGCGGGTTGATCTACGGCGCGTCGGCTTACCTGCTGTGGGGCCTGTTCCCGCTGTACTGGCCACTGCTCGAACCGGCAGGCACGGCCGAAATCCTGGCCCAGCGGATGGCGTGGTCGCTCCTGATCATGGCAATGATCCTGACCATCACGCGGGGATTCGGGCGAGTTCGAGCGGTGCTGGCCGAGCGCCGTCAGCGCAACCTGCTCACGGCCGCAGCCGTGGTGGTGACCGTCAACTGGGGTACCTATATCTACGGCGTCAATTCCGGGCACGTCATAGAGACCAGCCTGGGTTACTTCATCAATCCACTGTTCACGATCCTGCTGGGCGTGTTCGTGCTGGGCGAGCGGCTGCGCCCGATGCAGTGGGTCGCGGTCGGGATCGGCACGGTCGCGGTCCTCGTCATCGCCGTCGACCACGGCCACCCGCCGTGGATCGCGCTGATCCTCGCGACATCCTTCGGTCTGTACGGGTTCTTCAAGAAACGAGCCGCGGTGGGAGCCGTCGAGTCGATGGCCATCGAGACGGGCGCGATGTTCCTACCGGCGCTCATCGCCCTCGGTGTTATCGCGGCACAGGGCAACCTCGTGTTCGCCAGCCACGGAGCCGGCAACGCGCTGCTGCTGGCCGGCACCGGCGTCGTCACGGCGGTGCCCCTGCTGCTCTTCGCCGCCGGCACCCGACGGCTGCCGTTGAGCGTCGTCGGGCTGCTGCAGTACCTCGCCCCCGTGCTGCAGTTCTCGGTCGGGGTCGGCATCCGGCACGAGGCCCTGCCCGCTGCGGAGTTCGCCGGCTTTGCGCTGGTCTGGGTCGCGCTGATCGTGCTGACCGTCGACGGCCTGCGTTCCCAGCGCCGGACGGCCGCGCTTGCCGCTGCCGCCGAGGCCGTCGCCGCCTGACGCACTGCCGACAACGGTGCCGGCTCTTAACCTGACGGGCGTCACTCGGTGGCGATCGAGGTGATCAAGTTGTCGATCACCGCGCCGACTTCTCTGCGTGCGCGCGCGCGGTCGTCGGCGCGTGCGATGTAGAGCGCCGCCTCGTCGAGCGCCCCGATCACCACGTGCGCGAGGGGTTCGACCGGTTGCGCCGGAATGCGTCCCACCTCGATGGCATGGGCGATCAGGCCGTGAACCAGCCCCATCCCGTAGCGCAGCCCGATCTCGCGCCAGCGTTGCCAGCCCAGCACGGCGGGCGCGTCGACCAGCACGATCCGGTGTACCTCGGGCTCGGCGCACACGTCCAGCCAGGTGCCCGCCCCCAGCCGCATGACCGCGATCGGGTCGGAGGCTCCCGACGCCGCGACCACCGCGCCGATCCGCGCGGTCACCTCGCCCTCGACGGTCTCGAGCACCGCGGCGAACAGTTCGGCCTTGTCGGCGAAGTGGTGGTACATCGCTCCGCGGGTGACGCCGGCGGCACGCACGATCACCTCGGTGCCCACCCCGGCGAAACCGTGCTCGGCGAACAGCCCCCGCGCGGCGCGCACCAACGCGTCCGTGGTGTCGCCTGATCGAGCAGCCTGGCTACGCGGTTTGCTTACCATACACAGACTGTATGTATGTTTGGTGGACCATTCCCCGACAGTACCGCCAGGGAGTCACACATGCCGACCGTCGACATCGCCCAGGGCCGCCTGCACTACCGCGCCGCCGGGCCAGCGAACAGCGCCACCCCGCCAGTCGTGTTCGTCCACGGGCTGCTGGTCAACGCAGAGCTGTGGACCGGCGTGGCCGACGCCCTCGCCGCGCAGGGTGTGCGCTCCTACGCACCCGACCTGCCACTGGGTTCCCACCCGATCGCATTGAGCCCCGACGCCGACCTGACGCCGCGCGGGGTCGCCCGGCTGATCATCGCGTTACTCGTGGCCCTCGACCTGCACGACGTCACGCTCGTCGGCAACGACACCGGCGGTGCGTTGTGCCAGTTCCTCGTGGACATCGACGACTCGCGCGTCGGCCGGCTCGTGCTCACCAACTGCGACGCCTTCGACCAGTTCCCCCCGCCGCCATTCGGCATGATCGTCAAAATCGGACGCCGCCCGTGGCGGCTGCGCGCGATGATGGCGGCGATTCGGCCGACCAGGTTGCGACACTCGGTGCTCGGATACGGTGCGCTCGTCCGAAATCCGCTGGCCCCGGACCTGACCCGGCGGTGGATCACCCCGGCACTCACCGACCCGGGCGTGCGGCGCGACACGGCGCGGTTCCTGCGCGGAGTCAACGCCCGCGATCTGCTCGACGTATCCACCCGGCTGAGCCGGTTCACCAAGCCGGTGGTGCTCATCTGGGGCGACGCGGACCGCTTCTTCACGATCGGGTTGGCCCGCCGCCTGCGCGATGCGTTCAGCAATGCGCACCTCGTCGAGATCGAGGGCGGACGCACATTCCTGCCGCTCGACGAGCCCCAGCGGGTGGCCGAGGAGATCAACGCCGCCTGTCACCAGCCAACCGCAAACGCCCCGTTGATCGCCGGCGATCGAGGCAGCGCACCGGTTGCTCAACCCGGGCAAGGTGGGTGAGCAGGTCGCGATCGCGATAGCCCTGATCCACCTTGCCCATCGTCCCGTCCGAACGGTGCGGGCGGGGTCAGCACCGATTGCGGGCCTGGGGTTTATAGGCGGGGGGCAAGGGGGATCATCAGAACATGAGCGCGCCCACGGCATCGCTGACCGCCCTGCGCACGTCCACGGCCGCGTTGCTGGCGGGCGTGGACGCGCAACGATGGACCGACGCCGAGGTCCGGGCACCATCACTGCTGCCTGGCTGGACGCGCGGCCACGTGCTCGCACACATCGCGCGTAACGCCGACGGCATCACCCGAACGCTGTCAGGAGCGTTGCGGGGTGAGATTGTCGCCCGCTATCCCGACGGCAGGCAGGGCCGCAACGCCGACATCGAGGCAGGGTCGACGCGGGGGTTCGCCGAACTTGCCGCCGACGTGCGCGAATCGGCCGACCGGCTGGACCGGCTCCTCGGGGCGGTCGCCGATGCCGACGGCTGGGACCTGCCCACCGAGGATCTTCCCGCTCGCGACTACGTCGTGGCAAGGTGGCGGGAGGTCGAGATCCACCACGTCGATCTCGCCGGTGAGTACGCCGCGGAGCACTGGCCGGCCGAGTTCGTCGCGTACCTGCTGCCTCAACTCGCCGATGGTCTGGCCCAGCGGGCCACAACTGCGTTGCGGATCGAGGTGGCCGAGGAGCGCTCGGTGACGACGGATCTGTCGGGCCGGGTCTGGACAGCCGGCACGGGCGACCCGGTGGACGTCAGCGGGCCGGACTGGGCCCTGACCGCCTGGCTCGTCGGGCGTCCGGCGGCCGCCGCGGGCACGCTCAACCAGACACCGGACGTCGCGCCCTGGCTGCTGTGACGCCCCCCAGTCGTCTGTCTGGGACAGACAGACCACTAGGACGTGTCGCGACCCCGAAGAATTCGCTGCACGTCCTCGTCTGACAGCTGAGCGAAGTCGCCGTAGAACCAGCCGACCGAGTCGAATCTCGCCGCGGAAACAAGCACGAGCAGGCGATCGGCGGACTTGGTCAGCTGCTCGACGACCTGTGCCGGCGCGACCGGCGCCGCGACGACAACGCCCGCCGGCCGGTGGGCACGAATCGCCTGAACCGCCGCGCGCATGGTCGCGCCGGTAGCGATGCCGTCGTCGACGACGATGACCATGCGCCCACTCAGCGCGACCGGGGCCCTGGCGCCGCGGTAAGCCTGCTCGCGCCGCTCGACCTCGGCAGCACCCACCGCTGTCAGGCGCTCGATCGTCGCATCGTCCAGGCGGGCCGCTGCCACGACGCCAGGGTTGAGGACCCGCACCCCACCGCCGGCCACGGCACCGAACGCCAGTTCGGGTTGCCAGGGGACGCCGAGCTTGCGCACGACGAACACGTCCACCGGCGCGCCGAGGGATCTGGCCACCTCCGCGGCCACGGGCACGCCACCGCGCGGCAGCCCGAGCACGACTGCATCGGCACCGCCGTAGGTCTCGAACAACCGCGCGCCGAGCAACCGGCCGGCCTCGGCACGAGTGGCGAATTGTGAGCGCACCCATGACACCTACCACCCCAACCTGTCGGGTGGTGCGTTATCCGCGCAGTGCCGCGTGTCCGCGCCGCTTGGCGACCGGCCGGCCGTCAGCCGGTGCGGGCGATCACCAGCTCGGTCAGGGTCGCGAGGGCGTCGCGCGCCGGCACATCAGGCAGGTCGACAAGCATGGTGCGCGCGGCGTCGGCATAGCGCTGAAGCGTCGCACGCGAGGCGGCCAGTGCCGGCGACGCGCGCAGCAGGCCCAGCGCCTCTGCGTGCTCGGCGTCGTCGACGAGGGGCCGGGCCACGAGGGTGCGCAACCGCTCCCCCGCCGCCTCGTCGGAACGCAGCGCGTAGAGCACCGGGAGGGTGGCGATCCCCTCGCGCAGATCGGTACCAGGTGTCTTGCCGGACTCGGTCGAGTCGGAGGCGATGTCCAGGATGTCGTCGCTGATCTGGAAGGCGACGCCGATCTGCTCGCCGAAGCGACGCAAGCTGTCGACGACGGCGGGGTCGGCGCGCGCGAAGTAGGCACCGAACTCGGCCGCGGTGGCGATGAGCGAGCCGGTCTTGTCGACCAATACGGACAGGTAGTGCTCGATGGCGCCGACACCGTCGCGCGGACCGACGGTCTCCCGGATCTGGCCGGTGACGAGTCGCTCGAACGTGCGCGCCTGCAGCCGGACGGCGTGCGGACCCAGGTCGGCCAGCAGGTTCGAGGCGCGCGAGAACAGGAAGTCGCCGGTCAGGATGGCCACCGTGTTGTCCCAGCGCGCATTCGCCGACGTCGCACCGCGCCGTACGGCCGCCTCATCCATCACGTCGTCGTGGTACAGCGTCGCCAGGTGGGTCAGCTCGACCACCACCGCCGCCGGCACGATCTCGGCGCGCGACGGGTCGCCGAAATGCGCGCTGAGGACGCTCACCAGTGGCCGGAACCGCTTGCCGCCGGCATCGACGAGGTAACGTGCCGCGCCGGCCACGAAGTCGTCGTCGGCCGCAACGGCCCGCCGCAGCGCCAACTCGATGGCCTCCAGCCCGGCGCGCACCGACGACTCGAGTGCGGCATCCGCGAACTCGACGCCGAGCCCGGCGCGAGTCACCCGACCAGCGTCGCGGCCTTCGCCGCCAGGTCGAGGATGGGCTGCGGGAACAGGCCCAGGACTATGGTGACCACGACGCCGAACGTCAGCGCCACGGCGGTCGACCAACCCGGGATGGCGATGGTCGGGCCGTTCTCCGGGGGCTCTGCGAAGAACATGAGCACCACGATACGGAGGTAGTAGAAAGCGGCCACCGCGGAGAAGACCAGCGCGATCACCACGAGCGGTGCGGCCACGTGGAACGCCGCGCGGAACACGGAGAACTTCGCGATGAAGCCCGAGGTCAACGGGATGCCGGCCATCGACATCAGCAGCACGGTCATGACTGACGCCACGAACGGGCTCTTGCGCGCGAGCCCGGACCACTGCGCCAGGTGCGTCGCTTCGCCGTCGGCGTCGCGCACGAGCATGAGCACGCCGAACGCGGCCATCGTCGAGAAGCCGTAGGTGAGGACGTAGAACAGCACGCTCGAGATGCCGTCCTTGGTCAGGGCCACCAGGCCGACGAGGATGAAGCCGGCGTGCGCGATCGACGAATACGCCAGCACGCGCTTGAGATCGGTCTGCGTCAGGCCGAAGATCCCACCGACCGCCATGGACGCGATCGCCACGGCCCACACGATCGGGCGCCAGTTCCACGCCGTGGCGTTGAAGCCGACGTAGAGCACCCGCAGGATCGCACCGAACGCCGCGATCTTCGTGCACGAGGACATGAACGCCGTCACCGGCGTCGGCGCACCCTGGTAGACGTCGGGCGTCCAGCTGTGGAACGGCGCGATGCCCGCCTTGAACAGCAGGCCGACGAGCAGCAGGGCCAGCCCGACGAACAGCAGCACGTCGGACTTGGGCGATGCCTGCGACGCTTTCAGGATCGCCGGCAGGTCGACGGAGTTCGCGTAGCCGTAGAGCAGGGCCAGCCCGTACAGGAAGAACGCCGACGCGAACGCGCCGAGCAGGAAGTACTTCAGTGCCGCCTCTTGTGAGAGCAGCCGACGCCGGCGCGACAGCCCGGCCATCAGGTACAGCGGCAGGGACAGCACCTCGAGGGCCACGAACATCAGCAGCAAGTTGTTCGAGATCGGGAAGATCAACATCCCCGATACCGCGAACAGCAGCAGTGGGAACACCTCGGTCTGGATCAGACCGGTGCGGGCCAGCCGGCGGTCGGTCGGCGACCCGACGACCACAGCCGCCGAGGCGACGATGGCGCTGCCGACGTCGACGCTGCGCTCGGCGATCAGCAGCACCGACATGATCGCCAGCACGAGGACCGATCCCTGGATGAACAGGCCCGCACCGTCGACCGCGAGCGCGCCCGCCACTGTGGTCTCCGAGGTGCCGTGCAGCAGGGCGACGGTGACCAGCGCGGCCGCGAGCCCCACGACGGTGATGCCCAACTGCACGGTGTAGCGCTCGGCACGCGGCACGAGCGCCTCGGCCAGGACCCCGAGCATCGCCGCGCCGAGCACGATCAAGATCGGTGCCAGCGCATGGTAGGAGACCGACGGCGCGTGGATCGTCGCCGTCTCGGCCATCAGCAGGCGGCTCACCTGACTCCTCCGACCGCGGTGCCGAGATCAGGTGTCGGGTCGCTCTGGTGCACGTCGTGCAGCGTCGCCCGCACCGCAGGGTTGATCACGTCGAGGATCGGCTTCGGGTAGACGCCGAGGACGATGATCAGCGCTATCAAGGGCGCTACCGCGAAGGTCTCACGGACGTTGAGGTCGCGGAACTTGGCCACCTTCTCGCTCACCCGGCCCTGGAAGGTGCGCTGGTACAGGTAGAGGACGTAGATGGCCGCCAGGACGATGCCGGTCGTCGCCAGGACCGCGAGTCCCTTGTGCCGCGTGAACGTGCCCACGAGCACCAGGAACTCGCTGACGAACGTGCTCATGCCCGGCAACGCAAGCGCCGACAGGCCGGTGAGCAGGAACAGCCCGGCCAGGATCGGCGTCACCTTCGCCGCGCCGCCGTAGTCATCGACGTTGCGGCTCTTGCCGCGCGCGATCAGCAGGCCGACCACGATGAACAGGGCGCCCGTCGACAGGCCATGGTTCACCATGTACAGCACAGCACCGGTACCGCCCTGGGTGGTGAAGGCGAAGATGCCCAGCCCGATGAAGCCGAAGTGCGCCACCGAGGTGTACGCGACCAGGCGCTTCATGTCGCGCTGGCCGATCGCAAGGAACGCCGCATAGAGGATGCCGATGACCGAGAGGATCAGGATGGTCGGCGCGAAGTAGCGCGACGCGCCGGGGAACAGCGGCAGGCAGTAGCGCAGGAAGCCGAACGTGCCGACCTTGTCGAGGACGCCGACGAGCAGCGCCGCGCCACCGGCCGGGGCCTCGGCGCCGGCATCGGGCAGCCAGGTGTGAAACGGAACCAGCGGTGCCTTGATGGCGAAGGCGATGAAGAAGCCGAGGAAGAGCCACTTCTGGGTCGCGCCGTCGGGAACCTTGCCGATCAGGTCCGTGATCGCGAACGAGCGCGACCCGGTCGTGACGTACAGGCCGATGACCGAGGCCAGCATGAGCAGGCCGCCGACCAGGGAGTACAGGAAGAACTTCATCGCCGCGTACTGGCGCCGAGGGCCGCCGAAGCTGCCGATGATGAAGTACATCGGGACGAGCATCGCCTCGAAGAACACGTAGAACAGGAAGACGTCGGTCGCCGTGAAGACACCGATCATGAAGAACTCGAGCAGCAGCAACAGGGCGAAGTAGTTCTTGACGCTGCGTTGCTTCGCACCCGGCGCCACGATCTCCTCGGCGCCTGAGCGGCTGTCGAAGCTGTTCCAGGACGCGAGCACGACGGCCGGCACCAGCACGACCGACATGGCCACCAGGACCAGCGCGATGCCGTCGACGCCTACGGCGATATGCACGTTGAAGGCCTTGATCCAGCTCCAACTTCCGCGGAACTGGAATCGTTCGGCGTGCGCGTCGGTGTGGAACGCGAAGCCGACGACGGCCGTGTAGACGACCACGATCAGCGACACCGCGAGGCTGAGCTGCTTGGCCAGCTTGGCCTGCTCCTGCCTGAGCGAGAACACGGCCACCGAGCCGATCAGCGGGATCAGCACCAGGATGACGAGGGCGGGGTTGTGCATTACTGGAACCTCACCGCGAGCAGGACCGCGACGACGGCAATGGTGCCGCCGAGCATCGACAGCGCGTAGCTGCGCACGAAGCCGGTCTGGGTGCGCTTCAACCTGGCCGAGCCGCCCCCGAAGCCGGCGGCCAGGCCGGTGACAGCACCGTCGACACCGCGGTTGTCGAAGTAGACCAGCGCCCGGCTGAGCCACTGGCCCGGCCGCTGCAGCACCATCTCGTTGAACGCGTCGGCGTAGATGTTGCGGCGGGCGGCCGTCGTGACCGGTGAGACGCCCACGGGCTGGCTGATCGGTACCGGCTTGCGGCCGAACGCGACCCAGCCGCCGAGCACGCCGAGTGCGACGACGACGAGCGTGATGGCGGTGAGCACGAGCGTCGACACGGTGTGCACGCCCTCCTCGACGCTAGGGCCGACCGACGGCGTGAGCCAGTGCTGCAGGCCGCCACCGAAGATCAACAGGTAGCCGCCCACGAGCGAGAGAACGCCCAGCGCGATCATCGGATAGGTCATCGATCGCGACGCCTCGTGCGGATGAACGTCGTCCTCCCACCGGCGCTCGCCGTGGAAGGTCATGACGAGGGCGCGGGTCATGTAGAACGCGGTGAGCCCGGCGCCGGCCAGCGCGACCACCCCGAGGACCCAGCCCGACGTGCCGCCCTTGTCCAGCGCCGCTTCGATGATCTTGTCCTTCGTCCAGAAGCCGGTGGCGAGCGGGAAGCCGATGATGGCGAGGTAGCCGCAGACGAACACGCCGTAGGTGATCGGCATGACCCGGAACAGGCCGCCGAACCGTCGCATGTCGATGCGGTCGTTCATGGCGTGCATGACCGAGCCGGCCGACAGGAACAGCGCGGCCTTGAAGAACCCGTGGCCGACCAGATGGATGATGCCGATCGCGTAGACGCCGGGGCCGAGCCCCACGGCCAGGAACATGTAGCCGATCTGGCTGACCGTCGAGTAGGCGAGCACCCGCTTGAGATCGTCCTGCCCGCAACCGCAGACGCAGCCGTAGAGCAGGGTGATGGCGCCGACGACCACCACGGCCGTGCGGGCCGCCTGCGAGACGTCGAAAACCGGCGCGGAGCGGGCGATCAGGTATACGCCGGCGGTGACCATGGTCGCCGCGTGGATCAGCGCTGACACCGGGGTGGGGCCCTCCATCGCGTCGGGCAGCCACGTCTGCAGCGGGAACTGCCCCGACTTGCCGCACGCACCGAGCAGCAACATGAACCCGATCGCGGTCGCGACACCCTTGGTCAGCTGGGTGTCTCCGTAGAGCACATCGGCGTAAGAGGTGCTGCCGACATACGCGAACATGATCATGATCGCGATTGAGAGGCCCACATCGCCGACCCGGTTGGCGAAGAACGCCTTGTTGCCGGCCGTCGCAGCGATGTTGCGGCTGTAGTAGAAGGAGATCAGCAGGTAGGAGGCAAGACCCACGCCCTCCCAGCCGACGTAGAGGGCGAGGTAGCTGTTGGCCAGCACGAGCAGCAGCATCACCGCGATGAAGTAGTTGAAGTAGCCGAAGAAGCGACGGCGCCCCTCGTCGTGGGCCATGTACCCGACGGCGTAGATGTGGATGAGCGAGCCGACGCCGGTGATCAGCAGCACGAACACCATCGACAGCGGGTCGATCAACAGGCCGGCGTCGACCTTGAAGCCGGCCACCGGGATCCACGAGTACAGGTGCAGGTTGATCTCGCGGTTGCCCTCACCCTTGACCGAGAAGAACAACATGACTGCGTAGCCGAACAGCACGACAGGTACGGCGGCCCCGACGACGTGGGCCCACTTGTCGGCGCGCCGGCCGGCGACGAGCAGCACGCCCGCTGACAGCAGCGGCAGCGCGATCAGCAGCCAGGCGGCCGACTGGATCCCGTGGGCGGTGGTCATCGAGGAACCGCTCCTAGTACTTCAGGAGGTTGGCGTCGTCAACCGACGCCGACCTCCGGGTCCGGAAGATGGACATGATGATCGCCAACCCGATGACCACCTCGGCCGCGGCGACGACCATAACGAAGAACGCCATGATCTGGCCGTCAAGGCTGCCGTTGACGCGAGCGAACGTGACCAGGCTGAGGTTGACGGCGTTGAGCATCAGCTCGACACACATGAACACGACGATGGCATTGCGCCGCACCAGCACTCCGACCGCCCCGATCGTGAACAGCGCGGCGGACAACACCAGGTAATACGTCGGCGTCATCGGATGTCGTCCGCGTTGGCCGAGTGATTCGCGGCCGGTAGTTCGCGCAGGCCAGGCGTCGAGGCCATCACCGACTCGTGCGAGATCGACCCGTCGGGCAGCAACGCGGGCGTGCCGATCGAGTTGCCGGACGAGAGCACTCCCGGGCCGGGCAGCGGCTGCGGGCGCCCGGAGCGGATGCGTTCACGGGCGATCGACTTCTGGGTCGGCTTGGGTCCGTCGCGCTCGACGTGGGCCAGAACCATCGCACCGACCGCGGCGATGATCAGCAGCGCGGACGTGAGTTCGAAGGCGAACAGGTACTTGGTGAACAGGAGGGCGGCGATCGAGTTGACGTTCTGGCCGCCCGCGTTGGTCTCGGTCGTGTTCAGGTCGGCGGGCTTGGAACCCTTGAACGCGCGGCCGACCGACAGAGCGACCAGCAGCGCGAAACCGACACCGAACAGGGCCGCCGCCCAGCGCTGCCCGCGCAGCGTCTCGATGATCGAATCCGACGCGTCACGGCCGATGAGCATCAGCACGAACAGGAACAGGATCATGATCGCGCCGGTGTAGACGATGATCTGCACCAGGCCGAGGAACGGGCCCTGTTCGATCAGGTAGAACATGCCCAGCGACATCATCGTGGCGACCAGCGAGAGCGCGCAGTGCACGGCGTTGCGCAGCAGCACCATGCCGATTGCACCGGCCAGCGAGATCGGGCCGAGGATCCAGAACGCGACCGCCTCACCCAGCGGCACCTGGCCGTTGGTCAGTTCACCGGCTGCGAACCCGACCGCGCTCACACCGACCGCCCCGTGTTTTCCCCGCTGGTGACCGGTTCAAGCCCGTCAAAGCGAGCGTCTGCGGGGAAAAGTGCCAGGACCGCACCCTGATTTCCCCGCTGGTGACCGGTTTCAGGCAGCCAAACCGACCAGCGGCGGGGAAATGCGGTCCCGGACCGGTCTGTAGCGGGGAAACGTGGCTGGCGGTCGGGGCGGTTCATGAGTGGTGCCTGCCGACCTCGATGGCGGTACCGGTGATGGGCACCCCGGCCACATTGGCCGAGCTCTGCGGCGCACCCTGCTGCAGCGGGGCCTGCGATGCGACCGTGTAGTAGTCCTTCTCGTCCTCGCCGAGCCGCATCGGGTGGGGCGGCGCCTCCATGCCGGGCAGCAGCGGGGCCATCAACTGCTCCTTCGTGTAGATCAGGTCCTGGCGGTTGTCGAGGGCGAGTTCGTACTCGTTGCTCATCGTCAACGACCTGGTCGGGCACGCCTCGACGCACAGCCCGCAGAAGATACAGCGCAGGTAGTTGATCTGGTACACGGCCCCGTAGCGCTCACCGGGTGAGTAGCGCTCCTCGTCGGTGTTGTCGCCGCCCTCGACGTAGATCGCGTCGGCGGGGCAGGCCCACGCGCACAGCTCGCAGCCGACGCACTTCTCCAGGCCGTCCGGGTGCCGGTTGAGTACGTGCCGGCCGTGGTAACGCGGTGCCGTCGGGTAGATGTCGAAGGGGTATTGCTGGGTGTAGACCTTCTTGAACATTGTCGCGAAGGTCAGCCCGAAGCCCTTGGCGAAGCCGGTGACGGTACCGCTGGGTTCGGTGGTCGGTGATTCAGCCATCGGAATCCTCTCCATCGCGAAGCTCCGGCGGGCGCCTGGTCCGTCGCACCGACGCCGTGGCCAGGCGCTTCGTGGTGGGCACCACCAGATCCATCGGCGGCGTCGGGAACGTGGGCGTCAGCAGCGCCTCGGCCTCGTCGTCCTCGTCGCGTTCAGCCCTCCGGCGCGCGGAGGTGCCCTCCCACATCACCAGCGCCGGCAGCACGACCAGGAACAACAGTAGGACGAGCGGCAGAGCGGTGGCCTGCCACGCCGGCCAGTTGCGGTCGCGCAGCACGTGGATCGTGGTGACGGCCAGGATCCACACCAGGTTGACCGGGATGAGCACCTTCCAGCCCAGGTGCATGAACTGGTCGTAGCGCAGCCGCGGCAGCGTCCCTCGCAACCAGACGAACACGAAGATGATCGCGATGATCTTGGCCACGAACCAGACCACCGGGAACCAGCCCGAATTGGCGCCGTGCCAGATCGCGTGGACACCCCACGGCGCGTGCCAGCCGCCGAGGAACAGTGTCGTGGCCAGCGCCGACACGGTGACCATGTTGATGTACTCGGCCAGGAAGAACATCGCGAACTTGAACGAGGAGTACTCGGTGTGGAAGCCGCCCACGAGTTCTGACTCGGCCTCGGCCAGGTCGAACGGCGCGCGGTTGGTCTCACCCACCACAGCGATTGCGTAGATGGCGAACGACACGAACAACGGCAAGATGTTCCAGGTGTGGTACTGCGCCGCCACGATGCCCGAGGTGGACATGGTGTCCGCGAACAGGAACACCGCCACCATCGACAACCCCATCGCGACCTCGTAGGAGATCATCTGCGCCGCGGAGCGCAGGGCACCGAGCAGCGGGTACGTCGATCCGGAGGCCCAGCCCGAGAGCACGATGCCGTACACCCCTAGCGACGAGCAGGCGAACACGACGAGCACACCGACGGGCAGGTCGGTGAGCTGCAGCGGCGTGCGGTGGCCGAACAGCGACACCTCGGGGCCGAACGGGATGACGGAGAACGCCAGGAATGCCGGCACCGCAGAGAGGATCGGGGCCAGGAAGTACACCGGCTTGTCGGCGAGCACCGGGATGATCTCTTCCTTGAACGCCAGCTTGAGGCCGTCGGCGAGGGACTGCAGCGTCCCCCACGGTCCGACCCGGTTGGGGCCGATGCGGTTCTGCATCCGCCCGACCACCTTGCGCTCGAAGACGATGGCGAACAGCGTCATGACGACGAGGAAGACGAAGACGCCGAGGACCTTGATCAGGACGATCCAGAGCGGCTGATTGCCGAAGCCCGGAAGGTTCTGTGAGGCGGCGAGAACGCTCACGCTGCTCCTCCAGCCTTGGCCGCGCGGCCGGGCGACAGGCCGCGCGGGACCCTGCTAGGGGGCCAAGTATCGGCACTCATGACACACCTCCGGACGCGGAGTCGGGATCGGCGCCGAGCACGGGCGGCGCGTCGGCACTGGTGAGCGTCACGAGGTCACCCGACCCGGCGCCGAGGGTCGCGCGCACCGCACAGCCGTGCGCGTTGGTCGGCAACCACACGACGCGGTCGGGCAACGCGTCGATCACGACGGGCAGCACGAGCGTCCCGCGCGCAGTGGCGACGGCCACCGATCCTCCGACGAGGACGCCCACCTCGGCTGCGGTCGCCGCGTTGAGCAGGGCCCGGGCCGGCTTGGCCGTCCCAGCGAGGTGCTCGTCGCCGTCCTGCATGCGGCCGGCGTCGATCAGCTCGCTCCAGGTGGCCAGTAGCGCCTCACCCCGCGCGGGTGCAGGCTTTGCGAACGCAGCGACCACGGCGGTACTGGCCGCCGGCCGGTTCGTGCCGGGGGCCAGGCGCACCAGTTCGGCGCGGGCGGCGGCGACACTCGGCAGCCCGAGCGAGACGTCCAGTTCTTCGGCGAGCGCGTGCAGCACCCGACCGTCGGACAGCGCGCCGGTGTTGGCGATCGTCAGGTCGAACGGACGGCGCCGGCCCTCCCACGTCACGTAGCGGCCGGCCTTCTCGGCGGGCGGCGCGACCGGCAGCACGACGTCGGCGTGGGCGGTGACGGCACTGGCCCGGATCTCCAGGCTGACGATGAAGCCGGCGTGTTCCAGGGCCTCGATGGCCAGCGCCGGGTCGGCCAGATCGGTGGGATCGACGCCGCCGATGACGAGTGCGGCGAGCGAACCGTCGACGGCTGCGCGCAGGATCGCTTCGGTGTCGCGGCCAGCCTGGGTGGGCACGGCTGCGCCCCACACCTGATCGACCTCGGCGCGGGCCGCGCTGTCGGCGACGGCGCGAGCGCCCGGTAGCAGGCTGGGCAGCGCGCCGGCGTCGATGGCGCCGCGTTCGCCGGCGCGGCGGGGCACCCAGGCCATCCTGGCGCCGGTGAGGGCAGCCAGGTCGGCAGCGGCGGCGAGCGCTCCGGGCGAACAGGCCAGCCGTTCGCCGACCAGGATCAGCGCACCGTCCGCCGAGAGCGCGTCGGTGACCGCGTCGTCGAGCGCCCCGAGCGCCACAGCTTCGGTTCCGGGCACTGTCGCGACCAGCGTGCCGTCGAGCTTGGCCAGGCCCCGCGAGGCGAACGGCGCGATCGACCAGACCGCGGTGCGGCCCAGCAGGGTGGACTTGCGAAGCCGCAGGAAGACGATCGGTGACTCGTCCTCGGGTTCGAAGCCGACCAGTAGCACCGCGGGTGACTGCTCCAGTGCGGCGTAGGAAACGTGCTCGGGCGTGGTGCCCGCGACGTGCGAGCCCAGGAACGCAAGCTCCTCGGCGCTGCCGGGACGCGAGCGGAAGTCGATGTCGTTGGTGCCCAGGACGACGCGGGCGAACTTGGCGTAGGCGTAGGCGTCCTCCTCGGTGAGCCGGCCGCCGGGCAGCACGCCCACGCCGGCGCGGTCGACGGCCTCGCGCAGCCCGGCCGCCGCACGCTCGAACGCCTCGGGCCAGCTGGTCTCGACGAGCGTGCCCGACTCGTCGCGCATCATCGGGGCGAGCAGCCGATCAGCCTGGGTGGCGTAGTGGAAGGACCAGCGGCCCTTGTCGCAGTTCCACTCCTCATTGACCAGCGGGTCGTCGCCCGCGAGGCGTCGGGTCACCCTGCTGCGGCGCCAGTCCGAGCGCTGCGCGCAGCCCGAGGCGCAGTGCTCGCACACCGAATCGGTGGACTGCAGGTCGAACGGGCGCGCCCGGAAGCGGTAAGACGCGCCGGTGAGCGCTCCCACGGGACAGATCTGCACGGTGTTGCCGGAGAAGTAGGACTGGAACGGCTCCTCGGAGGACGTGCCGATCTGCTCGTGGGCGCCGCGCTCGAGCAGATCGATGAACGGGTCACCAGCGATCTGCTCGGAGAAGCGGGTGCAGCGCTGGCAGAGCACGCAGCGCTCGCGGTCGAGCAACACGTTCGAGGAGATGGCGATCGGCTTGGGGAAGGTGCGTTTGACGTCGCGGAAGCGCGAGTCGGCGCGGCCGTTGCTCATCGCCTGGTTCTGCAGCGGGCACTCACCGCCCTTGTCGCAGATCGGGCAGTCGAGCGGGTGGTTGATGAGCAGCAACTCCATCACGCCTTGCTGCGCCTTGTCGGCCACCACGGAGGTGAGTTGTGTCTTGACGACCATGCCCGGCATCACGGTGGTGGTGCACGACGCCGCCGGCTTGGGCATGCCCTTGCCGTTGCCCATGTCCGGCACCTCGACCAGGCACTGGCGGCACGCGCCGGCCGGGTCGAGCAGCGGGTGGTCGCAGAATCGCGGGATTGCGATGCCGAGCTGCTCGGCGGCGCGGATCAGCAGCGTCCCCTTGGGCACCGAGATCTCGATCCCGTCGATGGTGACGGTGACCAAGTCCTCTTTGGCGGCTGCCTGCTCGAGTGCGGTCATGACGTCCTCCGCGTTGAGTGGTCACATGGGCGCGGAGTGGTCACTTGTAGGTGACCACTCGCGGCGTAAGTGATTACTCGGGAGACGCGGCGGAAGCCCAGCGTGGCGCCGCGGCGTGCATACCCGCTCATCGATGCGCTCCCGCTAGAGCTCGTGCGCCGGGGAACGGGCATCCGTCGCCCTCGACGTGGGCCAGGTACTCGTCGCGGAAGTACTGGATGGACGAGCTGACCGGGCTGGTGGCGCCGTCACCGAAGGCGCAGAACGAGCGGCCCAGGATGTTCTCGGACAGGTCGAGCAGCGTGTCGATGTCCTCCTCGGTACCGCCGCCGGCCTCCAGCCGCTCGTAGATCCCGACGTACCAGTAGGTGCCCTCCCGGCACGGCGTGCACTTGCCGCATGACTCGTGCAGGTAGAAGTCGCACCACTTCTTCACCGCGCGCACGACACAGTCATCCTCGTCGAAGATCATCAGTGCGGACGTGCCGTTCATCGAGCCCGCCTGGACGGCGGAGTCGAAGTCCAGCGGCGTGTCCAGGTGCTCGGTGGTGAACATCGGCGTCGACGAGCCCCCCGGCGTCCAGAACTTGAGCTCCTTGCCGCGGCTCATCCCACCGGCGAGCTCGAGCAGTTCGCGCAGGGTGCTACCCATCGGCGCCTCGTACTGGCCCGGGTTCGCGACCCGGCCTGAGAGCGAGTACATGCACGGCCCGGGCGAACCTGCCGGGCCCATCTCCTTGAACCAGTCGGCACCGCCGAGCACGATGTAGGGCACGCTGGCCAGCGTGCCGACATTGTTGACGACCGTCGGCGCGTCGTAGAGGCCGTTCGTCGCCGGGAACGGCGGCTTGAGCCGCGGCTGGCCGCGCTTGCCCTCGAGCGAGTCGAGCAGCGCGGTCTCCTCACCGCAGATGTAGGCACCGGCGCCGTTGTGGATGGTGATCTCACAGTCGAAGCCGCTGTCCAGGATGTTGCTGCCCAGGTACCCGCCGGCCCGCGCCTGCTCGACCGCCGCCGTCACCCGGCGGATCGCATGCACTGCCTCGCCGCGGATATAGATGAAGGCCCGCTCGGCGCGCACCGCGTAGCACGCGATGACGATGCCCTCGATCATCGAGTGCGGGTCGTTCATCATCAGCGGCAGGTCGCGACAGGTGCCCGGCTCGCCCTCGTCGGCGTTGACGACCACGTAGTGCGGCTTCGCCGGCTCGCCCTCCTTGGCCTGCGGGATGAACTGCCACTTCATCCCGGCCGGGAAGCCGGCGCCGCCTCGGCCGCGCAGGTTGGAGTCCTTGACCAGCGCGATCAGCTCGTCCGGCGTCATGCCGAGCGCTTTGCGCAGCCCGGTGTAACCGTCGAGCCGCTCGTAGTTCTCGATCTTCCACGGCTGGTCGGTACCGAATCTCTTGGTGAGAACGGGAGTCAATGGCATGTCAGCCCCCCGCCGTCGCGGCCGAACCCGGCTCGGGCTTGGCATCGCCGCCGGAGTCCTGCGGGTGCTCCGGGTCGGACACGGACGTGTTCAGCGGTGCGTCGTGGGCGCTCGTCGTCGGCGTCGCAGTGGGTGGTGCAGTGGGTGGTGCGGTGGGTGGTGCAGTGGCTGCACCGTTTTCGGCCGACCTGCGGTCCGTGCGCTCGACGGCGTAGGACGGCGCCGTGTGGCCGCGCTCGACGGCGAGCCGCACGCCGACCTCGGTGGGGACGCCGGTGCTGTTCGCGTCCGGCGCCAACGTCTCGGCGTCGTGGAATCCCGCGATCTGGCGCTCGATCTGCTTGAACGAGCACAGCGGCGCGCCACGGCTGGGCAGCGGCCGCTCGCCGTCACGCAACGCGGCGACCAACTCCCGCGCGGATGCGACGGTCTGGTTGTCGAAGAATTCGTAGTTCACGGTGACGATGGGCGCGTAGTCGCAGGCGGCCAGACACTCAGCATGCTCGAGGGTGATCGTGGCGTCGGCAGTGGTCTCGTTGTCGCCCAGATCGAGCGCCTCGCCCAGCGCCGCGAAGATCTCGTCGCCGCCGAGCATGCCGCACAGCGTGTTGGTGCACACGCTGACCAGGTACTCCCCGGTCGGCACGCGCTTGTACATCGTGTAGAACGTGACGACCGCCGACACCTGTGCCTTGGTCAGCCCGAGCCGCTCGGCGCAGAAAGCGATGCCGTCGGCGGTGACGTAGCCCTGCTCGGACTGGACGAGGTGCAGCAGCGGCAGCAGCGCCGAGCGGGACTGCCCGATCGGGTAGCGAGCGATGATCTCGGCCGCCTCGGCGCGGGTCTGCTCGCCGAACACGCTCGGATCGCCCGGCCGCTCGAGTTGGATGACACTCGTGCGGAAGTTCTCCCGGCCTGCGTCTGAGTTCGTGGGGAGGGTCATGGGCGGGTCCCCGCTCCGCCGCTCACTGCGGCCACTGCGGCCACTGCGGCCTCACGGGCCGCCGCCGCCGTGCCAGCCCCAGTTTTCCCCGCTCGCGGCCGGTTGCCGGCATCGAAACCGAGCACCAGCGGGGAAAAGCGGCGGATCGGGATAGTCGCAGTTGGCGTCACCGGTCACAGCCCCCCATGACGGGGTCGATCGAGGCGACGGAGGCGATGACGTCGGCGATCAGGCCTCCGATGGCCATCGTCGCGGTGCCCTGCAGGTTGATGAATGACGGCTCGCGGAAGTGCACCCGGAACGGGCGGGTGCCGCCGTCGCTGACGATGTGCGCGCCGAGCTCGCCGCGGGGGGACTCGACCACGCTGTACACCTGGCCGTGGGGCACCCGGAAGCCCTCGGTGACCAG
>QHCC01000167.1 GCA_003243915.1 Pseudonocardiales bacterium | reverse complement strand
GTGGTCGTCGGCAACCGCGCCGAGGTGGAGGTGGCGGTGGGCACCGCTGACCCGGAGCAGGCTGCACGACTACTGCTCGAGCACGGCGTGCAGATCGCGCTGGTGAAGAAGGGGGCCGAGGGCGTGCTGGTCGCGACGGCCGACGGCATGACCACGGTGGCACCGCGGCCGGTCGCCGTGGTGTGCGGGCTGGGCGCGGGGGATGCGTTCGGCGGGGCGCTCATCCACGGCCTGCTGTCTGGCTGGGAGCCGGTGCGCTGCGCCGAGTACGCCAACGCCGCCGGGGCGATCGTCGCTTCCCGGCTGGCCTGCGCCGACGCGATGCCCACCATCGGCGAACTCGAGGCGATGGTGTCCGCCCGCTGTGCCCGAGACGGGGTGCGTTGATGCTCGCCGTCACCGACGAGCAGTGGCGCCGGCTGCTGTGGGCCAGGACGTTTCGGCCTGACTCGGTCGCCCAGGCCTACGCGCAGCGCGGCCGGCGGGAGTCCCTGCTCAACGAGCAGGGCACCCTGTTCCTGGTCGCGGCCGATCACCCGGCGCGCGGCGCGTTGCGATCGGGCAACGACGCGATGGCCATGGCCGATCGCCGTGGCCTGCTCGAACGGCTGGTCACGGCCCTGGCCCATCCCGACGTCGACGGTGTGCTCGGCTCGCCCGACGTCGTCGAGGAGTTGCTCCTGCTCGGTGCGCTCGAGGGCAAGGTCGTCATCGGCTCGATGAACCGCGGCGGTCTGGACGGTGCCGCCTGGACGATGGATGACCGCTTCACCGGTTACGACGCGGCAAGCATCGCTGCGTGCCGCCTCGAGGGCGGCAAGATGCTGCTTCGGATCGACGACCAGGACGCGGGCACGGTGGCGACGTTGCACGCCTGCGCGCAGGCGGTCACCGAACTCGCCCAGCACAAGCTGGTCGCGATGATCGAACCGCTGCCCTATCACCGTGGCGCCGAGGGCACATTGGTGCTGCAGCAGGATGCCCCGGCATTGGCGCGGGCCGTCACCGTGGCCTCGGCTCTGGGCACGACGAGCGCCTACACCTGGTTGAAGATGCCGGCGTGCGACGACCCGGACGTGGTGTACGGGGCAACGACCCTGCCGTGCGTCGTACTCGGCGGCGTGCCCGGCCCGAACCTGGCCGAGCAGGTGGCCTCGTGGGGCAAGACACTGCGCCAGCCGGTGGTGCGCGGCCTGGTCATCGGCCGCACGGTGCTCTACCCCGACGGCGGCGACGTCGCCGGCACCGTCGACGCGGCGGCGAAGGTGCTGCGCGCCGCGACGGAGGGCTTGCCGCCGTGACGTTGCATATCCCTGGCGACGGGCGGCCCATCTGCATTACGCCCGAGTCGGCGGGCTGGCAGTTCAGCGGGCTGCGGGTGCTCACGCTCGCGCCGGGAGTCGTCGAGACGGTGGTGACCGGTAGCGCGGAGATGTTCGTGTTGCCGCTGTCCGGCGCCCTGAGCGTGCAGGTCGACACTGCGGCGGCCCGGGCCGAGGCGTCCTTCGATCTCGCCGGGCGGGAGACGGTGTTCGCCGCGGTCACCGACTTCGCCTATGTGGGCAGGGACAGCGTGCTCACCCTCTGCAGCGACGTCGCAGCCGAAGTGGCCCTTCCGTCCGCGCGCTGCACGAAGCGGTTGCCGCCGGCCTATGGAGCCGCGACCGGCGTTCCGGTGGAGGTCCGTGGCGCTGGTCCGGCCACGCGGCAGGTCACCAACTTCGCCATTCCGGGTGTCTGGGACCACGCCGAGAAGCTGGTCTGCTGCGAGCTGATCCCCCCGCCCGGCAACTGGTCGAGCTACCCGCCGCACAAGCACGACGCCACCGACCCGTGCGAGGTCGTGAACGAGGAGATCTACTACTACCGGATCGCCGGGCCCGATCAGTTCAGGCCGAGCCGTCAGGGCTTCGGCCTGCACCGCACCTATACCGGGCCGGAGCATTCCGGCGCCGGGCTGGCCGAACTGGACGAGACGATCGAGGTGCGCGACGGTGACGTGGTGCTCATCCCGTACGGCTACCACGGGCCGTGCGTGGCCGCCCCGGGCTACCCGATGTACTACCTGAACGTCCTGGCCGGCCCCGGCGGCTCCCGCTCGACAGCGTTCTGCGACGACCCGGCCCACGCCTGGATCCGGGACTCCTGGTCCGGCCAGCGGCCCGATCCACGGTGCCCGGTCACCTCGGCGGCCGGTCGGGTGCTGGACGGGGGCATCGGATGACGAAGACGGTTCGGTTGAGCACGGCGCAGGCCCTGGTGCGGTGGCTGGTGGCGCAGCGCTCGGAACTGCTCGACGGCACCGAAGTGCCGATGTTCGGCGGTGTGTTCGCCATCTTCGGCCACGGCAACGTGCTCGGGCTGGGCACTGCGCTGCGCGAGGTGCGCGATCAGTTGCCGACCTGGCGCGGCCAGACGGAGCAGGGCATGGCCCTGGCGGCGGTCGCCTTCGCGAAGGCGACCGATCGCCGGCAGGTCATGGTCGCGACGTCGTCCGTAGGGCCCGGCGCGCTGAACATGGTGACGGCAGCCGGCGTCGCGCACGCGAACCGGCTGCCGGTGCTGCTGCTGCCCGGTGACACCTTCACCGGGCGCGCGCCGGACCCGGTGCTGCAGCAGGTCGAACCGTTCGGCGACGCCACCGTCAGCGTCAACGACGCGTTCCGGCCGGTGTCGCGCTACTTCGACCGGATCACCCGGCCTGAGCAGTTGCTGGCCACCCTGCCGCAGGTCGCGCGGGTGCTGACCGATCCGGCCGACTGCGGTCCGGTGGTGCTGGCGCTGCCACAGGACGTGCAGGTCGAGGAGTTCGACTTCCCGCTCGACATGTTCACGCCTCGTCGCAATCTCGTGCCGCGTCCCCGTCCGGACGTGCGGGACCTGGCGGCGGCTGCGGAGATCCTGCGCACGTCCCAGCGGCCGTTGATCATTTCCGGCGGCGGCGTCCGCTACTCGGGCGCGGCCGGGCAGCTGCTCGCCCTTGCCGGCCCCCGCGGCGTCCCGATGGCCGAGACTGCGGCCGGGCGCACTATGCTGCCCGACCCGCATCCCCTCAACGTCGGCCCGTTGGGCACGATCGGCTCCGCGGCGGCCAATGCACTGGCCGCCGAAGCCGATGTGGTGCTCGCACTGGGCACTCGCCTGCAGGACTTCACCACGTCGTCCTGGAGCCTGTTCGCGCCCGACATGCGCCTGGTGAGCGTCAACGCGGCCCGCTTCGACGCGGTCAAACACGGCGGGCACGCGGTGGTCGGCGACCTGCTCGAAGCCGTCGCCGGGCTGGACGAGCTGCTGGCCGGGTGGGCCGCGCAAGCCGGGTGGACCGCGCGGATCACTGCCGAACGTGCCAGTCGCGACGCCTATCTGGACGAGTTGCGCTCCGGCACCGCGCCGGACGGCTCGCTCACCTACGCCCAGGTCGTCGCGGCGGTCAACGACGCCAGCGGGCCCGCGGACTATGTGCTCGGCTCCTCGGGCGGCATCCCGGGTGAGCTGAACGGCGGCTGGCGCAGCGGCTCGGCCGCGGCCGGGGCGACGATGGACCTCGAGTACGGCTTCTCCTGCATGGGCTACGAGCTGAGCGGACCGTGGGGCGCCGCGATGGCGAGGGCAGGCAGCCATCCCGACGGGCTGGTCACCGCCCTTCTCGGCGATGGCTCATACCTGATGCTCAACTCCGAGCTGTTCTCGGCGGCGTTCTCCGCTCACCCGTTTGTGGCGGTGGTCTGCGACAACGGCGGCTACGCGGTCATCCACCGGCTCCAGACCGGTCAGGGCGCACTCGGCTTCAACAACATGTTCACCGACTGCGCAGGCCCGGGTGCGCAACCGGACGGGGTCCGCATCGACTTCGCGGCGCACGCCGCGTCTTTGGGCTGCGCCGTCATAGACGTGCCCGCCGGCGCGTCGCTCGACAACCTGCGCGCCGGTTACGCCCGCGCCCGCGAGCTGGCGATGCGTGAACGGCGCCCCGCGGTCGTCGTGTGCCGGACGCACCCGTCGGCGTGGACCGAGTCAGATGCCTGGTGGGAGGTCGGCGTGCCGGCGTCGCTGCCCGGCCGGGCCGCCTACGACCAGGCCAAACGCTCGCAGCTGCGGTGGTCGAACTGAGCGGCGGCACCAGGGGCGCCCACCAGCGGGGAAGTGTCGATCAGCGCAGGCGTGGCGGGAGTGGACCCGCTTCGGCGAGGGTGCGGGCGGCGTCATCGACGTAGTTGTCGGCCAGTTCGGTGGCCAGGTCCTCGCGTCCCTCTTCCAGCAGCATGTTGACGCGGTAGGTGTACTCGTCGCGCAGGGCTTCCAGGCGGGTGGTCAGGTCTGTCGTGGTGTTCACAGCGTTCTCCGTGATAGATGGTTAGGCGGCGTCACCAGTAACAACGGCCGCGGGTACCTGCCCCTTCCGGGATCGGGTGTGGGATCGCCCACGTCCTGTTTCTAGACGGCGCAGATTGCCGGGTGATTCGGTCCGTGCGTCGGTGGCGTTTCCCGAGACCTAGCTGGGGACACTCACCCAGCCCCGGCGCTGGACCGACTCGGCGATGCAATCGAGCACTACCGCGCTGGCCACGGCGTCGGCCAGGGTCGCTCCGTGCGGGCTACCGTCGGCTATCGAGCGCAGGAAGCGGGCAGCCTCGATCACCTTGAGGTCGTCGTACCCCATGGCGATGCCTGCGGCGGGCTGGAACGAGGCGAGTTCGCCGTGGCCGGGCGCGACGAGGATCGAGCGCACCGGCTGGTCGAGGTAGTCGACGCCGCTACTCAGCTGAAGCTCGCCGATGCGGCGGAAGTCCCAGGACAGCGCGCCCTGGGTGCCGTGGATCTCGAAGCCGTAGTTGCACTGGTCGCCCACGCTGACCCGGCTGCACTCGACGGCCCCCCGGGCGCCGCTGGCGAAGCGCACCAGGCAGCTGAGGTAGTCCTCGTTCTCCACGTCGCCCAGTTCACCGCCCTCGGCCAGGGCGAAATGGCTCCCGGCGCCGCTCGGCTTGGGTCGCCGGCCGATGAAGACGGCGGTGTCGGCGACCACCGAGTCGAGTTCGCCGAGCAGGTAGCGGGCCAGATCGACGCCGTGTGACGCCAGGTCCCCGAGCACCCCCGCTCCGCCCTGCGCCCGTTCGAAGCGCCAGGACAGTGCGCCCAGCGGATGGGACGCGTAGTCGCTGAGCAGCCGGAACCGTGCGTTGGTCACCCTGCCGATGGCGCCGGAGGCGATCAGCTCACGGGCGTGTTCGACCGCCGGGGCGTTGCGATAGTTGAACCCGACGGCGCTCTGCACTCCGGCGGCCGTGGCAGAGCCGGCTACCGCGCGCGCGTCGGCCGCCGACAGTCCGACCGGTTTCTCGATCCACAGATGCTTGCCGGCAGTGGTCACCGCCGCCCCGATCTCGCGATGGAGGAAGTTCGGAGCGGTCACGCTGACCACCTGCACCCGATCGGCGGCGAGCACGTCACGCCAGTCATCGCTGCCGGACTCGAAGCCGTAGCGGTCGATGGCGTCGGCCTGCCGGTCCCGTTCGGCGTCGACGACCAGCACCGGGCGTGGAGCCAGCGCGAGGTTCGGATAGTGGTGACGCACCCGCGCGTAGGACCGGGCGTGCACCTGCCCCATCCAGCCGAAGCCGACCACCGCGACGCCCACAGTCCGCTGCTCGGGCACGTCAGATCCCGGTCGAGGTCGCGACCGAGGTCAGGAAGTCGATGCTGCGGCGCACGTCGAGAGCTGGCCCCGCGCCAGGCGCCGGTTCCGCGTCCAGCGCGCAGTCCTGCTCGAGCACGTACCACCCGCTGTAGCCCGAGCGCTCCAGCGCGGTGAGGATCGCCGCGATGTCGAGCCCACCCGCCCCGAGCGGGGTATAGAGGCCTTGGCGGACGCCATCGAGATAGCTCACATCGCGAGCCGCGACGCGCGCGGCGACGGCAGTGTTCACGTCCTTGAGGTGGACGTGCGCGACCCGGTCGGCGGCCAGCTCCAGTAGTTCCAGCGGCTGCATTCCGCCGATGAGCAGGTGTCCGGTGTCCAGGCACAGCGCGATGTCGCTGGACTCGAGCAAGCGCAGCACGCTGGCGCGGTCCTCGATCGCCGTGCCCACGTGCGGGTGCAGCGTCGGTGTCATGCCGTGATCGCGTACGACCTGCTGCACCCGATCGAGGTTGGCTAGCAGGATCGTCCACTGCTCGTCGGAGAGCGACACCTTGTGGTCATAACCGCCGTCGGCCGAGCGAGCCGCCAGCACGACGACCTCGGCACGCGAGGCGGCAAGAACGGCGATTGCGGCAGTGGCCTCGCTCAGGTCGAGGTCCGCGTCGACGTGCAGTGGCACCGGCAGGAACCCGCCGATCAGCTTCAGGTAGAAGCCGCCGAGCTGGGTGCGCACGTCGACCGGCTGCGCGCCCAGGTAGCCGGTCGGGCCGAGTTCGGTCTTTCGCAGACCGAGCGCAAGCATCTCGCTGAGTACCCGGTCCGGTGCGAGTTCGTGGCCCCAACCGGGCGCTTCGCAGACACCCCACGAGATGGGTGCGCCGGCGATCCGGTCAATGATCGACGTCGTGTTCATGCTGGCTCCTCGCCCCGCTCTTGCCTCTCACGCCTCAGGGAGTTGCGCAAGGTGGGCTCCCGCGATGATGGCCCCCAACCGCTCCAACAGGGCGCCGGCCTCCAGCATGCACCGCTCTGGGTCGGCTTCCACGTCGCTGAGCGCATAGGCGGCGAGGATGCCCGCCTCGGCCAGGCGGCGCCGATCCAGACCGAGCCGGCCGCACACGGCGAGCACCGGAACCCCGGCCCGGCCGGCGAGCGCTGCCACGCCGGCGGGGGCCTTGCCGTGCAGCGTCTGCTCGTCGAGGGAGCCCTCGCCGGTGATCACCAACGCGGCACCGTCCAGCAGGTCATCGAAGCCGATCAGGTCCAACACCACGTCGATACCCGGACGGCGCCGCGCGTGCAGCACGCTGAGGGCGGCGAAGCCGACCCCGCCGGCCGCTCCCGCGCCGGCCAGCGCGGCCGCGGCCGGGTCCAGCGCGTCGGCCCACCGGATCAGAGCGGCCTCGAGCAGCGCCACGTCGGCCGGTGAGGCGCCCTTCTGCGGTCCGTACACCTGCGCGGCGCCCGCTGGCCCGTGCAGCGGGTTGTCGACGTCGCTGGCCAGCGTGACCCGCACCGAAGCCAGGCGGCGGTCCAGCGCGGTGAGCTCGACCCGATCCAGCGACGCCAGGGCCGCGCCGCCGGGTGGCAGCTGCTCGCCCGACGCATCGAGCAATCGCGCGCCGAGCGCCTGTAGCAGTCCGGCGCCACCGTCGGTGCAGGCGCTGCCGCCGACTCCCAGGACGATCTCGGTGCAGCCGTGGTCCAGGGCGGCAGCGATCAACTCCCCGGTGCCGCGGCTGGTGGCATGCAGCGGGTCGAAGCCGGCCGGTAGCAGGGCGAGACCAGAGGCCGCGGCCAGCTCGACGACGGCACACCCGTCGCGGACCGCGAAGCCGGACTGGAGCGCAGCACCGGTAGGGCCGCTCACCTGCGCGGTGACGAGGTGAAAGCCGGCGGCCACCACCACGTCCACGGTGCCGTCGCCGCCGTCGGCGATCGGTGCGGTGACGATCTCCAGCTCAGGCCGGACGCTGCGCATTCCGGCCGCCACATGATCGGCCACGGCCCGCGCGCTGAGCGAGCCCTTGAACTTGTCCGGCGCGATCAGCACCTGCCCGGCGGCCACGGCACTCTCCTCGTCTCAGGTGTCGCTCGCCTCGGCTGCTGGATGGCGACCGCGGCGTCGGCAGCACGCGTACGGGCCATGGTCATGTGCCGCCCTCGGTCGAGGACGGGCGGCCGGAGAGCTGCTCGACGAGCAGGAGCAGGGCAGTGTGGTCCAGGCCGCCGTGCCCTTGGGCGCGCAGCGAGCCGATGAGTTCTGCGACGTGCGCGCCGAGCGGGATGGCCACGCCGGCCTCGCGGGCGGCGCCGGTGAGGATGCCCATGTCCTTGTGGTGCAGGTCGATCCGGAAACCCGGCGCGAACTCGCGCTTGAGCATCCCGGCGGCCTTGCGCTCGAGGATCGCGTTGCCGGCCAGCCCGCCGGCGAGCACCGTGACCGCGGCTTCGGTGTCCACCGCATGGGCCTCGAGGAACACGATCGCCTCGGCCACCAGCTCGATCGTGCCGGCGACGATGAGCTGGTTGGCGGCCTTGACGGTCTGCCCGGCGCCGTGCGGGCCGACGTGTATCACGGTGCGTCCGAAAGTCTCCAGGATCGGGCGTGCGTGCTCGACGTCGGCGGCCGCACCTCCGACCATGATCGACAACGAGGCCTGGACGGCGCCACTCTCGCCGCCGCTGACCGGGGCGTCGAGGACCCGGAACCCGCGGGCGGTGCCTTCCTCGGCCACCCGCCTGGCCACATCCGGGCGGATGGAGGAGCAATCCACGTACAGGGTGCCGGCCTTGGCGCTGGCGAAGACACCGTTCTCGCCGAGCGCGGTGACCTCGACGTCCGGGCTGTCAGGGAGCATGGTGATGACGACGTCGGCCTCGGCCACCGCCTCGGCGATGCCGTCCGCGCCGCGGCCGCCGAGCTCGACCAACCTGTCGACGGGCGGACGGCTCCGGTTCACACCGATCACGTCGTGCCCGGCGTGCACCAGGTGGGCAGCCATCGGGGCGCCCATGATGCCCAGGCCGATGAATGCGATCGTCGTCATGGTTGTCTCCTTGCTCGGTAACGCCGGTTGAGGCTCGGTCGGGCGCTCACGGATGCAGGTCGTCGGTTGGGCCTTTCTCCGAGTCAGCCGGGCGCGACGGGGGTGCCGGCGAGCAGTCGACGCAGCTGATCGGGCAGTGACGTCACCCCGGTGAGCGGGCGCACCGCGACCCGGGCCCGCGCGTCCTGCAGCGTCAGTCCCGAGGCGCTCATCAACACCTCGACCGCGGCCGCGGGTGGCAGCGCATTGAACCAGCGCAGGCCGGCGCCCAGCCGTCCTTCGGGGGCCAGCGCGCCGAACAGTCGCAGCCGGGCCATCCCGCCGTCGGGGTAGATGTCCAAGCGCGCATGGGTGACCGCGCGTTCGCCATCGAGCAGGAACTGGTGCCGGGTGTCTGGCGCCAGGCGGGTGCGCGGAAGCAGCTCGAACCAGTCCGCGTCGCGCTGCGGGTCGCCGATCGATGCGTCGCAGCCGTGCAGGGCGGCCCAGCCCGGCGCGTTGCTGAGGAAGTACGAGGTGTCCAGCTCGGCCATTCGGATGACCCCGGACGCCGCGAGCGCGACCGTCACCCAGTCGTTCGCGTCGTCCCTGCGTCGGGCCGTCTCCCAACCGTCGGCCATGCTGCGGGCCCGGCCGGGGGACAGCAGGTTGTTGGGCGAGCCATAGAACATGTCCGAGCAGCCCACGACGAGGCCACCGTGTTCCAGGGCAGCGAGGTCGACGCCGCCGATGTCGAGCAGCCGCGGGTCGGGGACCGCGTCGCCGTGGATCCGCAGCCGGGCGACACCGCCGTCGGGGTAGATCGTCAGCCGGACGTGGGTCCAGCGTTGTGCTGACTCGACCGGGAACGCGTTCTCGCCGTCGCCGTCGAGCGCGCTGCGGGCGACGATCGTCTCCCACACCGCCGTGTCGTTCAGCTCGTCCGCCGACGGGTAGCCGCTGACGCTGGTGGCCTCGATCGAAGCCTCGGGCGGGTAGTTGCCCGTGAACCAGGCGGTGTCGATGACGACGCCGCGCACGATGCCGGGAACGCCGAGGCGCACGATGGCCTGGTCGTGGCCGGGCTCGCGGCGCCGGCGGGTCTCCCAGCCGTCATAGACCTTGCCCCGGTGGTCGAAGGAGTCCGGGTCGAACCGGGCCGGCGCGGGCAGCACCAGATTCTGCCGCGCGGCGAAGGACTCGTCATTCGCCCAGACCACGCTGCCGCCCAGGCTGCGCACGGCCAGGTCGGGCAGCGTGCGGAAATCCGCTTCCACGGGCTCAGGCCCCTTCTCGAACGAGCGGCCGGTGATGATCGGCTCCGCCGGCCGTCGCCGTGCCGCTGAGGGACATCCGGGGCATCGCGGGTTCTCCGTTCAGCTTGCGGTGATGTGCTCGGGCCGGATCGGGACGCGGCGCAGCGCCTTGCCGCTCGCCTGGCGGATGGCGGCGGCAACGGCGGGGCCCGAGGAGATGGTCGGCGGCTCACCGACCCCACGCAAGCCGTACGGGGCGTGTGGGTCCGCGTACTCGAGAATCTCGATCTTCATCGGAGGCATGTCCAGAATGGTGGGGATGAGGTAGTCGGTGAACGACGGGTTGAGGATCTTGCCGTCCCGTACGAGGATCTCCTCCATCAGCGCCAGCCCCATTCCCTGCGCGCTGCCGCCCTGGATCTGGCCCATCACCGCGTCCGGGTTGATCGCCTTGCCGACGTCCTGCGCCGTGTCGAGCGCGACGACCTTGACCAGCCCCAGCTCGACGTCGACGTCGACGACGGCACGGTGCGCGGAGAAGGCGTACTGGACGTGCGCGTCGCCCTGCCCGGTCTCGGGATCGACCCTTTGGGTGGGCCGGTGGCGCCACTCGACGGTCTCCTCGACGGCGTCGCCGCCCAGCACGTCCGCCAACGCGGCCACCACGTCACCGGACTCGGCGACGATCTTGGCGCCGTCGAGGCGGAGCGTGTTCGCTGCGACGCCGATGGTGGCCGCGGCCCGGTCGAGCACCCGCTGCCGGACCGCTTCGCACGCCGCCTTCACGGCGCCACCGGTGACGTAGGTCTGGCGTGACGCCGAGGTGGAGCCGCCGGAGCCGACCTGGGTGTCCTTCGGGTGCACCACAACGCGCTCGACCCCGAGTTCGGTGCGGCAGATCTGCTGCTCCACCGTGATCAGGCCCTGCCCTACCTCCGCCGCCGCGGTGTGCACCGTCGCGACCGGCTCGCCGCCGGTGATCTCCAGCCGTACCCGAGCGGTCGAGAAGTCGTCGAATCCCTCGGAGAAACCGACGTTCTTGTAGGTGACCGCGTATCCGACGCCGCGCACCACGCCCTCGCCGTGCGTGCTGTTCGCGACTCCGCCTGGCAGGTCGCGCAGGTCGCGCTGCTCGCTCGCGGACGGCGGAAGTTCCATGTCGCGCACGATCTGCAGCAGCTCGGCGACGGGCGCGGCGGAGTCGATACGCTGACCGGTGATGTTCTCGTCGCCCTCGCGCATGCCGTTGCGCTGGCGGATCGTGACCCGGTCGAGGCCGAGCCGATCGGCGAGCTCGTCCATGAGCGCCTCGTGGGCGAAGGCGGCCTGCACGCAACCGAACCCGCGCATCGCGCCACACGGCGGGTTGTTCGTATACACGCCGTAGCAGTCCACCCGCACGTGCGGAATGCGGTAGGGCCCCAGCCCCATCGTGGCGCCGTTGGCGACGACCGCTCCGGTGGACGAGGCGTAGGCGCCGCCGTCGAAGATGATCTCGACCTTGCCGTAGACGAGCGTGCCGTCGGCTTCGGCGCCGAACTCGTACCGCAGGTCGGCCGGATGCCGATGGACGTGGCCGAAGAAGGACTCCTCGCGGTTGTAGACCATCTTCACCGGCTTGCCGGTGTGCAGCGCGAGCAGGCAGGCGTGCACGTGCATGGACAGGTCCTCGCGACCACCGAACGCACCGCCCACCCCGGCCAGGCTCAGCCGCACTCGCTCGGGGGGCAGGCCCAGGGCCTGACAGACCTGCCTCTGGTCGACGTGCAGCCACTGGGTGGCCACGTACAGGTCGACGCCGCCGTCCTCGGCCGGCACGGCCAGTCCGGACTCGGGACCCAAGAAGGCCTGGTCCTGCATGCCGACCTCGAAGTCGAGCGACACCACCACGGGTGCGCTCGGCGCCGGGTCGCCCTTGCGGATCTTGAAGTGGCGCACCAGGTTGCCGTGCTCGTGCACCTTCGGCGCCGACGGGTCGAGAGCCTGCCGGCCGTCGGTGACAGCGGGCAGCACCTGGTAGTCGACGACGATCTTCTTGACGGCCTGGCGGGCGATCTCAGGGTGATCCGCCGCGACGAGCGCGACCGGCTCACCCTGGTAACGCACCACGCGCTCGGCCAGCACGGGCTGGTCGTCGTGTTCGAGTCCGACCGCGTTGCGGCCGGGAATGTCGTCGGCGGTGAGGACCGCGCAGACGCCGGGCGTGGCCAGCGCCGCACCGATGTCCACGGACACGATCCGGGCGTGCGGATGCGGACTGCGCAGCGTGGCACCCCAGATCATGTCGTCCATCCAGAGGTCGCTGGAGTAGGCGAACTCACCGGTCACCTTCAGCACCCCGTCCGGGCGCAGTGGACTGTCGCCGATCCGCCCCTCGGCTGTGGACGCGGTCTCGGTGGGTGCCCCGGTCGGCACCTTGGTGGGGGTGGTCACGAGCTCACCTACCCGATGCGGACGCGTCGGCCAGACGATCGGCGGCCAGCCGCACGGCGTCCAGGATCTTCTCATAGCCTGTGCAGCGGCACAGGTTGCCCGCCAGTGCCTCGCGGATGACCTGGTCGCTGGGCTGCAGCGAGCGCGCCAGCAGGTCGTGGGCGGCCACGATCAGGCCGGGTGTGCAGAAGCCGCACTGCACCGCGCCCGCCTCGACGAAGGCCTGCTGCACCGGGTGCAGGGTGTCGCGCTCGGCCAGACCCTCCACGGTAATGATGTCGCGACCCTGCGCCTGCCCGGCGGCGACCAGACACGCGCAGACCGGCACGGCGTCCAGGTACACGGTGCACGACCCGCACTCGCCCTGGTCGCAGGCGTTCTTCGAGCCCGGCAGCCCCATCCGCTCGCGCAGCGCGTACAGGAGGCTTTCGCCCTCCCACACATCGTCGATCTCGCGCGGCTCACCGTTGACCGTTGTCGTGATGCGCATTGGTCAGGCCGCCTTCTGATAGTCGTCCCACGCCCAGGTGAGCGCACGCCGTGCCATGACGGCAAGGGAGTGCAGGCGGTACGCGGCGGTGCCGCGCACGTCGTCGATGGGTGCGGCGGCGGCGCGCACCCGCGCGCCGAAATCGTGCGCGAGCCCGGCCGGCAGGTCGCGGCGGCTGTCCCACAGGCCATCCTCGTCCAGTGCCTGCGCGAGGAACTGCTCGGCCTCGCGAGCCCGGCGTGGGGTAGGTGCCGCCGAGCCGATCCCGGTACCAACCGCCCGGCGGTCGGGGTGCAGGGCCAGGCCGAACGCGGACACGGCGATCACCATCGCGTTGCGCGTGCCGATCTTGCAGAACTGCTGAGGCCCGCTCGGCGGCGTGATCAGGATGGCCGCGATGAGCTCGTCCGGCTCGAGGGCGTTGCGCTTGACGCCGGTGTAGAAGTCGCTCACCGGCATGGTCCGGGTCCCGCTGAGCGAGGCGAGTTCCACCTGCGCCTCAGCGGCCAGCAGGGCGGGGTGTGAATCGCCGGCCGGCGAGGCGGCGCCGAGGTTGCCGCCGACCGTGCCCCGGTTGCGGATCTGCGGCGAACCCACCGTGCGCGAGGCCATCGCCAGCCCCGGCAGCTCGCGGCCGAGTTCGGTGATCACCCGCGCGTAGGTCACGCCGGCGCCGAGGCGCACCTGGCCTTCGTCCATCGACCACTCCGTCAGCTCCTCGACCCGGGTCAGATCGAGCAGCGCCGGCGGGCGGCGCACATCGAAGTTCAGCTCCACCATGACGTCGGTGCCGCCCGCGATCGGGACGGCGTCCGGGTGCGCGGCCTTGGCCTCGAGTGCCTCGGCCCAGCTCCGCGGCTGGAGAAAATCCATGGCCGGCTCCCTGCAGGTGTGTTCAGAACGGATTTCGCATCGTAGTGAAGTGAACTCCGCGACGGGCTTGCCGGGAACTCTGGCAGCAAACCCGAGCGTGGGCAGCTCGACCCAGCCGGGCGGTCGCCGGGTCGAGGCTCAGCCCGGACCGGGTGCGGCGGCGGCGAGGGCGCGCAGGGCGGCCGGGAAGATCTCGGCCGGCGGGGTGACCAGGCCGGCGCCGACCTGGCCGGTGCCGGCGACCTTGCCGGCCATCCCGGTGTTGATCTGCGGCAGGATGCCAGTGCGCACGACCTTCGTGACGTCGATACCCAGCGGCGTGCCGCGGAAGTCGAGGACGGGCACGGCGAACGTCTCGTGCTCGGCCAAGGTGATCTCATACATCCGACGGGTGTTGGCCAGCGCGTCGGCCACGGTGCCGCCGACGAAGCGCACGATGGCCGGGGCGGCGGCCATCGCGAATCCGCCCAGGCCCGCCGTCTCGGTGATCGCCGAGTCGCCGATGTCGGGATTGGCATCCTGGGGGCCGTAATCGCCGAGGAACAGCCCGTCGGGCACCAGCGCCGGGCCGGTGAACCACGTATCGCCGGTGCCGGAGACCTGGATGCCGAAGTCCGTGCCGTTGCGGGCCATGGCCACGACCATCGTCGAGCCCGCGATGCCGCGCGCCGCGTCGAGTGCGAGCTTGCAGGCCGGCATGCCCAGATTGAGGAAGAAGTGGTCGTTGCCGCCGACGAACCGGGCCGCCTGCGCGACCTGATCCGAGGAGAATCCTGACTCGATCATCGCCGGCGCCAGCTCGCGCAACAGCATCAGCGTGCCCGCGCGGTTGCGGTTGTGGCCCTCGTCGCCCATCTGCACCATCTGCGCGAGGATCGCGGTCACATCGACGGGGTCATGCCCGCGGACCGCGGCCTGCAGCACCGGGCCGAGTAGCGCCGACATCCAACGCAAGCGGTCGGTGACCTCGGCGGAGTACGCGCCGTAGCGAAGTACCTTGCCCAGGCCCTCGTTCAGCGAGCAGTACGTGCGGCGGCCGGTGGCGGGATCCTCGAGCACGAACACCCACATCGACGGCGAGATCACCCCGGCCATCGGGCCCACCGCGCTGTGGTGGTGGCACGAGTCGAGGTGGATCTCGCCGCGTTCGAGCAGAGCGGGCGCGTCGTCCGGATCGTCGACGAGACCTTCGAACACGGCCGCGCCCATCAACGCGCCGCGCAACGGCCCGGACGCCCGCGCCCACTCGATCGGCGGCCCGGCGTGCAGCACGTCGCGGGGGCCGAGCCCCAGGGCGTCTGCCGCCGGGACGACGTCGACGAGCAGCGCCCGCACGGACTGCACCCGCCGCACCGCGTCGGCGTTGGCGGCGACGCGGCGCGGGTCGGCTGCCACGGTGGCGAGGTCGGCCTGCGTGCCGGGCATGGGCGGCAGCCAGTCGACGCGGGTGACCCGGGCGGCCTGCTGCTCGGCCGCGTCGGCGAACAGATCGACGCCGGCAGTGATGAGCGCGACGTCGCGGCGGAGCAGGTCGGTCATGGCGCGCTCGTTCCGGGGCAATCCGGCCGGGTAGCACCTCGCGTGCAGCCGCGCCTACGGATTTCCCCGCTGGTGACCGGTTTGGGGCCGGCCAACCGAGCGCCAGCGGGGAAGAGCGGGCCTGCTCGGCCAGGGGTCCCCGCTGGTGACCGGTTTGGGGCCGGCCAACCGAGCGTCAGCGGGGAAGAGCAGGCGCACCGGAAGGTGGCTGGCTCGGTCATCGGGCCACCTCGATCAGGTCGCAGGCGAAACGCGCGGCCTCGGCGTTGGAGGTGAACACATGTGCCCCTGCCGTCTGCAGCGCGCCGGCCTGGGCGTTGAGGTCCTGCGGGTCGGCCCTGGCCCCGATCAGCGATACGACCACGGCAGTAGTGTCCTCGACCGCCGCGATCGCGGGCGCCAACTCCGCGGCCGGGTCGCGATGAGCGCCGTGCCCGAGCACCACATCGAGCAGGATCACCGCGGTTGCCGGATCCCGTGCCTCGGCCGCGAGCCGCTCCAGGCGCAGCGTCTGGTCGATCATCGGGTGCGGGCGGCCGGCGGTCAGCTCGTCGTCGCCGAAGTCAATCATGACGTGTCCGGTGGCGGCCCCGTTCGCGTCGATCCGCCATTCTGGACGCAGGGGAATGTTCGATCCGATCGGACCGAGGCGCTCGGCAGCGATCACCATCGCCTCGTCGCACAGGGTGCCGCCGGCGAACAGGCCGCGCAGCGCTCCCTGCCGCGGCGAGCCCTGCCGCCCCGGCCAGGACGGCCACGTCGGCACCGCCGCCCCGAGCGCGCGCAACGCCTGCTCGGTCGCGGCAGTCAGGTCGGGCTGCCCAGGACCGATCATCGCGAAGCACACCGCGGTGCCGAGACTGCCGGCGTGCACGCGCAGGTCTGCGGCCACCTCGTCGGCAGGCGGCTTGGAGACCACGATGACGAGTTCGGTGCCCGGGTCGTCGTCGAACGCGGCCAGCGCGGCCCGCGTGGACCGCCCGGCAACCGCAGCCGACAGATCGCGGCCGCCGACGCCGAGTGCCGCCGTGATCCCGATGCCGGCCGCGTCCAGAAGGCACAGCACCTGCTGGGCACCCGTGCCCGACGCCGCGACCACCCCTACGGGTCCCGGCTCGAGGGTGTGTGCGAAACCGAGGCCGACGCCGCCCACGACGGCGGTGCCGCAGTCCGGGCCGAGGACGAGCAGGCCCCGTTGCGCGGCGACGTCCTTGAGCCGGATCTCCTGCTGGACGGACACGTTGTCGGAGAAGATCATCACGTCGCAGCCGGCGTCGAGGGCGTCCATCGCCTCGGTGAACGCGTGCTGTCCCGGCACCGAGATCAGGGCGAGCGCGGGTCCGGTCGTGCGCGCTGCGGCCGAGACGGTGCGCGGCGGCTGCTGCGTGAAGGAGCCGCCAGTCGGGCCGGGCCGCTCGGCGAGCGCCTCGGCCACCAGGGCCAGCCCGGCCGCCAGTGCCGGGTCGTCCTGGGCGCGAACCGCGATGATCAGGTCGTTCGCCGTGACGGCCGCAGGCCGGGTGAACCCCATCCCGTCGAGCAGGTCGAGGTTGAGTTCGGTGCCCATCGCCACCAGCGCCGCATCGACCCCGTCCGCCGACAGGACACGCCGGCTGACCTGCATCAGTGTCACGGAGTCGGCGTACGCGCCGCTGCGCGCTTCGACTTGCTCGACACTCACGCGGCCCCCCCGACGGCGAGCGGCCGGTGCAGGCAGGTGGCGGCGCTGACCAGTCCTGCGGCAAGCGCTGCCCCCGACGTGTGGCCGACGGCCAGCAGCCGGCGCCCGGCGTGGGCTGGTGCGATCCGCCCGGCGAGCTCAGCCACGGCGGCGGCGACTTCGGGAATGCATAGGCCGTCGACGGCATCGTGCAGCAGCTGCGCCGAGAGGGCGCTCGTCGCGTCGCGAGCCAGTTCCAGGACCGCAGCGGCGGCCCCCGGCACCGCCCGCCCGAACGCCCGCGCCCCCAGCAGGAACCCGGTGACGACGTCGTCACCGCTGGGCGTCAGCCCGGGGCCGCGCCCGAGCAGAGCCGCGACGGCGTCGAACTGTGCGCCCGGATCGCCGGCCAGCGCCAGGGCGGATACCGCGCCGCCCACGCCCACGCCGATGTCGCATTGCAGGACGGCGCTGCTCAGCGCGGCCACTGCCGCCCGACGCGGCGGGCCCTGGGCGAGGACCCGCGCCGGCGCCCACTCCCGGGTGCCGGCAACGGTGACCGGGCCGCCCCGCCCCGGCCACTCGACACGACCGGCACCCACCGAGGCGGGCGCGTCGCCCCGAAGCCCGGGCGCGGGGGCGAGCTCGCTCAGCGCCAACTCGGCAGCGGTAGTGCTGAGCACGAGCGCGCACGGCAGCCGGACGGCATCGTGGGTGACGATCGCCAGGACGGTCGACGATCCGGTCATCAGGTATGCGGCGCCGGCGCTCGCGCCGAGCCATGCAGCGGGCTGGATGGGCCCGGTCAGGACGGGCCGCACCGCACTGCTGAACGCGGCCGGAACCCTCATGGTGTCTGCACGCTAACCGCGCCGCGTACCGTCGCCCCATGGAAAGTGTTGCCAATGTTGCCGGGGTACAGGGACGGGATCTGCCAGCCGGCAGCGGCTACGCGCTCACCGTCCGCGACCTGTTGACCCTGCCCAGCCTGGCCGGCTCGGAGCTGGTCGCCGGGGCCGGCGGGCTGCACCAGATCGTGCGGTGGGTCAACGTGATGGAGGTGCCCGACATCCTGCCGTGGGTCAAAGCGAACGAGCTGCTTCTCACCACCGGTTTCCCGCTGCGCCACGCGGGCGGCGGGCAGGCGTTCGACCCGAACGCCCTGAGCGAGCTGGTCGACGGTCTGGCCGCTCGCGGTGTCACCGCGCTGGGCGTGAAGATCGGGCGTTACCTGGACGAGCTGCCGCCCGGGATGCTCGACGCGGCCGAGCGGCACGACCTCCCCCTGCTCGTGCTGCCGCGCGGTGTCGCGTTCGACGAGGTGATGTCCGAGGTGTTCACCCAGCTCGTCGACCGGCAGTCGTGGGCGCTCGATGTCGCGGACCGCCTGCACCGTGCGCTGACCACGATCGTGCTCGAAGGCGGCGATCTGCCCCAGATCGCCGGCGAGGTCGCGGCCCTGTTCGAAGCCGCGGTGCTCATCTGCTCACCCGACGGGCGGGTGCAGACGACGGTCGACTCCGGCGGCGCGGCACTGGCCGCGCTCACGCTGTTCGACGCGTCGGGGCGCTTTCGCACCGAGCGGGTGCACCCCGGCCTGCAGGACGCACCGGACGGTCCGGGCCAGATCGCGGTCGCGGCGGTGAGCGCCGGCGGCACGGAGCACGGATACATCGTGGCGTACGCGCCCGGCGGCGGGTTGGGGCCGGTGACCGTCCAGGCACTCGAGCGGGCCGCGACCGTCGCAGCGCTGGCCATCACCAAGCAGCTGGCCGTGTCCGCGGTCGAGTCGAAGTTCCGCGGTGACTTCCTGCGGGACGCGCTGTCCGGCGTTGCCGGCTCGCCCGCGCAGGTCGTCGAGCACTGCGCCCAGCTCGGTTGGGACGTGGCCCGTCCCATCGCCGTCGTCGTCGGCCAGCTCGACGACGCGGTCGAGCCCAGCTCGCCGCCCGCCGCCGGCCGCGGGCCGCAGGATCGCCTCACCGCCGCGTGGGCGCAGGTCCTCCGCGGCCGGGACCGGGCGGCGCCGGTGGTCGGCTTCAGCCACGAGGTGGTTGCGCTCGTGCCCGCCGACCCGCAGACGCTCAGGCACTTCGTGGCGGACCTGGTCGCTGCCGTGGCCGGCGACCGGGGCGGCGGGCGCCGCTCGTTCAGCACCGGGGTGAGCCGGGTGATCACTTCGGTCGTCGACCTGCCCAGCGCATATGACCAGGCCCGCAAGTCGGTGCTCGTCGGCCGGCGGATGCGCGGCCCGGGAGCCGTGGCACATTTCGACTCGCTCGGCGTGCACCGGCTGCTGTCGCTGGTCAGTGACGCCGAGGAATTGCGCAGCTTCGCCAGTGACGTCCTCGGTTCGCTGGCCGGCGACACCGGCGAGGCGATCGATCTGCGGCTGACCCTCCAGACGCTGCTCGACACGAACTGCAACGTGGCCGAGACGGCCCGCGCGTTGCACTTTCACTACAACACGCTGCGCTACCGCATCGGCAAGCTCGAGGCGATCGTCGGGCCGTTCGTCCGCGACGCGAATCTGCGGCTGGATATCGCGCTCGCGCTGCGCGTGGTGCAGATGCGAGGTTTGTGAATTCGCAGGCGCCCTCCTGCCGGCCGACGCCGCAGCGACGGACATAGCGCGGCGCAAACTTCGTCAGATCTGCACAATGCCCGCGGCTTGACGGCGGCCCTACGGTCGCGGTGAGCACAGTCACACCGTCCGCGCCGGCGGCGGTGTCATGGGTCCGGGAAGGGCGGCGCGGATGTCTGCATTCGGCTGGAAGCTGGTGTACGGCGGTCGCACCCCGCCGACCGGCGAGGTAGTGCGACCGGACGAGCGGTTGTCCTCGCTGCGGATGGCCGGTCTCGGTGCCCAGCACGTGGTCGCGATGTTCGGTGCGACGTTCGTGTTCCCGGCGATCATGGGGTTGAACCCCAACCTGGCCGTCATGATGTCCGGCGTCGCCACGATCATCTTCCTGCTCATGGTGAGGGGAAAGGTGCCGTCCTACCTCGGCACGTCCGCGTCCTTCGTGGCGGCGGTCGCCGCGATCCGGGCTCAGGGCGGCGACTCGGCACACGTCACCGGCGCGATCCTGGTCGCCGGTGTGATCCTTGCTCTGGTCGGCCTGCTGGTGCACTTCGGCGGGGCACATTACGTCCGTGCCGTGCTGCCGCCCGTGGTGACCGGCGCCGTGGTGATGTTGATCGGGTTCAACCTGGCCACCGTCGCCACCGGCATCTACTTTCCCCATGAGCAGTGGATCGGCCTGCTGACGATGGCCTTCGTGATCATCGTGGCGGTCCTGGGCCGCGGCTTCCTCAGCCGCATCGCCATCTTTCTCGCGTTGATCTTCGGCTACCTCATCTCCTGGCTCGCCGACCAGTTCAACCAGGTCAAGGTCGATCCGAGCTGTAGCGCGAAATGTGCGCTGCAGGACCGGATCGACTGGAGCACCGTGAAGTCCGCAGACTGGATCGGCGTGCCGAAGGACCTCGTCACCCAGGCGGGCACCCTCAGCGGACCGCACCTGCCCGCATTCAAGTTCACCTTCATCCTGCTGGTGATCCCGTCGGTCATCGCGCTGCTCGCCGAGAACGCCGGTCACGTCAAGGCGGTGTCGGAGATGACCGGCGACGACCTGGACCCCTACCTGGGCCGGGCGTTCATCGGCGACGGCGTCGGCACCGCGGTCGCGTCGTTCGTGGGTGGCTCGCCGACGACGACCTACGCGGAGAACATCGGTGTCATGGCAGCGACCCGCATCTACTCGACGCTGGCCTACTACATCGCCGCGGTGGTGGCGATCCTGTTCGGGTTCTGCCCGAAGTTCGGCGCGCTCGTGGCGGCGACGCCGGGCGGCGTGCTCGGCGGCATCACGCTGGTGCTCTACGGCATGATCGGCCTGCTCGGCGCCAAGATCTGGATCGAGAACCGCGTCGACTTCGCGAACCCGGTGAACCTGGTTCCGGCGGCCGCGGGCATCATCGCGGGCATCGGCGGCCTGGCGGTCAAGTTCACCAAGGACTTCTCGATCACCGGCATCGCGGCCGGCACGATCATCGTGCTCGTCGGCTACCACGTCGTGCGGTGGCTGGCGCCGGCCCACCTGCGCGAAGAACCGCAGGCCGCCGGGCGCGCATACGAGGGCGGCGCGATGATCTCGACCGGTAACGTCGACACCCCTGAAGGGGAGGTGTCCCCCTTCCACGAGGAGTCTGGAGACGATCCCCCGACGTGAAGCCGCCCCCGTTCGGATACTCCAGGCCGGAGTCGGTCGTCGAGGCGCTCTCGACGCTGGCCTCGCTCGGGCCGGACGGGAAGGTGCTCGCAGGCGGCCAGTCGCTGTTACCGATCCTGTCGATGCGGCTGGCCGCACCGCACCACCTGGTCGACATCAACCGGCTGGCCGAACTGGACTACGTCCGCAGCGACGCGTCGACCGTCCGGGTGGGCGCCCTGGCCCGGCACGCGCGGGTACTCGCCGACGCCGGCGCGCGCGCTGCCCAGCCACTGCTGGCCCAGGCACTGCGGCTGGTGGCCCACGCGACCATCCGCAACCGCGGCACCACCCTCGGCAGCATCGTGCACGCCGACCCGTCCGGGGAGATGACGGCCGTGCTGGCCCTGCTCGACGGGTCCGTGCGGGTGGCCGGCGCCAGCAACGAGCGTCAGGTGCCGGCCGGCGAGTTCTTCCGCGGCCCGCTGGAGTCCGCGGTACAGGCCGGGGAGCTGGCAGTCGAGGCGAGCTTCCCGGCGCTGGCGCCGAGGGCGGGCACAGCGTTCGTCGAGGTGTCGCGACGCCACGGTGACTACGCCGTCTGCGGCGTCGCGGCGCTGGTCGAAATCGACGTTGACCGGGCCGTAGTCGTGGCCCGAACGGCGTACCTGTCGGTGTCACCGATCCCGCTGGTGCTCGACCTCTGCGAGACCGCGGGCGACTTCGCTGCGGCCGCGGCGCTCGCCCGCGAGCGCCTGGACCCGGAGCCGGACATCCACGCCAGCGCCGACTACCGCCGCCACCTCGCCGGGGTCCTCACCGAGCGGGCGCTGCGCGGGGCGCACGCCGCCGCGGTGGAACGCAGCGCCCATGTCTGAGGAGGAGCGCTTCGACGTGCGGCTGATCGTGAACGGCGCCGCTCACGACGTGCAGGTGCCCGCTCGTCGGCTGCTGTCGGACTGCATCCGACACGACCTGAGGCTCACCGGGACGCATGTCGGCTGCGAGCACGGCGTGTGCGGCGCGTGCACCGTCCTCGTCGACGGAGTCGCGATGCGCTCCTGCCTGATGTTGACGGTGTCGGCCGACGGCACGGAGATCACCACCGTCGAGGGACTCACCGAGCCCGACGGCACGCTCTCGCCGGTGCAGCAGGCGTTCGAGGACTGTCACGGCCTGCAGTGCGGCTTCTGCACGCCCGGTTTCCTCACCACGATCACCGCCGGGCTGCGGACGAACCCCGACCCGAGCGAGGACGAGGCCCGCGAGCTGATCGGCGGCAACCTGTGCCGCTGCACCGGGTACCAGAACATCGTGCGCTCCGTCCTGCGCGCCGCCGAGCTGCAGTCCGCCCGCGATCGTGCAACTCTCGCCCCCGCCGAGGGTGCGGGAGTTGCACAATCGGAGGGCCGAGCATGAGCAGGATGTTCGGCGCGCCCGTCGCCCGCGTCGAGGACGACCGCCTGCTGCGCGGCCACGGCGCCTACCTCGACGACCTCGGCCACGACGCGCTCGCCGCCGCGTTCGTGCGTAGTCCGCACGCCCATGCCGAGGTGCTCGATGTCGATGTCACCGGCGCGTTGGACGTCGACGGCCTGGTGGCGATCTACACCTACGAGGACCTGCCCGACCGGCTCGCTGAACCGCTGCCGCTGCTGATCCCGCATCCGACGCTCACCCATGGCCGCACCCAGTACGCGCTGGCCCGCGACGTGGTCAACCACGTGGGTGAGGCGGTAGTCATGGTGGTCGCGCGCGACCGCTACCTGGCCGAGGACGCCGCCGAACGGATCGTCGTCAGCTACCGGCCGCTGCCCGCGGTCGTCGG
>QHCC01000166.1 GCA_003243915.1 Pseudonocardiales bacterium | reverse complement strand
GGAGGCTTCGCCTAGTCTGGTCTATGGCGCCGCACTGCTAATGCGGTTTGGGTCTCAAGCCCATCCCGGGTTCGAATCCCGGAGCCTCCGCTGAGTAACCCTCCGACGGGTTGGTCGAGTACCGCTAGACTCGCGCGCGGTACTTTGAGCGCCCGTAGCTCAACGGATAGAGCACTTGACTACGGATCAAGAGGTTGCAGGTTCGAGTCCTGCCGGGCGCGCACACGCAGGCCAGCAAACACGGGTCTCCCGCGTTCTGGAGGCAAGATCGGGTCGGCCAGTAGCACGGCCGGTAGCACGGCTGGCACGTAGAGAGGTCACGAAGCGCCGCCGACAGCCGCCTCGTCCGCGGCCGCGCAGTGCTCGCGCCACGGGTCGGACCACCGCTCTGGCCGGATCGGCTCGCCGATCTCGTTGACGGCGACGTAGCCGATCTCACTTGCGCGAGGCCGAACTCGGCCGCCTGCGCGTCGCGGAGCCTGCGTAGCTCGGCGAGCATGTCCGCGAGCATGTCCGCGGGCAGCCGAAGGGTGCGCATCCCGCGCTCGGTCTTCGGCTTGCGCTCCACGGTCCGCTTGCCGTCCACCAGCACCCGGCCGCGGAAGATTACCGGTAGCGCGGCACGCGCTTAGAGGACATCACGAGCCGGATCGGCTCATCTGGTCTCGGCTTGGCTGGCGTCTTCAGTGTACGGTCTCCAGTGTCGCTGGCTCGGTCTTCAGGTCGGTGCGGTCAGGCTGGCCTAGCCGCCGCACGTACCTGGGACGAGGTCGGGGCCGCCCGCCACGATCGAGCGAACGGTAGACGTACCCCGCGTGCTGAACACCAGATTGCCGCCGGGTCCGGCGACGACATATCCATCAGAGGGGTGAATGCCCTGTGCTGCGGCAGGCACGTACCTGGCCCGGCTGCCATAGATCTGCAGAAGCTTCGCCACAGTGTCACCGAGGTGCAGTCCCTCAGGTGTGACGATCGTCTGGGCGGTGGACGGGCCGTCCGCACCGAGGCAGGTCACCCGACCGCCGGTCTCGGCGTGTACGTAGAGATGCGGGTAGTTGGCCGGCAGGCTGGTCGGGTAGCTGGCGCCGTCACCTGAGCCGTCGAACACCACACCGGCGGCCGCCTGGGCCTGCTGAAGCGTCATGCCGAGGCGTACCCCGCCGAGCGATTGAGCCGTGATCGTCAGCTGCGCATCAGCCCACTTCGGTGCCGGGCGTGGTGGCGCAGTCGTAAGACAGGTGAGCCCGGTGATGACTTCCTTGAAGTTGTGCACGAGGGCGACATCGGTGCGACCCGGGTGGAATGAGAGGGGACCGCTGCTGTTGTCATAGGCCTTGCCGTCGGTGCGGACTGCGCCCTCACCGGGGGACACGACCAGCGTCTGTCCCGTTTGCGGAGGCCCCCCCACTCCGTAGTAGGTGTAGCCGACCGACACGGCCGGACACGGGCTGGAGATCCGGGCGACGGCATCGGCGCCCGATGCCTCGTTGACGCCAGGCCCGGGGCTCTCGGTACGGAGCGGGATCGCACACGCTGGCACACCGGCAGTGATGGCATCGCGGCCTGTCGCGAGGTAAGCCGAGATCACGCCCAGGTAGGCGCTGGCTACGGCGGGCGGCCTGCTGTTCAAGTCCAGGGGAGCAACGGCGGCCTGCCGGCCGAGGGCGGTCATGACCACGTTCCGGGCGGCCACCTCGTTTCCGGCATCGTGAGCCAGCGCTCCCACGGTGAAGGCGTCGGCTGCGGTGGCAGCGAGCTGACGAAGCTGGGTACTGAGCGCCCGAAGTGCGAGGGCAGACCGCGTTGACGCGCCACGATATCCGGCGACGGTGATGTCGAGCGCAAGAGGACCAAGCTGCGCCTTGGCCGCGGTGGCGCATAGGGCGCTGACCGTGGTGGCCAGGTGCTGGTCCGACAGGTGGGTGAGGGCCGCGACCTGCGTTCGGGTCGGCGCCGGTGTCGTCTTGCGGCTGGTCGGGGACGAGGCCACCCGTGTCGTGACCACGACCACTGCCGTTGCGGCGAGTGCGACGACAGCGACCGCCGCACTGATCGCCCAGTGGCGGCTCACCTCCGCGACCGCGCGTCGGGCAGCTAGTGCTGCGGCCCCAGTTCCGGAGGTGGAGGTGGTGGTGCCGGCGGTTGCAGCGGAACCGGTGGTGGTGCCGGTGTCCAGGAACGCTGTCGCGCTCGATCCGCCGGTGGAGGTGGCGCTGAGGGTGGTGGCGGTGAGTGTGGCGGCGCCGGCGGTGGCGGCGGACACCAGGCCGGTGACGGAGGCTCGTTGCAGCCAATCGGCGCCGTAGCGCTGACGCGCCGCCTCCTCCAACCGGGCCAGGAACGTGCGCGCGTCCGGCGGACGCGCGCCCTGATCCTTGGACATGGCCACGGCCACCAGGTCGGCCATGGCCGGGCCGTGACGGCTCAGGGCAGGTGCCGGCTGTTCGATCTGGGCGCGCAT
>QHCC01000165.1:4002-4346 GCA_003243915.1 Pseudonocardiales bacterium | reverse complement strand
CCATCCTTCGTAGCCACTTTCATGGTACGCGCGGTGGCCACATCGTGCCACCCAAGACCGGCGGAAACTACTGCCATCCGGCGTACGAAAACACGAGGCGTCTTGCGACTCGGGCTGGCCGCCTCTGTCCTGTTCGCGGAGCCAACGCGTCGGCGGTGCGCGCGGGCAGCGGATGTGACGGCTGATTCCCTATACCGCCGCTTCAGGGGTGATCGCCGGGTACGCCGCGTGCGCTCGCGCGATCGTCGGCAACCTGGGCTTGGTCACGCGGCGTCCGGGCTTCCACTGCTGCGCAGCTGGTTGAGCCACGCTCGTACGTCGCGTCGCTGGTAGCGGATGTGCCG
>QHCC01000165.1:3152-3967 GCA_003243915.1 Pseudonocardiales bacterium | reverse complement strand
AGCAGTTCGGCGACCTCGCGCAGGGTGAGCAGGTCGTCGATGTCGTCGTCGTGCCGGCTCTCGTGGTTAGTGTTCATGATCAGTTCCTTTCGTCGATTGCGGTCGCTACCTGAAGGTGGCGTGGTGGCTCCTGGCGGTGACGATTGGTGGAAGTTCTTCGTGGCGACGGGTGTCGATCGTGCTCTGCTCCTCTCGGTTTGGCACGGTCTGGTTGTAGCGCGGGGGTATGCCACGACAGCCGCCGAAGGCCGTTGGTCGCGCAGTCCCCCGCACCCTGCCCAAGTGCTTCGGCGAGCGGGAAATACGACAACCGCGGGCCCTGATGTGGATCCGCAGCCGTTGCGTAGTTGGCTGTCGATGGGCCACGTTGGCTGGCACTGATGGAAAAACACCGGCACGGCGTCAGGGCCCGGCTCAGCGGCTGATGCCCCGTCCAGAGTCGTCATGAGAAATTTCTGACACGGAGCCCCACCCAGGACCACGTGGCTGGAATCCGCGCCTCGCCTCGTGGTCGGCAACCGAGCGGACGGCATGCCATGAAGCGCGTTGCTCGCGGTCGAGGGTCCATTGGGTGCGGGCGAGGTCGACGACCTCGGCAGGTTGGGCACGGAGGGTGGGTTCGGCCCGCAGGGACGCAATCTGATCGCGTGCGTTCACGACTTCGGCTTCGTCGTTCGCGATGGCCCGTTCGACCTTGGCGAGATGGGCTGCCGGGTCGTCGACCATCCCGAGGGTGCCGTGGTGCTGCAGCGCCATCGAGTAGTGCTGCTCGGTCTCTCGCAGCTCGTGCCACACGGTGCTCATGGCCTGGCTCG
>QHCC01000165.1:2623-3103 GCA_003243915.1 Pseudonocardiales bacterium | reverse complement strand
CTCGAAGGTCGCGTGGTGACGCGGGGTGTCGTCGAACCAGGCGGCGAAGCTGACGGCCTGGTCAAGATCGGTCGGCATCGCGGGAAGGTACGGCCGCCAGGTCGGCGCCCAGTGTTCGAGGTGCTCGCGTGCGTCTCGTACTGCGGCGCGGCGTTGTCCGAGCGGGCCGGTGCCGTGTCGGACGGTCTGGGCGGCGTCGCGGGCCGGCTGCCGTTGAGCGTCCCACTCGGATTTGAGGGCAGCGGCGAGAGTCGCGGACTCCCCGGTCACGACCGATTCGAGCGGTCGCAGCTGCGCGGCGGTGCTGTCCGCCGCGGTTCGCGCGTCTTGGTAGGCGCGTTGCAGCGCCGGGACGACGGCGTCGCGGCGCTCGCTGATGCTGACGATGTCGCGCAGCAGATCGCGGCGTTGCCGTGCGTCGTCGAGTCGGATCTGCGCGTTGGCCTCGATGGTCCAGGCGTGGCGTAGTTCGTCAAGAAC
>QHCC01000165.1:0-2599 GCA_003243915.1 Pseudonocardiales bacterium | reverse complement strand
CGGCGTGCGCGGGGCCGAGGTCAGCGCGGTCCCGACCGAAGACCGCAAACCATTGCTGGCGGGCGTCGTCGAGGTCCCCGGCGATGAGGTGCGCTGAGTTGGTCTCGCGGCCGCGGGTCATCGCGACGTATGCGCCGGCCGCACTGGTGTGCTCACCGATCACGACCTGAGCCGCGCTGGTCGTGTCGCCTTGGACGCCGTGGATGGTCGAGGCGTAGGCGAGTTGCAGGTGCGCACGGACGTAATCCGGCGGGAGGGTGCGCTCGCCGCTCTCGCCGGCGACGGCGATCGTTCCGTCAGGATGCACTGCGCTGACGGTCCACTGGTCGCGGTTCGCCACCCGCAGGGTGCTGTCGTTGCGACGCGTCGCGACGCGGTCACCGACACCGATGCGCTCCCCCGCCCCTGTGCACACGACGTTGTGGTCGTCGTCCATCACCAACCCGGCGGCGACGAGCCGGTCCCGGATCGCGGCATTGAGCGCAGCCACTTGCTCGCGCGTGTCCGCGACCACGACGGTCGCGCTACCGCTCGCCGTCGCGTCGGCTGCGCTCGCGGCCAGCGCCGCGAGCCGGTCCGCGTCACTGCCATGCACCTGGATCTGGCCCCGCTCGAGCAGCGCGTCAAACACCGAAGCGGGCTCGGCCCCGGTGCGCATCGCGAGGCTGAGCGCCGCGTATTCGTCATCCGATTCGACGATTCGGACGCCGTCGGCGGTGACAGAGACGCGGATGAATCGGTGCACCGTGTCCAGCGTCCGGTGCGCGTCGGCTGACACGTGGCGGACAGCGAGCTCGAGCACGCCGCCGCGTCCGACGGCGGGCAGCTGGTGCCGGTCCCCGATCAGAGCGAGACGCAAGCCGTGCTCGTCCACGATGCTCAGAAGCACGCGCGCAGTGTCCTGGTCGAGCATTCCGGCCTCGTCACAGAGCAGGAGGTCACCGCGGCGCAGCCGCACCGCATCGCTGGGACCGTCGAACATGGCGCCGGTGATCGGGTCGGCCTGGCCAGGCGCGAGCCGGGTCCAGATGCCGTTGCCATCCCAGCGCCATCCGTACTGGTGCGCGAGCCAGGCGGCGGAGGACGCGTCGGCGCCGACCTGGCGCGCGGCGACCTGGGCGGCCTTGCGGGTCGGTGTGACCACGACCAGCCGGTGTCCGTCGGCCGCGAGCGCACGTCGGGTTTCGGCGAGAACGGTGGTCTTGCCGGCGCCGGCGGCGCCCTCGATGACGACCAACTGGTCATCGCTGGCCAGCGCCCGGACGGCTTCGCGCTGGGCCGGGTCAAGGCGGTCAAGACCGGTGGCGGCAGTCGCGGCTTCGCTCTCACTGGTGATATCACCGCGTCGCGCAAGCCGCGCGGTGATGTCGTCTTCGGCGGCGAGGACGCGTCGCGAGGTCATTGCCCGGACGTGCTCGGGAATGCCATCGCGCTGCAGCAGACCGACGCAATCGGTGACGGTGCGAGCGGTCAGGTCCTCGGCCAGCTCGGCTCGGACGCTCGGGTCGGTGACAATATCTCGGCGGGCGATCAGCTGCTCGACTTCGCCGCGCACGTCCGCGGCGTTCCATGCCGATCGACGTGCGGCGAGGCGGGATAGCACCTCGCCAACGGCCTCGACTCTGTCGAGCCAACCGACACTGGTGGGGTTCATCGTCGCCGGAGCGATCGGGTCGCGGTAGCCGAGTTCGTGCAGTTCGGACACCCACCGCCGGGTCAGTTCGGCGCCGTCTCGGGGCACGACTTTGTCCGGCCGGGCGTCCGCCCAGGCGCGCGCATCCCATGCCCGGCGCAGCGCCGGGCCCGGTTCCCGGCCGGGGTTGGCGGAACGCCACTCGGCCTCGTAGCGGTCGACGTTGCGGCCGATCTGCGCGGCACGGGCGCTGAACGCACCGACGAAGCCGGCGAGCTCGACAACCTCTCCGGATTCGGGATCGATCGTGAACCCATGTGTGGCGAGCGCGGTCCGAAAGCCCGGATCGGTCATCGCCGCGGCGTGTCCGATGCCGTTGATCGCGTCGATCGAGTCACGCACTCCGACCGTGTGCAGGCCCCGCCAGCTGTCTTCAGCGAGCACCCGCGCGTTGATCTGCAGATGCAGATGACGGTGCGGATCGCCGCCTCGCGAGGCGTGGTGGCGCACGGTCACGGCGTCGATCTGGCTCACCGGGACCTGCACCTGCGCACCCCGCGGGCCGACACGGGTGGCCGCGTGCTCGGCCAACCAGGCGATGATTTGCCGCGCTGCTGAGCCCTGCGCCGCGTCGTAAGCGGCTGAGATGTCCGGGTGCAGTTCGGCCGCCAGCGACCAGGACTTCGGGCCGTTCACGATCACCTCGACGAAGCGCACGGCGTGTTCGTCGCTGCGCAGCCGCCCCTTCGGCACCCCGCTGACCGGGTCGGCGCCGGCGACCCACGCCTCATACGCCTCGCCGGTCAGCGGCTGGGCGCTCTGAACGCCGAGCCCCGGTGAGGCGACGTACCGCTCGGCCACCCCGATTCCTTCGGCCAGGTAGTAGTCATCGGCGCGGGACCGATCGGCCTCGACATAGCTGCGGGCAGCGGCCGGTGAACCACGATAGGTCTTCATCCCGCCGTG
>QHCC01000164.1 GCA_003243915.1 Pseudonocardiales bacterium | reverse complement strand
GCCGCGACAGTGATGAGCAAGCGCTCCTGCTCATGCTGGGTCAGGCGCATGCGGCCACGCTATGCCAGCCGTATTTCACACCCGTGAACTTGGCCGCCGGACTGGTACCCGCCGACGTCGCTTGCTGCCCGTGCACGCACTGCCGGCCGGCACATCACCGGCATGGCCTCTACTTCAGGTGCTCAGCGTTGCTGGTCGGTGACCGGCTCTGCAGAGAGCAGCGTGCTGACGAGCCCACGGCCGGCGTAGTAGCCGCGGTACGTGCGTCCGTCCTCGAAGGCGTCCAGTACGGCTTGGCTGGGGACGTAGAAGCGCACCGAGCCGATTGTCAGTTCGTAATTGATGCCGCCGCCGTAGCTGAGCCCCGGCGCGGCGTCGACGACATTGCCGCGCATGCGGTGAGCGCGCGTCTTCGCGACTCCGGTCGTCTGCTGGATCTTTCCGTTGCCGAGCCGGTTGAGCCGCCGCCGCGACCGGACGAAGGACAGGACCATCACGAGCAGGAAGAATCCGAGCACGCCCACGACGATAGGCACGATCGGCACCGACTGGCCGGATTGCTGCTCGGGGATCTTCGGCAGCACCACGACCAGGATGACCACCACGAAGGCGATCGCCACCAGCGCCATGAAGAGGTTGGCCATGAGCCCGCGCGATCGGGACTTGCCCAGTCGGGCCTGCTGGCGCTCCGATGCCCGCCCGGTGCGGTTTGCCTGCAGTTCTTCGTCGGTAAAGTCCAGCACCGCACCGATCCTCGCGGCTTGTCTCGGCTCCATAGCGGCCCTCCCGTTGGGCTACCCGCGTGCTGCCTGACGTGCTCGGCAACGGTGTCGGTGTACCACGTAGGGAGTTTGGCGCGGGTGAGGTACTCGCGGCTCCCATATCTAGGTGCGCACGCCGTGAAACCGACGATGAGCAGGGTGAGCAACCCGAGAATGTCGACCGAAACACCCTTCAGTCGCCCCGGCGCAGCCGGATCCAGCGGTAGCCCCAGCCGTTGAGCTGCACCTGCGACCGGTCCTTCTGCAGGGCACCGTAGTCGGAGTCGGCGAACACCTCATAGGGGTGCCGGCCGACGTCGATGGCGCTGAGGTCGATCCTGACCGGCACATCGGCCAGGTTGTGCAGCAGTAGCACCGACCCCTCGGGCGCCTCGAAACGGTGCGCGAGCACAGAACGGGGCAGCGGGACGTCGAGGACGCTCGGCTCGCCGACGCCTACCTCGGGGCACTCTCGCAGCACGCGGACCAGCTCCTCGAACCACCGCAGCAGGGAGTCACGGTCGCGGCGTTGGGCGCGCACGTTGACCCGCTTGGCGGCGTAGGGCCCTCGGCTGAGCACCGGCCGGACGAAGTCCGTCGGCGAGGCGGTCGAGAATCCCGCGCCGCGGCTGGCGTCCCACTGCATCGGGGTGCGGATCGACTCCCGTCCCGGCAGCGCCAGATCCTCGCCCATGCCGATCTCCTCGCCGTAACGCAGGACCGGCGTGCCGGGCATGGTGAACTGCAGGGAGTACGCGAGTTCGATGCGTCGGCGCTCGCCCTTCATCATCGACGCGAGCCGGCGGCGGATACCCCGGTTGTAGATGCGCATGTCGGCCTTCGGCGCGAACGCAGCCATCACGTCGCCGCGCTGCTCGTCGGTCAGCTTGCTGAGATCGAGCTCGTCGTGGTTGCGCAGGAACGTTGCCCATTGCGACATCGCAGGCAGCCTCGGCAAGGCGCCGATGGCCTCGACGAGCGGCTCGGCATCCTCGCGGGCCAGTGCCAGCCACAGCTTGGCGTTCAGCCCGAACGCGAACAGCATGTGGGCGCGGTCGTTCGGCCCCCCGGCGACGGCGCGGCAGTACTTCGGCAGGTCGTCGGCGGACACGTTGGCCTCGCACAGCAGCACGGCCTCGCCCGAACTCCACTGCACGTCCTGACGCCAGTCGTCCAGGATGGAGAAATCCAGCGGGCCCGGGTCGACCCCCGGAGAAATCTGCTCCAGCACGAACGGTGCGGCATCGATGCGGAAACCCGATGCCCCCAACCGCAGCCAGAACTCCATGACCTTCTTGATCTCGGTGCGCACGGCGGGGGTGGACCAGTTCAGGTCCGGCTGGAAGTCGTAGAAGCGGTGGAAGTACCACTGCCCGGCAACGTCGTCGAACGTCCAGGTTTCGGTCTGCTCGCCCGGGAACACCATGCCCTGGCGCCGGTCGGACGGTTCTGCCGTGCTCCACACATACCAGTCGCGATAGGGAGAGGCCGGGTCGCTGCGCGCGGACCGGAACCACGGATGCTCATCGGAGGTGTGGTTGACGACCAGGTCGAGCAGGATGCGGATGCCGCGCCCGCGAGCCTGGGTGGCCAGTTCGACGAAGTCACCGAGATCGCCCAGGCGGGGGTCGACGCCGTAGTAGTCACTGACGTCGTAGCCGTCGTCGCGCTGCGGCGAGGGGTGGATCGGATTGAGCCAGAGGCAGGTCACGCCGAGCCGCGCCAGGTAGTCCAACCGGCTGGTCAGACCCTTGAGGTCGCCACAGCCGTCCCCGTTGGAGTCCTGGAAGGAATCGACCTCGATGCAGTAGATGACGGCTTCCTTGTACCAGCGCTCGGACACGAGCGACTCCCCTCACACATCTGGTGATGCCCGGGATGCGATTACATCTAAGCCTGTGGGTATGCCGGAATGACAGAGGAGATGATCACATGTCGCGGACCGTCGTAGTGACCGGCGCCAGCGGGGGCATCGGCCGGGCCAGCGCAGTGGCCTTCGGTGCACGTGGCGACACGGTCGTGCTCCTCGCCCGCGGCGAGAAGGGCTTGGCCGGCGCGGCGCGGGACGTGGAGCGGGCCGGCGGAAAGGCGACGGTGATGGCGCTCGACGTGGCCGATGCCGACGCGGTGCTGGCCGCCGCCGGGCGCGTGGAGGCCGAGATCGGTGCCATCGACGTCTGGGTGAATGTGGCGTTCACCTCGGTGTTCGCGCCGTTCGAGAAGATCTCACCGCAGGAGTACCGGCGGGTGACCGAGGTGAGCTACCTCGGCTACGTCTACGCCACCATGGCGGCGCTGAAGTACATGAAGCCGCGCGATCGCGGCACGATCGTGCAGGTCGGCTCGGCCCTGGCCTACCGCGGGATCCCACTGCAGACCGCGTACTGCGGCGCCAAGCATGCGGTGCAAGGATTTCACGAGGCGCTGCGCTGCGAACTGCTGCACGAGAAGAGCAACGTCCACGTCACCATGGTGCAGATGCCGGCGGTGAACACGCCGCAGTTCTCCTGGGTCCTGTCCCGACTGCCGCACCACGCCCAGCCGGTGCCTCCGATCTACCAGCCCGAACTGGCCGCCCGCGCGGTGCTCTACGCCGCGGAGCACCCCAAGCGCCGCGAGTACTGGGTGGGCACGACGACGATGGCCACGCTTGCCGCCAACGCCGTCGCCCCCGGTTTGCTCGACCGCTACCTCGGGCGCACCGGTTTCTCGGCCCAGCAGACCGCACAGCCACAAGATCCCGACGCCCCTGCCAACCTGTGGCAGGCAGCCGACGGAACGGACGGCAAGGACTTCGGCGCACACGGGATCTTCGACGATCAGTCGCACGCGAGGGATCCGCAGTTGTGGGCCTCCCAGCACCACGGCCTGATCGGCGGTGCGGTGTCGGCAGCAGCAGCAGCCGTGGGTGGGCTGCTCTGGCGGCGACGCTGATCGCTGGACGCCGAGGCGTCGCGGTGACTAACCGCCGCAGGGCGCTACGATGCCGACCGCGTCCAGCGCCGCGACCCAGTACTTGTCCTCGAGGCTCTTCCTGTCCAACTTCGACTTGTCCCTGACGAGCAGCTGCACCAGGTAGGTGGGACGCGCGCACATCGTCGTGGTGATGTCGACGCCTGGGGCACTGGCCGGTGAGACGTACTCCAGGCCGCGGGTCGTGCCGCTCTGCGTCCACCCGCCTTCCGTGTAGGAGCGCTTGGTGGTCAGGGTGTCGACGTAGGTGCGCACGGCCCTGGCACTGGCGAACCGGTCTACGAACATCTCGACGGGGACGGCGGGAAATGTGCACGAAACCTGATCGACCAGCCCGGCCGGGTCCCCCGACGCCGGCCCGATGAGCTTGCACGACGCGTCCTTCAGAGCATGGACGGTGTCCCCGTCCCTGGTCCCCAACAATCCGGAGAAGGACGCGAAGTCCGCCCAGCTGACCACCGGGCCCGTGGTCCCGCCAGAGCTCACGCCCGTCGTGGGCCCGGAGCCGGTGCTGGTGGGGACGGACGGGCCCGGGCTCGGACCGGCGGACGGCGATCCGTCGTGGCGTACCGCGAGGACGACGGCCACCACGACCGCGACGAGCACCGCAGCCGCGCCCGCGATGACCGCGTACCGGCGGCTGGTTCCCCCACGCGGCGCGGCCCCTGATGGGGTCGGGCCGGACTGATGGCTCGGCGGCGGCCACCGGCCGCCAGCCGGAGCGGGTCCTTGCTGACCCACCGGCCCGGACGGCGGTGGCGGGGTCCGGTCCAGCGGGTACCCGGTCGGTGGTGGCGTGGTGTGCTGCGGGGGCGGCGGGGGCGTCGGACCGGGCAGCTGGCTGGTGGCAGCCGATGCCGGCGGGGCAGACGTGGCGGCTCGCGGGGGTGGAGGAGGTGGTGTCGGGCCGGAGACCACGCTGGGGGCATCGGCCGGCGGGGCTGGTGTCGCCGACCACTGCGGCGGTGCAGGTGTCAGGCCGGAGACCACGCTGGTGGCCTGTGGTGGCGGGGTCCAGGGCGG
>QHCC01000163.1:911-5989 GCA_003243915.1 Pseudonocardiales bacterium | reverse complement strand
AGTCCGAGCCGGCGAAGTCGACCTGGTTGCCGGTGAACGCCGTCACGCCGGCGCCCGAGCCGGTCGGGTTGTAGTTGACCGTCGCACCGCTGCACGCCTTGTCGTAGGCCGAGATCCACGCCTTGATCGCGTTGGTCTGGGCCGTCGAGCCCTCGGCGTTCAACGTCCCGGAGGAGCAGGTAGGAGCCCCGCCAGCCGGGGCGGAAGAGCCCCCGCTGGAACCGGCCGAGTTAGCGGTGCCCGTGCTGCCGCTGGCCTTCTTGTCGGCCTTCTTCGAACTCGAGCACCCGGCCAGCACGACCGCACAGGCGAGGAGTCCGGCGACGGCGCCGGCTCGGTACAGCTTCACGTTGGGTTCCCCTTCGTCAGTGACTCGTTCCGAACGTGACGCTAAGAGGGACAGGTGGCGCGGCGGGGCGAGGGAGGTGAACGAGGCATGAACGCCATCACCTGATGACGTGACCACTGGAGATGCTCAGGGTGACCGTCAGGTGAACGGCGCTGATTGCGCGGCTCGGCCTCCACACCCGCTGACGGCGGGCCGGGCTACCTACGCGGGCCGGTCCCGCGGGCCCGTGCTGACGCGCCGCCACTGGATGTCGGTGTCGTGGCTGCGGAAGTGCAGCCGCTCGTAGAGCACCATCGCCGTGGTGTTGTCGTCGTCGACGTAGAGCAGGACCTCGGTGCAGCCGCGCCCCGCGAGATGCTCGAGCCCACGGACCAGCAGGGCAGGGCCCAAGCGCAGCCCCTGCGCCGACGGGTCGATGCCGAGGACGTAGACCTCGCCCGTGCCGTCGGTGTGGATCTTGGTCCAGTGAAAGCCCAGGAGATCCGCACCGCGCTGGGCGAGGAAGAATCCGGCCGGGTCGAACCAGGCCTCCGCCTCGCGGGCCGTGAGGTTGGCCAGCGTCCAGCGGCCCTGCTCCGCGTGGGTGGCGAAAGCGGCCACGTTCACCCGCAGCCAGGCCTGCTCGTCCTGGCCGGGGACGAACGTGCGGATCGTCACGCCGTCGGCGACCGCGATCACGGGCAGCGGCTCAGCCAGACTGCGCCGAAGCTGGTGCAGCACCCGGGCCTGCGTGTACCCGCGCGATTCCAGGACCGCTGCGACCGGGCTGCGCCGCCCGTGCGACCAGACCCGCAGGTCCAACTCGCCGCGCGCCTCCACGGCGTCGAGCAGCGCGCCGACGGCCGCTGTGTCGCCGGCCAGCTCGAGTGAGGTGCCGTCGAGCTGGGCATAGCCGGCCAGCCGGTCCCCGTCGCGGGCCGTGACGTGGACGACGTCCGCCGAGCCGAGTTGGGTCCGCGCCTGGTCCGAGAGCGGCGGCTCGCCGTCGCGGGCCTCGATCGCATCGGCGAGCGCGTGCACGTCGGCGCGCACGGAGGCGTCCAGCGTCAGCGGGAATGCAGTCGGAAACGGCATGCCCGAACGCTATCGGGCGCTTCAGCGCGACGGGTCGAGGCTCTCGCGCTCGGTAGCGGGGCCTGTCTCGGCGGCACGCATGCCACGCGGGTCCGGGGCGGGGCGCACGAACTTGTACCCGACGTTGCGCACGGTACCGATCAACGCCTCGTGCTCGGGCCCCAGTTTCGCCCGCAGCCGGCGCACGTGGACGTCGACGGTGCGGGTGCCGCCGAAGTAGTCGTAACCCCAGACCTCTTGCACCAGGTGGGAGCGGGTGAAGACCCGCCCGGGGTGCTGCGCGAGGAACTTCAGCAGCTCGAACTCCTTGTAGGTGAGATCGAGGGGCGTGCCGGTCAGCCGCGCCGTGTACGTCGTCTCATCGATTGTCAGATCGCCGATATCGACGTGTTCCGGCGTCGGCTCGGCCGCGGCCGCTCGCCGTTCGACAGCCAGCCGAAGCCGTGCGTCCAGCTCGGCCGGTCCGGCGGTGTCGAGCAGGATGTCGTCGATCACCCACTCCGCCGACAGTGCGACGAGCCCGCCCTCGGTGAGGACGGCGAGCACCGGCGTGGATACGCCCATAGCTGCGAGCACCCGCGTGAACGTGCGGGCACCGGCCAGCTCGCGCCGCGCATCGACGAGGATGACGTCGCCCAGTCGCCGGTCGACCAGGACCGCCGCGTCCAGCGGCAGCACGGTGACGCGATGGGGCAGCAGACCGAGCGCAGGCAGTACTTCGGCCGTCGCCTGCGGGGCAGCGGTGAGCAGCAACAGCTCCACGTGCGCCTCCCAGATAAGAGAACGGTGGTGTCCGGGAGCGGCGGCGATGCCCGGCCCGGCGGGCGGCGCTGCCCTTTCACAAGACTGGGGCAAGAATAGCAACGTGACCGACCAGCCCAGCGTCGCGCTGAGCACCCTTGACGGCGTCGGCCTGCGGGCGAGCTTCTGGCCCGCGCAGGATCGCCGGCTCGGCGCTGTGGTGGCACACGGTTTCACCGGATCGTCGCGGCATGCACCCGTCAAGCGGATCTGCACGGCGCTCGCCGCCGCCGGCGCCGCGGTGCTGGCTCCGGACCTGCGCGGGCACGGGCGCTCCGGCGGGCTCAGCACGGCAGGCGACCTCGAGGTGCACGACGTCGCAGCGGCGGTCGCGTGGCTGCGCGCGGGTGGCTACGAGCGGGTGGCCGTCCTTGGCTGGTCGATGGGCGGCTCGATCGTGCTGCGCTACGCCGGCCTCGGTGGCGACGCCGACGCCGTCGTCAGCGTCAGTTCACCCGGCGAATGGTACGAGCGAGGCACCCGCGCCATGAGGGTCGTGCATTGGCTGTGCGAGACGCGCAGTGGCCGGCTGACCTGCCGGGTCGTGCGCCGAACCCGACTCTCGCCGCAGGGCTGGGTGCAGGTACCCGAATCGCCGGCCGAGGTCGTCGGCCGAATCGCCCCGACCCCGCTGCTCATCGTGCACGGCGACGCCGACCACTACTTCCCGATTCGGCACGTCGACGTGCTGGCCGCCGCCGCACCGGGCGCCACGGTATGGGTGGAGCACGGCATGGCACACGCCGAGACCGCCACCACACCGCAGCTCGTCGAGCGGATCGCGACGTGGGTTCGCACGGCGGCGTTGCCCGTCGTCTGGGACGATGGCGCCCGTGACTGACGGCGCGGTCGAGGAGGTTGAGCTCAACCATCTGGGCAGCCTGGCCGTCACCGTGCTCGCGGGCGCAATGCTCATCCTCACTGCCCGGACCGGCGCCGTCGCGCTGCTCGTTGCCGTCGCGGTCGTGCAGGCCGTCCTCACGCTGGCCTGGGTCTTCGGGACCGCCCTGCCCGGGCGCAAGGGCGCGCTGCTGATCACCGCGCTTGCCGCGGGGGGCGCCGACGTCACTGTTTCCCTCTGGCCGGGCGGACGGCTGGGCACCCTGCTGATCGTCTTCGGGCTGGCCGTGCCGGTCATGTTCGTGCACCAGCTGATGCGCGGGGCGGCCCGGGTGCGCCTGGTCGAGTCACTCGGCGGGCTCGCGTTGATCGTGGTGGCGGTGGTCGCGCTGCCGGCCCTGCTCCAGCTGCGCCACGAGTTCAGCGGCCCTTCGCTCGGCGGCCGGGTGGTGGCCGGCGTCGTGGCGGCGGCGGCGGGCGCGCTCGTCGTCGGCTACCTGGTCGATCTGGTACTGGCCGCCCCGCGGTTCGACCCGGCCGTGGCGCGCGGATTGCTCGCGGTGATTGCGTCGGCCGGCCTGGGCGGTTCGATCGGACACCTCACGCTGCGGGCCGACGCGGAATTCCTCGCCGGCCGCGGCGCATTCACCGGTGCCGCTCTTGGCGCGCTCATCGCGTTCTTCGCGGTCGGGGTGGCGTTCGTCGAGCGTTCCGCACCGGTGCCGCAGACCGGGTACGCCCGCCGCCTGCGTCCGGTGCTCAGTTCGCTCCTGCCGCTGAGCATGCTCGCGCCGGTCGCGTTCGTGCTGTGCCTGGCGATCCGCGTCTGATTCCTGCGCACTCATCTGCGCACTCATCTTGCGCACTCATCCGCGGCGGTGACTACTCGCCGCGGCGGAGCGATTCGCGCGGAGTCGTGGGGCAATCCCATGTGATGGGACGGATGTCCCACGCTGTGGCTGGCGGGACTGGCGAGATGGCCGACGCGACGACTACTGTCTGCGTCATGAGCATCGCGCTCTTCGCTGTGAGCATCTCGCTCACCTCCCGCCGCACGGTCGACCTGTGCCGTGTGGACAGCTGCCTCTGTCGCATGCGCTGACCGGGTAGCCACCCGGCGCTGGCGCCGCGCGCCCCGCCCTCTCGCCTCCCGGTTTCCCGCGTGACCCGATCCGGGAGCGCCTGCTCGTCTTCATCGCTGTGTTCCGCCAATTGAGGAGATAATCATGAGCCGCGCAGACGTGCTCGTCACGGCCGACTGGGCCGAGCAGAACCTGAACACCGACGGTGTGGTCTTCGTCGAGGTCGACGAAGACACCGACGCCTACGACGGCGGCCACCTCGACGGTGCCGTCAAGCTGGACTGGAAGACCGAACTGCAGGACCAGGTACGCCGCGACTTCGTGAACAAGGAGCAGTTCGAGGCGTTGCTGGGCGCGAAGGGCATCGGCAACGACGACACTGTCGTGCTCTACGGCGGCAATAACAACTGGTTCGCCGCCTACGCCTACTGGTACTTCACGCTGTACGGGCACGAGAATGTGAAGCTGCTCGACGGGGGCCGCAAGAAGTGGGAACTCGACGGGCGGGAGCTCTCCAAGGACTCCGTGTCACGCACCGGCACGACGTACACGGCCAAGGACCAAGACGTCTCGATCCGCGCGTTCCGCGACGAGGCGATCGATGCGATCGGGAAGAAGAACCTGATCGACGTCCGCTCGCCCGACGAGTTCTCCGGCAAGCTGCTCGCGCCGGCGCATCTGCCGCAGGAACAGTCCCAGCGCGGTGGCCACATCCCGACGGCACTCAACGTTCCGTGGAGCAAGGCGGCCAACGAAGACGGCACGTTCAAGTCCGACGACGACCTGCGCGAGCTGTACTCGCAGGTCGGCCTGGACGACGCCAAGGACACCATCGCGTACTGCCGTATCGGGGAGCGCTCCAGCCACACCTGGTTCGCGCTGCACGAGTTGCTCGGCCATCAGAACGTCAAGAACTACGACGGCTCCTGGAC
>QHCC01000163.1:0-877 GCA_003243915.1 Pseudonocardiales bacterium | reverse complement strand
TCGGCGTCCCGATCGAGAAGGGCGCCTGACATGTGCAGTGCTCCGGCCCAGAGCCCCACAATGCCCGCCGGCGTCGACCTCGAGAAGGAGACGGTGATCTACGGCGTCCTCACCCGGGACGAGGCACCCGTACCCGGTGCGTACGTGCGGCTGCTCGACTCGACCGGTGAGTTCACCGCCGAAGTGGTGACGTCGGCGACCGGCGACTACCGGTTCTTCGCCGCGCCCGGTGAATGGACCCTGTCGGTAATGCATCGCGACGGTTCGGTCCGCGCGGGCGTCCAGGCTCCCGGGCCTGGCCTCGTGGAGGTCTCTCTCACGCTGCACTGACCCACTTGGCCCTGCGCAGGCGACGCCACGGCGAGTTCCCCTGCTGCGGGGCCAAGCCTGGGTTTCGGGGTGCCTGCCACAGGTGTGCCGACGCGCGTCAGGTCGGCAGACCGGGACGCCGCGCGTCTTCGGCCGACCCGTTCGCGCGACGACGAGCCTGCGCGGGTCAACGGCGGGCTGGCGATATCCTGCCTGTCATGGAAGCGACCTATCTCGTCGTCCTGATCGCGACGTTCCTCGTGATCGCCGGGCTGTCGTGCTACGTCGTGCGCAGGCTGCTGCTCGCCCAGCGGTGAGCGAGCCGGCGCCGGACGCGGCAGACCTTCGTTCGGGCGCGCCGATCCACGACAACCTGCTTGCCCTGCTGCCGCTTGTCGGGGTGTGGCAGGGCACGGGCGCCGGGGTCGTCGCGTCGACGGGAGCCCAGTTCGGCTACGGCCAGCAGATCCGCTTCGTCCACGACGGGCGGCCCTTCCTCGCCTACGAATCCCGCACCTGGCTGGTGGGCGACGACGGCGAGGTGCTCCGGCAGGCCTGGCGCGAGTCG
>QHCC01000162.1 GCA_003243915.1 Pseudonocardiales bacterium | reverse complement strand
TGGCGATGGAGGACTTCCGGGTCGACGTCATCGTCGGCAAGGGCCCCGGCGCCACCGCGATCCCGCTCGAACTGGCGCCGTTCACGCTGGTCGGCGCGACCACCCGGGCCGGGTTGCTCACCGGCCCGCTGCGCGACCGCTTCGGGTTCACCGGCCACATGGACTTCTACGACGCGGCCGAGCTCGAACATGTCCTGACCCGCTCGGCCGAACTGCTCGGCGTCGCGCTCGAGCCCGAGGGGGCGACCGAGATCGCCGGGCGCTCGCGCGGCACACCGCGCATCGCCAACCGGTTGCTGCGGCGGGTGCGCGACTATGCAGAGGTACGGGCCGACGGCGTGGTCACCGAGCCGATCGCGCGTGCCGCACTGGCGGTGTACGACGTCGACCAGCTGGGTCTGGACCGGCTCGACCGGGCGGTCCTCGAAGCGCTGGTGCGCAGGTTCGGCGGGGGACCGGTCGGGGTCGGCACGCTGGCGGTCGCCGTCGGCGAGGAGGTGGAGACGGTCGAGGAGGTCGCCGAGCCGTTCCTGGTTCGGGCCGGCCTGCTCGCCCGGACCCCCCGGGGCCGGGTCGCCACCCCCGCGGCGTGGGCGCATCTAGGGCTGATCCCGCCCGCGGGCGCTGGGCCCACGCTGTTCGATCCGCACACCTGAGGCCGCCGCCCGCCGCCGCCCGCCGCCGCCCGCTGCCGTCCGCTGCCGCCCGCCGCCGCCCGCCGCCGCCGCGACGAGCGGGAATCGACAGACACGTCCTAGACTCGGCGACGTCCGCTTTGTCATCTGCCCAGAATCGTCGTTGCCATGTATTGGCCCTACCTGCTCGTCCTCGCCGGACTGCTTGCCCTGTTCATCGTCGGCCAGCGCAAGCGTCGCCTGCAGATGGCGCAGGAGACCCAGCGGATCAGCGAGATCGGCTTCGGTGACGAGGTGATGACCACTTCGGGCCTCTACGGCACGGTGGTGGGCCGCAGCGACGACGGCACGGTGCAGCTGGCGATCGCGCCCGGCGTCGAGGTGAAGTGGGCGATCGCGGCGTTGCGCGACGCGAAGTCCCTGCCCGACCAGTACCGCAAGGGGCTGGCTGAGGCCCACGACGACGATGCCGAGCCGCCGAACGAGGGCGATTCGGGCCCCTAGCCCCGGACCGTCGGGGCAACGCCCAGCGTTGTCGGTCATACTGGGTCGTCGAGCCGCGCGGAGCAGCACAGCGCCGCAGCTGACCATGACCGCTTGACCATGCGACTTCGAGGAGATCAACCCCCGTGGCACCAACTGCCGGAACGCTGCGTGTCGGGCGTTACTTCCTCGCCTTGCTCGTCCTGCTCGGACTGTTGTACTCGATCGTGTTCTGGCCCGGCGCTCGGCACAGTCCCAAGCTCGGGCTCGACCTGGTCGGCGGCACGCAGGTGATCTTCACCGCGAAGACCGAGGCCGGGAAGACACCGTCGGGTTCGTCGATGAACCAGGCCAAGCAGATCATGGAACAACGGGTCAACGCGTCCGGCGTCACCCAGGCGACGGTGGTCATCGAAGGTTCGAACCGGATCGTCATCTCCATCCCCGGCAACACCGACACCGACGTTGCCAAACTCGGCAAGGCCGCGGTCCTGAACTTCCGGCCGGTCGTGATGGCCGCGGTACCGGTGTCGCACCCCACCGTCGGTGCAGGTTCGCGGACGGGAACCTCGTCGCCGCCCAACGGCACGGTGAGTGCGTCGTCGACGCCGTCGAGCACGGTGTCGCCCCCCGCGAACAGGACCGGTTCGTCGAGCGCGACGGTCAAGAAGTTCGCCGGGCCGGACGCGGCTCACGCGCAGCCGTTGCCGGTTCCCCGAGCGGCGCCGCCGTCGTCGTCCTCGCACGCGACACCGTCGACGTCCGCCTCGGCAAAGAAATCCGCGTCGAGCACGCCGGGCACGGCTCCGAGTTCGCCCGGTACCGCTGCCGCGCCGCCCGCCACTGCCAACCCGTTGGCCGGGCTGAACTTCCCGGTACCCACGAGTGACGTCGATTTCGCCAAGCTGAGCGCCACGCAGCAGCAGCAGCTGCAGGCTGCGATGAGCAGCTTCGACTGCAACGCGGCACAGGACGAGAAGGATGTCGCCTCCAAGGTCTTCCTGGCCTGCGACGACGGCAAGACCTACGGAGTGCAGCTCGCCTACCTGCTCGGGCCGGTGATCGTTCCTGGCCGCGAGATCAAGGGGGCGGCCGCTCAGGCGCCCAACGTCAGTCAGGGCCAGACCGAATGGACGGTCTCGCTGGACCTGAAGTCCACCGGTTCGACCAACTGGTCGAAGTACACCGGGAGCCACAACCTCGGCAGCTCGACGGCCCAGGGCGGCCCGGCGACGCAGTGCGGCGCCACCAGCACGCCGTGCGCGGACTACGTGGCGTTCACCCTGGACGGCAACGTCATCTCAGCACCGGTCAACCAGGAAGCAATCGGTGCCGGGATCAAGACGCAGATCACCGGCAACTTCACCCAGACGAGTTCCAAGCAGCTCGCCGACCAGCTCAGGTTCGGCGCGCTGCCGCTGAGCTTCAAGGCCGACCAGGCCCAGACCGTCTCGGCGACCCTGGGCACCTCACAGCTCAAGGCGGGACTGCTGGCTGGCGGCATCGGTCTGGTGCTCGTCGTGCTCTACTCCCTGGTCTACTACCGCGCCCTCGGCCTGGTCACGATCGCGTCGCTGATCGTGTCCGGTGGCCTGACCTACGCAGCGCTGGTCGTCCTCGGCACCCAGATCGGTTTCACGTTGAGCCTGGCCGGCATCGCCGGCTTCATCGTCGCCGTCGGTATCACCGCCGACTCCTTCGTCGTCTTCTTCGAACGGATGAAGGACGAGGTACACGAGGGCCGCTCGGCACGGGTGGCGATCCCACGCGCGTGGGTGCGCGCGCGGCGCACGATTCTGTCCGCGGACACGGTGTCCTTCCTCGCCGCCGCAACCCTGTACTACTTCGCCGCCGGAGACGTGAAGGGCTTCGCGTTCACGCTGGGGCTGTCAACGGTGCTCGACCTCGTCGTCGTGTTCCTGTTCACCCACCCGCTGGTGTCGTGGCTCTCGCGCAAGAAGACGTTCGGCTCGGCTCGCTTCACCGGCCTCAACTCCGTTCGCGAGGGCGGCATCGCCGCGCCCGCGCCCGAGCCCGCGATGCGCACCCGCACCAAGACGGTTCGGACCGCGACGGCATCACCGACGAAGGGGGGCAGGGCGCCGGTGGCCGTGCTCGAACGCGAGGACGAGCTGGCGCCCGACGCACCGGCCGGGACCGAGCCCGATGCGCTGGTGGAGCCCGCGGCGCTGGTGGAGCCCGCGGCGCTGGTCGAGCCCGAGCCGCTG
>QHCC01000161.1 GCA_003243915.1 Pseudonocardiales bacterium | reverse complement strand
CTACCGAACGCGCACGCCTCCGATATATACCTCACCGGCCTCGGCGGCCTACTGACAATCGTCTATATGGCCGGGCTGTTGTTCCGCCCCGCCAAGCAACACGCTCGCCTCGGCATCGACAGCATTGCCGTTCTCGTCCTCTACGCCATTGGAGTGCTCGGTCTAATCGCGCTGCCCAACTGACACGCAGCTTGCCTGCGACGCGCTCCGCAGTACCGCTCTGCAACGATCCGAGGTTTCACGAGAGCGGTCAGGATCCATGCAGGCGCTGCGGCCGTATGGCGTGACATAGGCTGATATGGGCTCGATCGCCGTTGTGACCGACAGGGCGGTGCAGACTCACCGCGCCACTCTACGATTCGGTAACCGCCGTCCTGCGCGGGGCGAACCCCGGGAAGCCATCGCACCACCCGTACGGCGACGCGCACCGCCTCCTGCTCGTAGCGACCGGCTCAACGATGGGTCCGGTCATTCGCGGTGAGGACGACGGCCACCGTTTACCAGCGATGACTGAGAGGGCGTCCGATGGCCGACCGCCTCCTCAGTTCCGTGTCAGCCGGGTGGGTTCGCGGGACGCAGGCGCCGCGTCGACCGATAGAACCTGGGGGATGCCGTACGGCGGGCGTCAACCCGCGCGACTCGAGGAAGCACAACTACCTGACGGATGGGAACTCCCGCACCCCACGAACACCCTCATCGGCCGTTTGAACCTGACGGGAGCCGCCGCCGCCCGACATGACCTAACGCTGTCTCGGCACGGCCGGGTTGACGGCCCGGCGGCGCTTGGTACCCCCCGCTCACGGGCGCACAGACCAGCGGAGCGCGCCTTATTGGAAGTCCCTTTACGGTCCATGACGATCTTGGCATCGGGGTGCTCGCCGCAACCGCGGCGCTAGTCAGCTCGCGCGGGATTGCCCGCCACACGCGTCAGCGGAGGAATGGCCTGATCCGCTGGCGCCATCGATTGATTGGCTGATCCGATGTCTGCCGGTCACGGTTCGGCAGACTCGGCCGACTGACCCCAGCCGCTACCAGACGAGTGGACACGACCCTATGCGGATGCCCGCAGCTCTATCCGGCGACCCGCGCACGCTTTCAGCCCGCGCACGGGCGTGCAGCCTGCCCCAACTGGCACGGCTCAGAAGCGGAACCGGGTCAGGCCCCCCGGTTCGGCCGATGCGACGACCGTCGCCGAGCGAGGCTCGATTCGGTACACGTTCCAGGGTGGTGGCCCCTGCCACGGCGCGTTGAACGGAGCTGTGATCCCCGAGCCGCTCTCGTCAGGCTCCGCCGGCCAGCCGCTGTCAGCCCAGGCCTTGGCGATGCGCGCTATGGCAGCAGGGTCTGTCACGTGGGTCGCCTCACCCTCGAGCACGACATCGGCATCGCGAATCGACACCGCGACTGAACATCGCGGGTCGCGAGCTACATTGCGACCCTTACGCGTACCGGTGCCTGTCTGGAACCAGAACGTGCCGTCCACCCACAAGGCACCGATAGCGGTGACGTGCGGGCTGCCGTCCTCGTTGACGGTCGACAACCACGTCGTGCGTGAATTCATCCCGTCCGGAGCTGGCGCCGAGCCGGCGTCCAGCTTCTCCACGACGCCGGCCCACTCCACCGGCGTCAGTCCGTCCGCCTCACCCAGATTGATGATTTCCATAGCCCAAAAAGTGCGGTCGCCATGCCCCGAAGCCAACACTCGGGGGATCAGGATGTTCCACGGATCGCGGAGGCCGGTGTGCCGACCTATGACGGTGTGCTTACGGGTTGCTGCGCGGTCCAGTGCGATTGGCCTGACGGGCTACCGTCGGACTACCGACGAAGGGATCTCTATGACCGTCAAGTACGGACTGCTCGCCACGCTCGAAGCCAAGCCCGGCAAGGGCCCGCAGCTCGCCGCCTTCCTGCAGCAGGGTCGGGAGTTGGCGGCCGCCGAGGAGGGCACGGTCACCTGGTACGCCGCCAAGATCAGTGACACGACGTACGTCATCTTCGACACCTTCGAAGACGAAGCCGGCCGCGACGCGCATCTCGGCGGTCAGATCCCCGCGGCGTTGGGGCAGCACGGGCCGGAATTGCTCGCTGCCGATCCGGACATCAAGCTGATCGACGTCATCGCGGTCAAGTAGCAGTGAGCCGTCTCGGTTTCCACGAGGTCGATGCGCTGGCGCGCCAAGCAGTGGACCTCCTTGTTCCCGAGGCCGAATTGACGATCACTGAGACCCCGCGGAACAACGCCTACGTCTATCCGTCGGCGACCGGTGGCGACCACGGGTTCTGGCGGATCACGGTGACAATCGCACCGGGAAACGCCGCGGTGCTCAGTCTCGATCCTGGCCGGACGCCGTCCGAAGCCCTGGCCGACCTCGTCGTAGAACTCGGCGAGGTCACGCACGGGCAATTCCGCAGTCACTATTTCCCGGACTGCCCTGGGCACGGCCACGCGGCCGTGGCCTCACCTTCCGGGGCGCTTGTGACCTTCACCTGCCCGGTTGAGGCGCGGGTGGTGGCTGAGTTCAGTCCGGCGTTGCCGCCGGAGTGACCCCACACTTCAGGAGCCGACGGCCACGCTGCGGTGCGGTGGCTTCCAGCCCGTCGTGCCGACCCGACAAGACAGCCCGCATGCACCACGCTCACGTCCTGACGGGTCCACCCGCACCACGCCAACGCTGAAGGAGCACGAGTGCCGGCCACTCGGACGATCTCGGACCATCCGCACATGATCGCGCCGCGCAACCACATCGAGGCGGTGCCGCGCCGCATTCGCGCGACGCTTGGCGCAATCACCGTGGTGCCTACCGACGCGGTGTCGTCCTGCCCGTACAAGGGCAATACGAGCGGCTATTGGTCTGTCGCCGTCGGCGCGAGTGTCCATGCGGATCTGGCCTGGTCCTACGCGTTCCCGACTCGTCAGCTCCTGCCCATCGCCGGGCTGATCGCCTTCTACAACGAGAAGGTCGGCGTCATCGTCGATGGCGCGATCGTTCCCCGTCCGGTGACGCACTTCTTCTCCTAGCCCGTCGCCCCCGCAAGTGTGATCTTCGAGAGAGGAAGCATCATGGTGGAGCAAGCCGCTCCGCGACGCCAGCCCGTCATCGGTGACTACGGCTTCTTGTCTGATTGCGCCTCTGCGGCGCTGCTCGACCGGGATGCTTCGATCGACTGGTGGTGCGTGCCGCGGTTCGACTCCCCGTCGGTGTTCGGGCGACTGCTCGACCCTGACGCCGGGCACTGGACGCTGCAGCCGACCGACGCCTTCGAGCCGGTCCGCCACTACGTCGAGGACACCCTGGTGTTGTGCACCCGGTTCGTCACGGCAACCGGCACGGTGACGGTGACCGACACGCTGGCCTTGGAGTACGGCGCCCGAGGCCATGAGATCGGATTGCGCAGCCCACACACTCTGCTGCGCCGCGTCGAGGGCCTGCACGGCTCGGTGCAGATGCGCAGCGAGTTCGCGCCGCGGATGGAGTACGGCCGCACCCAGCCACATCTTCGGGTCACCGACGCCGGCGTGGAGGCACGTGGCGGCCCGGTTCGACTGTCGTGTTCCGGGCCAGTGACCTGGGTGTGCGGAGACGGGCGCGCCGTCACCACCTTCCACGTGTCGGCCGGGCAGACGGTCGACCTCCGAGTCGCTTACGCCCCGTCCTTCGAACCGCCGCCCGCGCGACGGGTGCCGTTCGAGGAGACGACCCAGCCAACCACCGACGACACGATCGCAGGATGGCAGTCCTGGGCGGGCCAGCACACCACGTACGACGGCGCGTTTCCGGCCGAGGTTCGGCGTAGCTCGCTCGTGCTGCAGGGGCTCACCTTCCAACCGTCCGGCGCCGTGGTCGCGGCAGCCACCACCTCACTGCCCGAAGTGATGGGAGGCGA
>QHCC01000160.1:2183-2896 GCA_003243915.1 Pseudonocardiales bacterium | reverse complement strand
CCCGTTGAGCAGGTAACCCTGCAACCACGACAGGACGTTGGCGCCGACGTAGATCGCCAACGCGAGCAACAGGACGTTGCCGAGCGCGGCGAAGTCGATCCCGGCGCCCGGCGTGACGTGCATGCCGGTGATCAGGTCGGCGAACTTGCCCTCGCCGCGGGCCCGGGCGGCATCGACGGCCTGCTGCCGGGTGAGGTCCGGCGGCAACCGCTTGCCGATCACACCGGCAAAGATGATGTTCGTGGCGTGGCCGAGGATCTTGGGACCGAGCACCGCGAGCGTCACGCTGATCACGGCCAGCCCGAGGACGCACAGCACCAGCGTGCGTTCGGGTCGCAGCCGGGCGAGCAGTCGTCCGGCCGACGGCCCGAACGTCATCGACTTCTCCGCCGGCATCGCTGCGCCCATCCAGGGTGGACCGCCGCCACGGCGCGCCGCGGTACCGGCCTCGGGCAGCCGCTCGGGCACCGCGGCGTTGCGCGGCGCGCTCACGCGGCGTCCTCGGCGGATAGCTGCGACTCGACGATCTCGGCATATGTCGGGCACTGGGTCAGCAGCTCGTCGTGGGTGCCCATGCCGACGACCGCACCATCGTCGAGGACCACGATGCAGTCGGCGTCGACGATGGTGGAGATCCGCTGGGCCACGATGATGACGGCGGCGTCGCGCGTCGCGGGACGCAGCGCCGCTCGCAGCCGGGCGTCGGTGCCCAG
>QHCC01000160.1:0-2150 GCA_003243915.1 Pseudonocardiales bacterium | reverse complement strand
GCGATGGCGATGCGCTGGCGCTGCCCGCCGGAGACGTTGGTGCCGCCCTGGGCGATCCGCGACGCCAACCCGTCGGGCATGGCCGCGACGAAGTCGCGAGCCTGCGCGATCTCCAGCGCGCGCCACAGCTCACTGTCGGTGGCGTCCGGGTTGCCGTAACGCAGATTGCTGGCCACCGTGCCCGAGAACAGATACGGCGCCTGGGGGACGATCCCGATCAGGCTCGAGAGCAGCTCGGGGGCAAGGTCGCGCACGTCCACGCCGTCGACCAGCACCGCGCCGCCCGTGGCGTCGAACAGCCTCGGGACAAGCGAGACCAGCGTCGTCTTGCCCGAACCCGTGCTGCCGATGATCGCAGTGGTCCGCCCTGCCTGCGCGCGAAAGGAGATGTCGCGCAGCACCGCAGCGGCCGCACCGGGGTACTGGAACCGGGCCGCCCGGAACTCGACCTCACCGCGCGTGCCAACGCTGAGGACCGGCTCGAGCGGCGGCGTCACCGATGACTCTGTCGCCAGAACCTCGTCGATACGCTCCGCGCAGACCGCGGCGCGCGGCACCATCATCAGCATGAAGCTGGCCATCATCACCGACATCAGGATCTGCATCAGGTAAGCCAGATATGCGGCGAGCGAACCGACCTGCATCTGCCCCGAGTCGATGCGCGACGCGCCGAACCAGACCACCGCGACGCTGGACACGTTCAGCACCAGGAAAACGGTCGGGAACATGAGCGCCATCAGCCGGCCGGACCGCAGCGCCGTCGTGGTCAGCGCCGAGTTCGCGGCACCGAAGCGCTTGGCCTCGACGGGCTCGCGGACGAACGCCCGCACGACCCGGACGCCGGAGATCTGCTCGCGCAGGACACCGTTGACCGCGTCGATACGGGTCTGCATGAGCCGGAACTGCGGCACCATCCGGCGGATGATCAGGCCGATCGCGACGGCTAGGACCGGCACGCTGAGGCCGAGCAGCCATGACAGCCCGACGTCCTGGCGCAGCGCCATGATGATGCCACCGAAGCACATGATCGGCGCCGCGATCATCATTGTGCAGGTCATCACCACGAGCATCTGCACCTGCTGCACGTCGTTGGTGTTGCGGGTGATCAGCGACGGCGCTCCGAAGTGCGCGACCTCGCGGGCCGAGAACTCGCCGACCTTGCCGAAGATCGCGCCGCGCAGGTCACGGCCGAAGCTCATCGCCGTGCGGGCCCCGAAGTTCACCGCGACGAGCGAACAGGCGATCTGCAACACGCTGACAAGCAGCATCCACCCGCCGGTGTCGAGGATGTAACGCGTATCGCCGTTGGCGATGCCCTTGTCGATGATGTCGGCGTTGAGGGTGGGCAGGTAGAGCGAGGCCATCGTGGCGACGAGTTGCAAGACGACGACGACGAGCAGCCACCGGCGGTAGGGCCGGAGGAAGCGGCGGAGCAGGCTGATCAACACCCCACCAGGATGCCCGTTGTGGCCGCCGCGTGCGTAGCGGATTTGGCCCCGCGTCTCAGCGCCAGGTGTCGATGACCGCGAGAACGTCGCCGAGGCGCTGGACGACGGCGTCAGGCTCGCCGGCCACCGGACCGTGCTGCTCGGGTGGGATGGCGCTGTGCGGGACATGGATGGCCCGCAGCCCCGCGGACTTCGCACCGTGGATGTCGTCGAAGAGCCGGTCGCCGACGAACACCGCACGGGCCGGATCGGTGACCCCCACCGCGTCGAGGGCAGCACGAAACGCCTCGGGGTGCGGTTTGGTCCATTCGACCTCGGAGGAGTAGACGGCACCGTCGATCAGGGCGAGCACCTCGTCCCGGGCGAAAATCCGCTCGTGCTCGGTACGTGGCCAGATCGTGTTCGACAGGACGCCGATGCGGATGCCCCGCTCGCGCAGGCCGGCGAACAGCTGCGGCACGTCGGGGTCCAGCAAGGTGTGCGGCTCCCACCACCGGTGAAATGCCGCCAGCATCTCGTCGGTGCGCTCGACTCCGACGGCGGCGAACACGTCGGCGAGCGTGGCGCTGCGGTGCTCATCGCGGCTGCGAATCCACACCGCCTCCTCGGCGGCGTGCAGGCGCCCGGCCAGTTCGTCGTCACTGACCGCGGCGAGCCAGGCACCGCGCGGCTCGACCGTGTGCCACGGCGTGAGCGTGCCGC
>QHCC01000159.1 GCA_003243915.1 Pseudonocardiales bacterium | reverse complement strand
TGCAGCGCCAGACCTACGTCGTGTTCGTCTCGACCGACGTCACTCACGACACCGCTGCCGTGATCGCCAAGTGGCTGTCGAACTTCAGTAGCGGCGGGGCCGCCACGTTCGTCGGGCTGCGCGGGACGCAGGCCCAGGTCGATGCCGCCCAGGCGGCCGCTCACATCACGCTCGCCCAGGACGGTGGCCAGACCCACTCCGCGCGGGTGCTGCTCTACGGCGCGGACGACTACGCGCGAGTCACCTATCTGCAGAGCACCAACGAGGCACAACTGATCGCCCACGACCTCCCGCTGGCGGCGCACGCCTGAGCCGATTGCGGCTAGGGCAGAATCACCGCTCGTGAACTGGAACTCGTTGCGCCCCTGGCTGGGCACCCTCGTCCGTCTCGTGCTCGGTGTCGTGTGGCTGTGGGCCGGCTGGTCCAAGCTGCACGACCCGCGAGCCTTCGTCCAGACGGTGCGCGTCTATGACGCGACACCCGAGTGGCTGTCGAAGGCGATCGGGTACGGCCTGCCCATGCTCGAGGTGTGCCTGGGTGTGCTGCTGATCGTCGGCATGGCCGTGCGGATCTGCGCCATCGTGTCCGCGGTGCTGCTCGTCGTCTTCCTCGTCGGGATCGTGCAGGTGGCCGCGCGCGGCATCAAGCTCGACTGCGGGTGCTTCGGCGGCGGCGGGGCGACCACCGGCGGCACGCAGTACCTGCTGGACATCGCACGAGACGTAGGTCTGCTGGTCCTCGCGGCGTACCTGATCGTGTGGAGCCTCACCCGGATCTCGATCGAGGAGTTCCTGGCCCGCAACGACTACGTCGAACCGCCCTCGGCCAAGCGGATGCGCAGCGACCACGGGCTGCGCAAGTACAACGCGCTGCTCGCGGCGCGGCACAAGGAAGCGCGGGAACGCACCCGTTACGTCAACGGTTCTCTCGCGATCGTCGTCGTGCTCGTCTCGGTGATCGGCATCGGGGTACAGGCGGGGCGGGCGAAGATCACCGGTGACCTGACGGCGGCGAACGCGAGCGCCGCGAACGGGGTGGTGTACGGCAAGAAGGCGGCCGCGACGGTCGACGTCTACGAGGACTTCCAGTGCCCGAACTGCCAGGCCTTCGAGCAGGCTGCCGGTGCGACGCTGGAAGCCGACGTCGTCGCGAACAAGGCTCAGGTCCGCTATCACACCATGGCCTTTCTCGACGGCAACTCGAACGGCAATCGGTATTCCTCCCGCGCGGCCAACGCGGCACTGTGCGCATCCGACGCCGGTGCCGCCGCCTTCGTGAAGTTCCACGACGTCCTGTTCAAGGCGAATGTGCAGCCCAAGGAGGGCACCAGTGGGCGCTCGGACGCCGATTTCATCGGCTATGCCCAGCAGGCGGGCCTGGCGCCGGCTCAGGTCACCACGCTGACGACGTGCGTGCAGAGCGAGCAGCACAAGGCTCTGGTGCAGGCGATCACCGAGCGGTCCAGCGCGCACGGGGTCACCGGCACCCCGACGGTGTACGTCAACGGTAAGCAGCTGAAGACGGTGGACCTGGCGGCGCTGACGGCTGCAATCGCCGCGGCAGACGCCAAGGGACCGGCGCCGGTGCCGTCGCCCACCCCGATCCCCACGCCCACGTCGACGAAGTCGGCCACCGTCAGCAAGAGCCCGTCGCCGAAGGCGTCGTCGAGCACGAAGCCCTGATTTCCGAACGTCGAAGGGCCGGACCCCCGTGGAGGTCCGGCCCTTCGACGATGCTGGGTTGTTACTTGTTGGCGGCTTCCTTCAGGGCGCTGCCGGGGGTGAGCTTCACGGTCTTGGCGGCCTTGATCTGGATCGTTGCCCCAGTGGCCGGGTTGCGACCTTCACGAGCGGCGCGCTGGCCGACCGAGAGCGCGAAGAAGCCGGGCACGCTGACCTTCTCGCCCTTGCCGGCCGCGTCCTCGAGGGTCGACTGCAGTCCACGCAGGACGGCGTCCACCGTCTTCTGCTCGAGCGACGCGGCGTCGGCGACGGCGGCAACCAGTTCCTTGCGGTTCACGGAGATCTCCCTTGATCGATGGAGTGATGCTCCCTCCAGTATGGGTGACCGGCCTGGACAGCCCGTATTTAGGGGGTACCGACGCGGCGTGTCGTCTCAGATTGGCGGTGTTCAGGGCGGGCCGTGGGTGCCGTGTAACATTGCGCTTCGGTTCCGGCAAGGGTGTGCTGGAGCAGTTCCGGGGCTGTGGCGCAGCTGGTAGCGCACCACACTGGCAGTGTGGGGGTCAGGGGTTCGAGTCCCCTCAGCTCCACCCATTGAAAGGCCCGGATTTACTGGGCTCCAACGTCCAAACACTCTCAGTTTTGGAAGATCAACAACCGGCTAGTCCGCAAAAAGTCCGCAAGAAGTCCGCAGAACGACGAGGGCTGGATGGACGTGGCGCGATGGCACCGACCCGAGCGAACGCTCGGCCTCGCGCAGATCTTCGGGCGTTGCTGACTCGGATGCTGGCAGTGGACCCGCTCCCACTCTCGTGGCCGCCGATTGCGCTATTGCTGGCGAGAAGCCGCTGATCTGAGGGCGATGACCGGCGCAGAACGCCGAATATGGCGTCAACCTTGCAATCGATTGGCGTCCAAACGAAAGCATTATGCGCGTCCTCGGTCGCGAGCGGCCGGCACGACAACCGGCGAACGCACCCGTCGAGCAGAACCGCGATCTCCGGCGAGACGGTCGGAACCGCTTTGGTGACTCCGGGTGTTCTCTGTTCTCCCCCCGGTTCGGCGTCTGCTCCGCCGGCCTGACCCCGCCTACTCCGCGCGGCGGCTTGACTAGGCCGAGCGTGTGACCTGCTCCGGTGCATCGGCTGAGGTCGGTGAGTACAGGCAGCGGATGACGCGGGCCCGCGCGCAGCTGAGGGAGTTCATGGCGATGCGGCCCGGGTCGGCGTCGGGGCCGAGGTCTTCCGGTTCGACCTCGTACATGTAGTGCTCGGGCCGGGTGAAACCAAAGGTGCCGAACCACTGCCGCGGGTCAAGTTGGGCGGTCTGCATGACGTAGACGCGGCTTGGGTCGTACATGCCGAGCTCGACGGCATACTCGTAGTCGCCGCCGAAGCTGCGCGACGGTCCGCCCAACTGGGCCACCGGGAGGATGAACGCGCCGACAGGGATGTGCTGCGGAGACCAGTGGATGAACGCCATGTCGGTAATGTAGCCAGGCGTTCTGACAGAAACTCCCAGTCAATTGCCGTCGATGAGCAGGCCGGGCAAAACCTGCTCTGTCGGGGGCCATCCTGGTACGGGCATGCGGCGGGCGTTGGCCGCGATGACCCATTCGCCCTCGCCGTCGCAGTCGCCGACGTGGCGGGTGATGAAGGTGTGTACTGGGAGAGGCGTCCCGGCCTCATACGGGCCGACGTGTTCTTCGGAGGCGAACATGACCAGTTCGAGGTCGACGCCGACGGTTTCTGTGGAGCCAACGAGGCACGGTTTGCCGTCGATCTCCCGGTACACGTGCTGGTAGTGCGCGATGAGCCAGTCGTAGAACTCGTCGAACAGGGGGTGGGTGCCATCGCGGGCCGACAACTGTTCAGCGTGAAGGTCGCGTTCTGGGTCGTCGGCCGAGACCTTTCCCGCGCCGAGCAGCCAGGACTGGACATTGGCAAGTCGCAGCGGGGCGTCGAGGCTTCCCCAGATGAGCTCGGCCGGCGGGGTAGGCTCGGCGAGGCGAGTCAGCCATTCGAACACGAGCCCTGTGCCGCCGCCGGGGACGAACTCAGGATCGCCCAGGACCTCCTTCGCTGTGGGAATGCCCGTCCCGAGTCCCCATACTCGCCAGGTGCCGTCCGGGAGTCTGATCAGCGTCAGGAAGGTCGCCGACGTGACGTAGGCGGAGAACACCTGAGCTGTCGTTTCGACCTCGGGGATAAATCGCATGAACGCGACGCGGCCTGGCGCGTCGACGGCTGGGAGCACCTTCGATGCCAGTGACTTGTTGGTGAGCACGTCGATTGCCCATCGGTAATCGCTCCACGCTGACGGGTCGTAGGTCAGTGCGCGCGCCAGGTCGAGGTCGTTGAGGATCCCGACCCACCAGGCGAACGCGACTTGTGCCGGGCTGGTCAGGTCACCGGGCTCGCCGAAGGATGAGATGGCCTCGTCCTCGTTGGCGGCGACCAGCGCAGGAATCGGAGGCTCAGTAGCTGGCGGGCTGGACGCGGTGTCGGCAGCGAGGTTGGCGAAGATCGGAACGGTCGCAGTCAGCGATGCGAGGAACTCCTCGACCGTCTCCGGCGGGTTATGCAGGTCAGCGCTCCCTCGTCGCAGCGCATCGACAACGTCGTTCGGCCGCCCTGCAAGAAGACGAGTCAGGAATGCGTCCGGATGAAGAACGTCGATGCCGTGGTCGACGGTTGCCGCGGAAGGGAAGTCCCTCAGGTTGAACGTCGCCAGGGTGTCCGCGCCGCCGCGGACGGCCGCCGCGAGGACGTGGCGGTCCTTCGGGTGGCACGCCATGCCGGGGATCAGGTGCTCGAAGTCGTCGACCAAGGCGCTGGCGCCGAACGCGTCCCGCATCACGCGCACGCGGCGGGCCGCTCGCTCCTCGGTGACACCGAGCTTCGGAAGATTGCGCTGGACCTCGTCCAGGATCGCGTCCGACCACAGCACTTCGAAAAGTCCGGCCTCGGCCAGCCACAGCAGCGTCGTCGCAAGCCGGATCGGAACCAACGTGCACGCATCGAGTAGGACCGTCCGGCCGCTGGCCGGATCTGGCGTCGTCACCGGGTCGCAATCACCTGATCCGGCGGCATGCCTTCGCTGATGTCGTCGACGAGTTCGACCATCGCTGTGCGGCGTCGACGACTGCTCTCAGCCTGGTACCGAGCGAGCTCGGACACGAAGATCCGACGGTGGACCGCGCCTCCTTCGGCGCTCAATTCGCCCCGGTCGATAAGCCGAACCACCGTCATACGGCTGACGCCGAGTAGTGCAGCTGCCTGCTGGGTCGACACGGTCGCGTCCGCCGGGAAGACAACCGCGTCCGCGCTAGACTCCAGCACGTCGACGAGCCGTCCAAACGCCGCCAGTGCAACCGCCGGAAGCTCGGGTGACGCGCGCAGCACCTCGCTCAATGCACTGCGCAGATGCTGCGCCTCGTCGCGAGCGATCACTCCAGACATGACACCAGCCTACCGGCAAACGCTCAAAACGCACAGCTGTGGGTGGGTTCCATGGGGTTCGTGGCCCTGATACCAGAACCCGCAGCCACCCAGCATGGAGGATTCCAAAGGATCTACCCCGCCGCCGTGACCGGCCTGCGCCTCGCCGCGGACGGACAGGTTTCGATCTGGGCATCGCTACCCGCGGACACCATGAGCGCTGTCATTCACGCCGAGGACCTCACCAACCAAATCGCAGACCTACTTCGCATGATCGGCTCGCTCGACGTCGTCAACTCCGACACAGTTGCCGTCGCAGTAGGCATCGACAACGTCGGAATGATTTCCGAAGGCCGGGTCACCGACCTGCCACGGTCACAGTCGTCGCCGCTGTCCATGAGCGACAAGCCCGTACGCCTCCCGCCAGACGAACTCGTCAGCATCGCCGCGCTCAGCGCCGGAGCTGTCGAAGCCGCGAAGCCACTAGCGGAAGCCCTGGCCGACGCAGCAACCCGGCGTCGGTAGTCAACGCGGCTGTCCCGCGGGCCCAAGTGATCACGGCCGTAAGCAGACGACCCACGCCTAGCAACTAATCTGTGCGGATGGGGAAGCGCGCACAAGCGCGCATAGCGACGGCTACCAAACGTGCGAGCAGCGGCATGGGAGCGCTGGGTGGCACCTTCTGCTTCAACGCAATAGAGCGAGATCCCGTCGGATGTAGCGCAGGTGCGCCCACTCCTCCTCCAGGATTACGCGAATGCAGTCACCGACGCTCGGATGCCAGTCGCCGCCTCCCCAAGGGTTCTCGCGTTCCTCCGCGAGCAGCTCCGCCGTGACCGTGGCCAGGAAGTCGGTCACGAGCCGCTGTCGCTCGGCACGCACCGCGAGGATCTCCTCGTAGGTCGGCGGGTCCGCACGGAAGATCGACATGTCGAAGCCCGTCTCGTCGGCACCGGCGAAGATCTGGCCGATCTCGTGGAACGGCTGCTGCATGCGTAGGATTCCGCCGCGGAGCCATGCGTCGGTCGCGAGGATGAGGTGCCGCAGGGTCTGGGCCAAGGACCACTCGTCCTCGACGTGGGCATTCACCAGGTCTGTTGGCGTGTCCGCCACAGTCGTCTGCCACGCGGACTGCACGGCGATCCAGCCCTCGCGCAGGCCGTCGGGCGTCTGCGCCTTCTGCAGCTCGCGGCCCGGGAACTGCCGGTTGAGCTCGGCATCCACGAGCGGCACCACGTCGACCCCATTGACGAACAGGCTGCCGAAGAACAGGTCGTGGCTGTCGATGTCGAGTCCGTCCACGTCAGCGCTGCGCATCGTCACGCCGCTGACATCGCAGGATCGGAGTGTGGCCCCCTTGAAGCTGGCCTTGACGAAGGTCGCGGCTTCGAACTCCTTGGTGCGGGAATAGGTCGTCATCGCTCTATCATCACCGGGGTCGGGGACATCCGCGACCGACAAGGTGGGACATCGACACCAACGACCGACAAGGTGGAACTCGACACACCAACGACCGTCATAGCCCGGGTCAACGGACGTGCTCGATATCGATCTATGTGCGCACGTAGCCAGCTCGCCCGCAGCGCGCCGAACGAGTCCTCTTTGTGTCAACCTTTTCGGCGTCCGCCTCGAGCGTGGTTCGGTTGCTGCGTTGTCGGGTGGTTGGTCGTAGGGTTGTCGGCGACCCGGGAGTGGCTTGTCCGAAGAGCTGGTGTCGCGGGGTGTGAGCCGGCCGCGCTGGATACAGAGTCGTTCCCCGTGTGCCCTCCCGGGTCCTCACTCGGGTTGTCGTCACGATGTCTGGTGTCCTCGATCATGCGCGCGTAAATACTGTCGCTGATCTTGCGTTTGAGGGAACGCAGCGCGGCTTTGCCGCCCATACCTTCTTCGATCTTGCGGTCGTAGTAGGCGCGACCGGCGGTGCCGCGGTTGCGGATCTGGGTCACCGCGGCCATGTGGATGACGTAGTTCAGCTGACGGTTCCCGCGTCGGGAGAGCCGGTGGATTGTGCGGTTGCCGGAGGAAGCCTCGATCGGCGCGGTGCCGTTGTAGGAGGCGAACCGGTCGCGGGTCGGGAAGCGGCGGATGTCGCGGACATAGCCGAGCACGGTCGCGGCCACGATTGGGCCGACGCCGTAGATGTCGGTGATCGTCGTGTGGGAGGCGGTGACGGCGCGGGCGGTGCGGCGCTTGACCTCGCGACGCTGAGCGTCGATGCGCTGCAGATCTGCCACCAGGTCACGGGCCAGTTCCAGTCGCGCCTGCGCGATCGCTCCGTGCACGGCAACGCGGTCGAGGACCTCGATCGCCTGGCCTGCTGTGAGTTGCCGGCTGAATCCACCGGCCACCAACTCACACAGCACCGCGTGCAGCCGGCACACGACCTGGGTGCGCAGGCTGGCCAGATCGCGGTAACGACGCGACCAGACCCGCAACACCGCGGTGTCCTCCTCGATGCCTACCTCGCGCAGATCGTGAGCACGCAGTGCGGCCACGGCGACTGAGCGGGCGTCGTTGGGATCGTTCTTGTTCACCTGCCCGGTGTTGAGCAGCCGTACCCGCGCGGCAAGCTTGGGCTGCACATCGACAACGTGCTCACCTACTGCGATGAGCTGCTGCGCCAGCAGCTGACCCAGCCCACGCGCACCCTCAACCGCCCAAACGCGATCCGGCCACTCCTGCGCCCACCGCCGCAACTGCTCGACCTGATCGGCCCGGGCCTTCACCCGGACCTGGCCGAGCACGGTCTCCACCTGGTCGAGGACCACCGCCGTGTGCGATCCCTTGTGCGGGTCGACCCCGATCATCACACCAGCCACCGTCGCCTCCAAAGACATCACCGAAGGAAAGACCGCGGCGGGCATGTCTGAATTCAGATCGACTGCGCTCGCGCCTCTTTCGAGCCACACCGCGGCTGAGACACGACGAGCCGGCACCTCGTTCACAAGCCAGACCAAGCAGGTCGGCAGACGGTTCCCGAGCCAGCCCATCGCACCCCACGGACGCTACGACGAGTCGAGCATCCGGGTCCCAGTCTCATTCAGACGGTTAGCGGAGCGTCGGGTCGGTCTCGACGAGGTATCCGTCATGGTCCGAGAGTGCCTCGGCGGTGAACCTTTCGGCCTGGGCGACACGAATGTCGTGGTCAACGGCGATGTGGTCGATGCTCAGCAGTCCGTCGATCTGATGCGGCAAGTCTGAGGTTGGTACTCGAAGTCGCCGGCGCGCAAGCATCTGGGTGATTGCGGAGCGGCCGCCGAGACTGCCGGAGTACTCCTTCCCGATGAGTGCATGGTTCCAGTCGCCGCCCCAGACGAGCGGGCCCGGCGGGAGCGCGGCGTCGAGCGTGCTGACGGCGGCAGCGGTCTTGTCCGCATGCCGTTGACCCACCCACGGTGCACGACTGCCGCAGGATCGCCACGGCAGGATCGACGCGCAGTACGTTGCGTCGTCCATCGCGATGGCAGCGCTGGCGGGGTGGGGATCAGCCAACTGCTGGACCGGGTCTCGCGTCAGAACCGCTGACCAGCGGCGACGCGAGGCCATCAAAGCCGCCGAGCGATAGGCATGGTAGCCGGGGAGCTCGAGGTCGTCACTGACCTCGGTGAGTAGCCAGACATCGCATTCATGGCGCTGGAGCGTCGTCCTATGAGCCGGCGACCAGCGACCCTGCACGTTCCAGGTACCGATGAGCAAAGCGTCGTCGCCTGCTTTCCCTGTTGAGTCAACCCGCCCAAAGCGTCGAGCAGCGACGGACCGATCTGAAGCGGGTGGTCCCGCCCTACTATCCGATCTGCGCACACCACGTGCCAAACCAGCAACTGCGCCAGATCGGTAGCTATCGTGTCGCTGGCGGCGAGCGCCGCGACACTCGGCTGGTGACGTGAGATCGTCGGCGAGCGCCTCCGCGGGAGGGCGAGGAGCCTTCGGGAAGAGCAGGCTAAGACGTCTGGACGACCCTGAACGCGGCGGCGTCGAGGCGGTCGGCAACGTCGTCGAGGTCGTCCTCAAACAGGCCGGAGTAGGTGTCCAGGGTCATCGCCGCGGAGGCATG
>QHCC01000158.1 GCA_003243915.1 Pseudonocardiales bacterium | reverse complement strand
CCCCGTCCCGACGTACCAGGCACGGCCGGCTCCGGCATATCCGGCCGTCCCGCCGCAGCCCGCCACTGCACCGGCCGAGCCCCCCTCACCGTTCGCTCTACCCAGCTGAGCCAGACCAGCTCCGCCGTTGTCGTTCCGCCCGTAACGGATAAGTGGTACGAATAGTCCGTCCTGTTGACCGCTCTGACGGAGGTTGTTGTGCGTAGACCGCGTCTCTCGCTGCTCCTGACCACACTCGCGGGGATCGTCACTCTCGCCCTCGCTACGGCGCCACCTGCGTCCGCGGCGGGGGCGAACTACGTGGCGCTCGGGGATTCCTATTCCTCCGGCGTCGGCGCCGGTAGCTACACAGCATCCAGTGGCAGCTGCGACCGCAGCACCAACGCCTATCCCCAGCTGTGGGCCAACACCCACGCGCCTGCCTCCTTCCGGTCGGTCGCCTGCTCGGGGGCCACCACGGTGGATGTGACCAACAGTCAGCTCTCCGCTCTCAGCGCGAGCACCACCCTGGTCAGCATGAGCATCGGGGGCAATGATGTCGGCTTCGCCACCGTGCTCGAGGACTGCGTCATCTTCGGCACGAGCACCTGCGTGAGCGAGATCAACGCCGCCGAGAACCAGGCGCGCGCCATCCTGCCCGGCCGCTTCGACGCGCTCTATTCAGCGATCCACACCCGCTCGCCGGGCGCGCGCGCAGTCATCCTCGGCTACCCGCGCTTCTACGACACGTCGGCGTGGTTCTGCTTCGGGCTCAGCGACACGTCACATCGCAAGATCAACGAGGGTGCCGACGTTCTCGACGGCCTGGCCCAGGCGGCGGCCGGGCGCCACGGCTTCGCGTTCGGCGACGTGCGCTCGCGCTTCGCAGCCGGTCACGAGATCTGCGACGGCAGCAGTTCCTGGCTGCACGCGGTCGACTTCGGCGACCTCGGCTCGTCCTACCATCCGACGGCGGCTGGCCAGTCCGGCGGCTACCTGCCGACCTTCGCGGCCGCCGCTGGATAGGCGCAGCCGCACCACGTGGAGGCGGGCAGCCAGCCATTCCATTTGCGCCCTTCAGGCTAGATTGACCCGGTGCACGCTTGGATGCGACCCCACTCGCTCATCGCGGCGCTGGCGGCCGTGTGTGCCGTCTCACTCGCCTCATGCAGCACCACCACGACCGGGACCGGCATGACCGGTGGCCCACCTGGCCCTGGCACGGCGCCGCCGCTGCACCAGCTGTGGAAGCAAACCGTCGGCGGCGCGCCTGGATCCGAGCAGCAACTGGTCAGCGGCGGCACTGACCCGAAGCGGGTCTACGTCAGCGACGTGAGCGGGCACGTGTTCGCGCTGGACGCCAAGACGGGGGCGGTTGCCTGGAGGGTCAAGCCGGGCGAACGGACCGGCGCCGGTGTGGCGATCGTGGGCAATCGCGCGCTGCTCTACGACACCGACCTTGGCGTCTTCGCTCTGGACTCCGCCACCGGAGCAACGGTGTGGCAGAAGAAGGCGTTCAACCTGCCCAGTGGGAACATGTTCGTGCCAGCGGCAGCCCGCGGGATCGTGGCCATACACGCGCCCGAGGCCTTCATCGGCGTGCGGCTGGGCGACGGCAAGAGCGCCTGGTCCATCCCGTCGGACAAGGTGAGCTTCGCCAACGCCAATCCGGCGAGTGACGGCAAACTCATCTTCGCGCTCGCCAGCCCGGCGACCGGAGGTGCCACGAAGTTACTGGCCCTTCGTCCGGCGACTGGAGCGACGCAGTGGGCCGCGTCGCTGCCCGCCGCTGCGCCCGGTGCGAACACTCCCGACACGGCCGTGTATGCCCGATCGTGCTCGTCGCCAGCGAACTGCCCGGTACGAGCCCGCCTGCCACCCTGCTGGCATTCGACGCTGCCACCGGCAAGCAGCGCTGGACGGTCACCGTGGTCGGTCCGAGCACCGTGCTCGGTGCTCCGATCGTCGTCGGCGACGAAGCACTGTTCCCCAGCCGGAAGGGGATTCAGGCCCTGGCCCTGTCCGATGGCCACACCATTTTCACCACTGCCTTGGACCGCGCCGGATCGACGATGGAGGTGGGTCGATGCGGCACGGCCGCGTGTGCGATCGGGTTCGAGCAGCTGTTCGTCGTCGCGCCCAAGGGCAAGGTCATCGAGAAGGTGACCGTGCCCAACGAGGCCACCGCGCTCGTGACCAGCCCCCTCGGCGCGGTCTTCGTCCTCAGTTCCGGGACGGTCTACAGGCTGGGCTGAGGCGGCCGGCCAGCCGGCCGGACCGCGGATTCAGCCGCCGGCGACAGAGGGCAGGACGAGCACCTCGGCCGCGGCCGGCACCGGGGCGGCCAGACCGCCTGTACGGCGCGCGTCTTCACCGTCGACGTAGACGTTGACGTAGCGCCGCAGTTCGCCCTGCTCGTCGCGGATCCGGCGGCCCAACGCGGGCTTGGCCGAACTGAGCGCTTCGAGCAGGTCAGCGAGGGTCGCACCGTCGTCGAGGGCGAATTCAATCGTCGACTCGCCGTCGGTGAACTGCCGAAGCGAGCCGGGCACCACCAACCGGGTCATGGCGAGTTCAGCCCACCTGGGCGGCACGCACGCTGAGCACATCGGGCAGATGCGCCGCGACCAGCGACCAGTGCTCGCCTTCGTCGGGGCTGGCGAACACTTCCCCGTTGCGGGTGCCGAAGTAGATGCCCGCAGGGTCGAGGTCGTCGGCGCACATCGCGTCGCGCAGCACGATGCCGTAGTAGTCCTGTTGCGGCAGCCCGTTACCGAGCGCGGTCCACGACTTGCCTGCGTCGTCGGTGCGGAACACCCGGCACGCGTGCCCAGGCGGGATCCGCTCGCCGTCGGCGGTGATCGGGAAGTTGTAGGCGACCCCGGCGCGGCTCGGATGCGCGAGCATGGCGAAGCCGAAGTCGGTGGGTAGATTGTCGGCGATCGAGTCCCAGGTGCGGCCGTCGTCGTCGCTACGGTAGACGCCGTGGTGATTCTGCAGGAACAGCCGGTCGGGATCCTGGGAGTCGCGGGCGACCTTGTGCACGCACTGCCCGAATTCCGGCCACGGGTCAGGGAAGAAGTACGCCTTTACGCCCGTGTTCGACGCCATCCACGTCGCGCCGGCGTCCTCGGTGCGGTAGACGCCACCGGTGGACATCGCGACCAGCACCCGCTGTGGGTCGTCCGGGTGCGGAAGCACGGTGTGGATCGCGGCACCACCGAACCCGGCACCCCATTCCGGCCGGTGCGGGTGGTCCCAGAGCGGCCGGACGAAGCTGAAGTGCTCACCGCCGTCGTCGCTGCGGAACAGGCCCTGCGGTTCGCTGCCGGCCCACACCACCCCCGGTTCGCTGGGCGAGGGAACCAGCTGCCACACCCGCCCGAGCGAGGTGTCGGTGTCGGTGGGGAACGTGACCGCGCCTTCGTCGGGCTCGGCCCAGGTGTCGCCGAGATCGTCGCTGTGGAACACCGACGGACCCCAGTGCTCGCTGGTGGCCGAGGCGAGCAGGCGGGGTCGATCGCCGCGGGTGTCGATGGCCACGGCGTAGACGCCGTTCATCAGGAAGTGCGGTTGCGACAATTTCCAGGTGGCGCGATCGGTGCTCCGGGCCAGGAACAGACCCTTAGCGGTGCCGATCGCGAGCAGGACATCAGCCATGTCACGCAGCCTGGCACGGACCGCCGACAGGGACCAGCCCCTGGTCGACGATCGCCCTGCGCTGACCCGGCGGCGCTGGAACCCTTAGGCAACAGCGCGACCGTCGGGCGTCGCCGGAACGCGACGACAGCAGAGAGCTTCAGAGCGGCGGAACAGCCCTAGTAGCGGTAGTGATCGGACTTGTACGGCCCCGCCACGTCGACGCCGATGTACTCGGCCTGCGACTTGCTCAGCGTCGTCAGCCTGGCGCCGACGGCATCCAGGTGCAGGCGGGCCACCTTCTCGTCGAGGTGCTTGGGCAGCACGTAGACCTGATTCTCGTACTGGCCGCGCTTGGTGTGGATCTCGATCTGAGCGATCGTCTGGTTCGAGAACGACGCCGACATCACGAAGCTCGGGTGGCCGGTGGCGTTGCCGAGGTTCAGCAGCCGTCCCTCACTCAGCACGATGATCGAGTGACCAGGCCGAGTTCCATCGCCGGCGAAGCGCCACTCGTGCACCTGCGGCTTGACCTCGATCTTCTGGATGCCGGGCACCTTGGCCAGGCCGGCCATGTCGATCTCGTTGTC
>QHCC01000157.1:21910-30217 GCA_003243915.1 Pseudonocardiales bacterium | reverse complement strand
AACGCCTCGAACTCGTCGTCGGCCCGGTCGACCTCGTCGATGAGCAGGACGGCCGGCGTCGTCTCCAGGGCGGCGAGCAGCGGCCGGGCGATGAGGAAGCGCCGGGTGTAGAGCTCGCGCTCGAGGCCTTCCACATCGGACACCCCGGCCGCCTCGGCGGCCCGCAGGTGCAGCAACTGGCGCGGGAAGTCCCAGTCGTAGAGCGCCTGGCTGGCGTCGATGCCTTCGTAGCACTGCAGCCGAACCAGCCGGGAACCGGTGACCTCGGCGAGGGCCTGCGCCAACGCGGTCTTGCCCACCCCGGGATCGCCCTCGAGGAACAGCGGACGGCCCATCCGGATCGCGAGGTAGGCAGCCGTCGCAACGCCGATGTCGGGAAGGTAACCGACCCGGTCCAGAGCGTCGGCCACTGCCGTCGGGCGGTCGAACGAACTCGGCTGCATCCTTCGAGCATCACCTGTTTGGCGCGTCCGCGCATAGTGTGACGGGCGTGGTGCGGGTGGTCGGGGCGGTGCTGGCGGCCGGATCGGGCAGCCGGATGGGTACGCCGAAGGCAGAGCTTCGTGTTGACGGCCTGCGCCTGGTGGACCGTGCGGTACGGGCCCTCACCGAGGGCGGCTGCGCGGACGTCGTCGCGGTGCTACGAGCCGGCGTCGACGTGGTGGACGCGCGAGTCGTGCTTAACGCCGCTCCCGAACGAGGCATGCGCTCGTCGCTGGCGCTGGCCGTCGACGCTGCCGACCCGACGGCAGATGCACTGGCCGTGTTGCTTGTCGACACGCCGGGCGTCGGCGCAAGCGCGGTGCGCGCCGTCGTCACCGGCTGGACTGCCGGCCGCGTCGCAGTAGCGAGTTACGCCGGCCGCCGCGGTCACCCGACGGTGATGTCGCTCGAGCTCTGGCGCGCGGCCCTGCGCCGAGCAGGCGCCGACGAGGGCGCGCGGGCACTGCTGGCCGAGCGCCCCGACCTCGTCGACGACATAGCGGTCGACGGCGATCCGAGCGACCTTGACACGCCGGATGACCTGGCGAGCTGGACCGGCCGCGACCCGTCACGCTGATGCCACCCTGATCAACATCCCGTCAGCATGTCTCCAGCCAACCGTGCGGGCTGTTGATCACGGGGGCTCGACCGGCCGCAATCCCGTGCGGTGGCGCTGGGCGAGCTCCGGGTAGTACGTCGGGTTGACCTGCACCCACATCTCGGCCGGCGTGCCGGCGAGGGCCTTCTTCACCACTGCCGGGGCACCTGCGGCGAGGACCCCGGGCGGAATGACGGTGCCCGCGGCGACCATGGAGTGCGCAGCCACCAGCGATCGAGCCCCGATCCGCGCCCCGTCGAGGACGATGCAGCCGTTGGCGACCAGCGCCTCTTGCTCAAGCACCGCCCCGTGCACCACGCACTGGTGGGCGACCGTCGCGCCTGGGCCAACCTCGGTGGTGACGCCGGGCGGGCAGTGCAGGATCGAGCCGTCCTGCACGTTTGCCCGCTCCCGGATCACGATGGGTCCGCAGTCACCGCGCAGCACAGCGCCGTACCAGACCGAGGCACCCGCCTCGACCGTCACATCGCCGATCAAGGTCGCCGTGGGCGCAATGAACGCGTCCTGCGCGACAGTCGGCCGAATGCCCTCGAATTCGTAGATGAACACCGCGCCACCATGTCAGGTGCACCGGGTCGCGGGCCAGCACGGTCGTGCCGCGCGGCAGCATCCACGCCGCCGCGCGCCCGCCTGAGTACCGATATCCGTTCGGGCCGCCCGGTCCACCGCACTAACATTCCTCGCGTCGATCGAATCCGCGACCGCCGAAGTCCCGAAGGAGCCCCGTGTCCCCCGAGCCGGTACGCCTCGTCCGGGTCTCTGCAGGCACGAGCGCGCTCGACGCGTTGCACGAGGCCGGTATCGAGGCGAGCGGGCCAGCCGGCGCAATCGCCGTCCGGGATCGCGCCAGCCGGGAGCTCAGAGACCTTTCGTGGGTTCCGGACGCGGGGGCTGACGTCGAGATCGTCGCGCCCGCCTCACCCGAGGGCCTCTCGATCCTGCGGCACTCGACGGCGCACGTCATGGCCCAGGCGGTGCAGGAGCTCTTCCCGGGCACCCTGCTCGGCATCGGACCGCCCATCGAGAACGGGTTCTACTACGACTTCCTGCCGTCGCGACCGTTCACTCCCGACGACCTCGTCGCGATCGAGAAAAAGATGGCCGAGATCATCAAGTCCGGCCAGCGCTTCGCCCGTCGGCCGATCGACGACGACGCCGCGCGCGCCGAACTGGCCCACGAGAAGTTCAAGCTCGAGCTCGTCGGGCTGAAGGGCAACGCCTCGGAGGGGAAGTCCCGGCCCGACGAATTTCCAGACGAGGCCAGCGTCGAGGTCGAGGTCGGTGCCGGTGCCGGTGCCGGTGCCCTGAGCATGTACGACAACCTCGACGCCAAGACCGGCGAGCGAGTCTGGACGGATCTCTGCCGCGGCCCGCACCTGCCGAGCACCCGGCGCATCCCGGCGTTCAAGCTGATGCGCACCGCCGCGGCCTACTGGCGCGGCAGCGAGAAGAACGAGCAGCTGCAGCGGATCTACGGCACCGCCTGGGCCAGCCGCGACGACCTCAAGGCCTACCTGCAGCAACTCGAGGAGGCGGCCAAGCGCGATCACCGCAAACTCGGCATCGAGCTGGACCTGTTCAGCTTCCCCGACGAGCTCGGCTCCGGTCTTGCTGTTTTCCATCCGAAGGGCGGCGTCCTGCGTAAGGAGATGGAGGACTACTCCCGCGCGAAGCATGTCGAGGCCGGCTACGAGTTCGTCAACACCCCGCACATCACCAAGGCTCAGCTCTACGAGATCTCCGGGCACTTGGACTGGTACGCCGACGGCATGTTCCCGCCCATGCACCTCGATGCCGAGTACGGGCCGGACGGCGAGCTGCGCAAGCCGGGCCAGGACTACTACCTCAAGCCGATGAATTGCCCGATGCACTGCCTGATCTATCGCTCGCGCGGCCGCTCCTACCGCGAGCTGCCGCTACGGCTGTTCGAGTTCGGGTCGGTCTACCGCTACGAGAAGTCCGGTGTGGTCCACGGCCTCACCCGGGTACGCGGCATGACCCAGGACGACGCGCACATCTATTGCACGGCCGAACAGGTCCGTGACGAGTTGCGCTCGCTGTTGAGCTTCGTGCTCGGCCTGCTGCGCGACTACGGCCTGGACGACTTCTACCTCGAGCTGTCCACCAAGGACCCGGGCAAGTACATCGGCTCGGACGAGTTGTGGCAGACAGCAACCGACACCCTCGCGACGGTGGCCACCGAGTCCGGGCTCGAACTGGTCCCCGACCCGGGGGGCGCGACGTTCTACGGCCCCAAGATCTCGGTGCAGGCCCGCGATGCCATCGGCCGGACGTGGCAGCTGTCCACGATCCAGCTCGACTTCAACCTGCCCGAGCGCTTCGAGCTGGAGTACCAAGGCGCCGACGGCGAACGGCACCGGCCGGTGATGATCCATCGTGCGCTGTTCGGCTCCATCGAGCGATTCGTCGGCGTGCTCACCGAGCACTACGGCGGCGCGTTCCCGGCCTGGCTCTCGCCGGTGCAGGTGGCCGGCATCCCCATCAGCGATGAGCAGGTCGACTACCTGCGCGGCGTCGCGGAGCTACTGCGAGCGCAGGGCATTCGCGTCGAGATCGACGACTCAGCTGAGCGGATGCAGAAGAAGATCCGCAGCGCTCAGAGGTCCAAGGTGCCGTTCATGCTCATCGCCGGGGCGTCCGACGTCGGGGCCGGCGCGGTGTCGTTCCGCTATCGCGACGGCGGGCAGCGCAACGGCGTGCCCATCGAGCAGGCCGTCGCCGAGATCGTCGACACCGTCGTGCGGCGCGTCAACAGCTCGCCGACAGCCGCGCTGTACCCGCATGAGTGAGCCGCCGGAGGCCGAAGGCGCCGGTGACTTCGCGGGCAACCCGGACGCGTTCGGACGGCTCTGGACGCCGCACCGGATGGTCTACATCCTGGGCGAGAACAAGCCGCCGCACGATGACGGGGGAGATGACTGCCCGTTCTGTCGCGTCCCCGCGGGAACGGACGAGCAGGGACTCATCGTGGCGCGCGGTCAGCTGGTGTACACCGTGCTCAACCTGTACCCCTACAACTCCGGCCACCTGATGGTGGTGCCGTACCGGCACGTCGCCGACTACGTCGAGCTCACTACCGCCGAGGTCGCTGAAGTCGGTGATTTCACCCAGCGCGCCATCCGTACGCTGACGTCGGTGATGGCGCCGCACGGCTGCAACATCGGCATGAACCAGGGTGCGGTGGCGGGGGCCGGAATCGCCGCTCACCTGCACCAGCACGTGGTGCCGCGCTGGGGTGGTGACACCAATTTCATGCCGGTGGTGGCCAGGACCCGGGTGCTCCCGCAACTGCTGGCCGATGCCCGGGAGATCCTCGCCAACGAATGGGCATGAATTGCGCAAACACCTGCTTAGGTCCGCTCGCCGCTAGCGGAGACGAGCACGCTAGATCCTCGGACGCTGCTGGGGCCGGTCGACACGCGCACGCGCTTCGGCTCAGAGCCGGGCTGGTCGATAGCGTGACGTCATGGCACTGCACGTGCGCGGGGTGTTCCTGCCCGACGAGACCGAGCGCGACATGTGGGTGCTCGACGGCCGGCTCACCTTCACCCGACCGGTCGGCGACACCGACACCGTGGCCGGCGGCGGGTGGATCATCCCGGGCTTGGTCGACGCCCACTGCCACATCGGGTTGGCACCGGAGGGCTCGGTGCCCGATGCCGAGGACCAGGCGGCGCAGGCGTGCGCCAGCAGGGACGCCGGCGCGCTGTTGCTCCGCGACGCCGGCTCACCGGTCGACAACACCTCGGTACAGCGCCGCGACGACCTGCCCCGCCTGATCCGGGCAGGACGGCACATCGCCCGTCCGCACCGCTACATCCGCCATCTCGGCATCGAGGTGGAACCGGACCAGCTCGTGGACGAGGTGATCACCCAGGTGGCCCGAGGCGACGGGTGGGTGAAGCTGGTGGCGGACTGGATCGATCGATCGGAGGGCGATCTTGCCCCGGTGTGGCCGGACGACGTGCTCGCGGCGGCCGTGGCCAAGGCGCACGAACTGGGTGCGCGGGTCGCCGCGCACGTCTTCGGCGAGGACGCGCTTGCCGGGTTGATCGCCGCCGGCATCGACTCGATCGAGCACGGCACCGGCCTCACCGACGAGCTGATCGCGACCGTCGCCGAGCGTCGGATCGCGCTTGTCCCGACACTGATCAACATCGACGGGTTCCCCACCATCGCCGCGAGCGCCCAGGACAAGTACCCCCGCTATGCGGCGCACATGCGGGCGCTGTACGCCACCTCGCGCCAGCGGACCCGCGCGGCGTTCGACGCCGGTGTGGCGGTCTACCCGGGCACTGACGCGGGCGGCTCGCTGCCGCACGGGCTGATCCGCGAGGAGATCGGGGCGCTCGTGGACGCCGGGATCCCGCAGGCCGAGGTGATCGCGCAGGCATCGTGGGCTGCCCGGGAATGGCTCGGGATGCCGGGCCTCGTCGAGGGGGCGCCCGCCGATTTCGTGGTCTACGCCACCGATCCGAGACTGGATCTCGCCGCGCTGCGCGCACCGCGCCGCACCGTGCTGCGCGGCGTCCTCGTCGGCTGAGCGGCGGACGACCAGGTCCGGGCGTGGCGGCGCGCTGCGCAGGGCGCAGCCGGCCCGGACGAAGCGGGCGGCGCGTGCATAAAGCTCAACTGGACGTCGCGATATTGCCGCGAATTTGGGCTTGCACAGGCCTGACCCGACGAGTAGACATGCACTACGCCGAACCGCAAGGGGAGGCGCGATCGGGAGCGAAGACGGACTGTTCGCCGGGGCAACCCGGCGAAGCCGCGGGTGACGACGTGGTGGTCCGAGGTAGTTCTCGTGAAGGTCCGAGCCGTCATTGCGGAGACCGCCGTGGGGCTGCTTCAACTCATACTTGAAGCAGCCCCACACCTTTTTGTAGCAGGTCGTCACCTTGCGGTCCGGTAGGCGGGCACCGCGTGTCGAGCCCGCCCCGCGTGTCGAGGCTGACACGCGTTCGCTCGGGCCTCCCGGCTACCCCAAGCCATTCGCGGCGATCACTGCGCGGTACCAGATCGCGGAGTCCTTGAGCCGGCGCTGCTGAGTGACGAAGTCGACGTGCACGATGCCGAAGCGCTTGGAAAACCCGAAGGCCCACTCGAAGTTGTCGAGCAGCGACCACAGGAAGTAGCCACGGACGTCGGCGCCCTGGGTGATCGCCGCGTGGACGGCGGCGAGATGTCCGCTCAGGTAGTCGATGCGGTCGGGGTCGTGCACGCTGCCGTCGGCGGCGACGACATCGTCGTACGCCGCGCCGTTCTCGGTGATGAGCAGCGGCATACCTGGGTAGTCGCGGTGCACCCGCAGCAGCAGATCGGTCAGGCTGGCCGGCTCGATCCGCCAGCCCATCGCCGTGTACGGGCCGTCCTGCGGCACGGCAAAGGCGAGATCGGTGCCGGGGAACGGCGCCGGTCCGGCGGTGCCGTGTGGGTCGCTCTTTGCACCGGTCGCGCCCAGCTCGCGCAGTTGCGCCGTCGCCGCCGCAACGAGGGTCGGGAAGTAATAGTTGATCCCGAGCACGTCGATCGGGGCCGCGATTGCCGCCAGGTCACCGTCCTGGACGAACGACCAGTCGGTGATGTGCCCCAGGTCGGCCACCAGGTCATCGGGGTAGCGCCCGCGCAGGACGGGTTCGAGGAAGATCCGGTTGGCAACGGCGTCGACGTGCCGCACGGCGTCACGGTCGGCGTCGGACTGCGACGCTGCGCGTACCTGCTGCAGATTCAGGGTGAGCGAGACCTGGCCGGTGGCCGGCAGCGCGTCGCGCAGCGCGGCCGTGCCCAGCCCGTGCGCGAGATTGAGGTGGTGGGCAGCGGCCAGCGCGGTCGCGTTGTCCGCGATGCCCGGCGCGTGGACGCCGGTGCCGTAGCCGAGAAAGGCGCTGCACCACGGCTCGTTGAGCGTGGTGAACGTCGGCACCCGATCCCCGAGGGTCTGACCGACCACCTGGGCGTATTCGGCGAAGCGCGCTGCCGTGTCGCGATTGGCCCACCCCCCGGCGTCCTGGAGGGGCTGCGGCAGGTCCCAGTGATACAGCGTGACCAACGGCGTGATCGCCCGGTCCAGCAGGCCGTCGACGAGCCGCGAGTAGAAGTCCAGACCCGCCTGATTGACCGCACCTGAACCGGCGGGAACGATCCGCGGCCAGGCGACCGAGAACCGGTATGCCGCCAGACCGATCTCGGCCATGATCGTGATGTCTGCTGCGACGCGGTGATAGTGATCGGTCGCCACATCACCGGTGTCACCGCCCTGGACCCGGCCCGGCGTGTGGCTGAACGTGTCCCAGATCGACCTTGCACGCCCGTCGGCCCGGGCGGCTCCCTCGATCTGATAGGCCGCCGTCGCCGCGCCCCACCGGAACCCGGCCGGGAACCGCAGCGTCGCTGAGGCGGTGTCCGAGCCCATCATGCAAGCCTAATGCGGGCTCGGCGCTGCTCGTCTGGCAGAATGTCGCCTTGAGCACCGTCCGGATCGCGGCCCCTCTACCCGCACCCGGCCAGTCCACCCGGACGCCCGTCCCCGAGAACCCCACCCGGATTCGGCGCGGCCAACCTCTGACAATGTCTGGAGCACCGAATCCGTGGCAACAAAGATCAAGCTCATGCGCCGGGGCAAGATGCGCGAGCCGCACTACCGAATCGTCGTCGCCGACGCGCGCACGAAGCGTGACGGGCGCGCCATCGAGACCATCGGCGAGTACCACCCGAAGAACGACCCGTCGGTCATCAAGGTCGACGGCGAGCGGGCCGCCTACTGGCTCGGCGTTGGCGCCCAGCCGACCGAGGCCGTCGCAGCGATTCTCAGGGTGACTGGCGACTGGCAGAAGTTCAAGGGCGAGCCGGCCCCCGCCCCGATGCGGATGGCCGAGCCCAAGACCGACAAGCTGGCTCTGTTCAACGCCGCGTTGGCCGACGCGACAGGCGAGCCGGAGGCGGAGGCGACCACACCGCGCAAGCGGGCAGCGAAGTCCACCAAGGCCGCCGTTGCGCAGCCCGCGTCCGACGAGCCCAAGTCTGAGCAGCCCAAGTCCGAGCAGCCCAAGTCTGAGCAGCCCAAGTCTGAGCAGCCCAAGTCTGAGCAGCCCAAGTCTGATGAGAAGCCCCCGGCCGAGACCGGCGGTCCGGCAGCGGCGCCCGAGCCGGCGGGGAGCTGAGGTGCTCGAGGAGGCCCTCGAGCA
>QHCC01000157.1:0-21841 GCA_003243915.1 Pseudonocardiales bacterium | reverse complement strand
ACCGCCAAGGCGCTGCGCCAGGTGATCAACGGTGTCGGCGGCAAGGGCATCCGCGTCGACGTGGTCGACGTCGACCGGCGCTAGTGTCGCGCGAGGGAAGTATGTTCACCGCCTGCCGCGTCCAGACGGTGCCTCGCTGCGTTGTCGTCGTCGGCCATACAACACCGGTATGGCCGTTCTCCGCCGCCTTGCGAGGCATCCGCCTGGATCACCGCAGCCGGCAAACGACTTCCCTCGCGGGACACTAGTGTCGGTTGTCACTGGCTTGAATGGGGAGCCGGAGCGGGACGTGGTCGCGGTCGGCCGGATAGGTCCGGCCCGCGGCGTACGCGGCGACGTCTTCGTCCAGCCGTGGACCGATGATCCGGCGGACCGTTTCGCGCCAGGTTCGGTGTTGCGCACCGACCCTGTCGAGGCCGGTCCACTGACGGTCGAGGTGGCCAACCTGGGCGGCAGCAAGCTGGTGGTCCACTTCGCCGGTGTCGAGGACCGCACTGCCGCCGAGGGCCTTCACGGCGTCCGCTTGATGGTCCCCGCCGCGCAGCGGGCCGCGCTGGAGGATCCGGACGAGTTCTACGCATCGGACCTGGTTGGGCTGATGGCCCGCACGGCGTCCGGCACGCAGTTGGGTACGGTCCGGGACGTGCTGAACCTGGCCGGTGCCGAGTATCTGGTGCTCGACGCCGGCGGCCACGAGCAGCTCGTCCCGTTCGTCGCAGCAATCGTGCCCACGGTCGATGTCGCCGGCGGGGTCGTCGTCGTCGACCCGCCCGATGGGCTGTTCGACCTGTGAGCGCACAGCTGACGCTCGAGGTGGTCACGATCTTTCCCGACTACCTCGCGCCGCTACGCCAGTCCCTGCTCGGCCGGGCGATCGAACGTGGCCAGGTCGAGCTGCGGGTTCACGACCTGCGCCGCTGGAGCGATGACGTACACCGCACCGTGGATGACACCCCCTACGGCGGCGGGCCCGGGATGGTGATGCGCGCGGAGCCATGGGGCCGCGCCCTGGACGAGCTGGCGCCCCCGGACGCCGTACATCAGCCGCGACTGGTGCTACCGACGCCGACCGGTCGCACACTGACCCAGACACTGGCCGCCGAGTTGGCCACTGAACCGTGGCTGCTGTTCGCCTGCGGACGCTACGAGGGCATCGACGCGCGGGTCGTCGAGTACGCCGCGCAGCGGATGCCCGTCGACGAGGTGAGCCTCGGCGACTACGTGCTGTCCGGCGGCGAGGTCGCGGTGCTGGTGATTGCCGAAGCGGTGTCGCGCCTGTTGCCCGGCGTACTCGGCAACGATCGCTCGGCGCCGGATGACTCCTTCGGGTGCGGCACGCAAGGGCTGCTCGAGGCGCCCGCCTATACCAGACCCGCTTCCTGGCGGGGGCTGGACGTCCCGCCGGTGTTGCTCTCGGGCAACCACGCTGAGATCTCCCGCTGGCGCGCCGAGCGATCCAGGGAGCGCACGGCGCAGCGCCGGCCCGACCTGCTCTGAGGGGACGATTTCGGATCGCACATTCCGATATGGCATCATCGTGGGGTTGCCCGCTGCGCGTGTCCGCGGGAATTCATGGTGGGTCGCCGTAGCGCGCCCGCCTGCGCCGCCCGAGCACGAACACTCAAGGAAGCGAAGCCCGAGATGAACACCCTCGACATCCTGGACACCGAGTCGCTGCGCTCCGACGTGCCCGATTTCCGTCCCGGCGACACGCTCAAGGTGCACGTCCGGGTCGTCGAGGGCACCCGCTCGCGCGTCCAGGTCTTTCAGGGTGCGGTGATCCGCCGGCAGGGCGGCGGGGTGCGCGAAACCTTCACCGTGAGAAAGATCAGCTTCGGCGTGGGCGTCGAGCGCACCTTCCCATTGCACACCCCGATCATCGAGAAGATCGAGGTCGTGACCCGCGGCGACGTACGGCGCGCCAAGTTGTACTACCTGCGTGATCTTCGGGGTAAGAAGGCCAAGATCAAGGAGAAGCGCGAGACCGTCGCGCGCTGATCTCGGCACGGACGGGAGCGCATGACCGACCACATCGAGGATGCCGACCGTGCCCACTTCGAGTCGGCCGATTCCGCGCAGAGCGGCGACCTCGCCGATTTCTTCGCGATCAACAACTCGGTCGACCGCGACGACGAGGTCGCGCCCGGTCTGCCTACCGCCGCCTCCCCGCGCCGTCTCGCCGGCCGGCATGTGAGGAGGCGCAACGGAGAGCCCGAGCTGACCCAGGGCGACCCGGCAAGCGACGAGACCGCGGTATTGCCGCGGCTGGGGGTCGACGGCCGGCCGGCCGCCGCATCTGGCGCGGAACAGCCCCCTGAGGCCGTCACCAGCGCGCGGCGGGGCCGGCGTAAGCGCAGGCGACGCAAGGCTCCGTGGTGGGAGCTGCCGCTGCTGGTCGCGATCGCCATCCTTGTCGCCGTACTCGTCAAGACCTTCTTGATCCAACCGTTCTACATCCCCTCACCGTCGATGGAGCGGACCCTGCACGGCTGCACCGGCTGCAAGGGTGACCGGATCCTGGTCAACAAGCCGATCTACGATCTGCGTGATCCGCACCCGGGCGACATCGTCGTCTTCCACGCCCCGCCGGGCTGGGACGACGAGCCGGCGTCCAGGCCGCCGAGCAATCCGGTAGTGAAGGCGCTGCGTGGTTTCGGGCAGCTGGTCGGCTTCGTGCCGCCGGACGGCCTGGTGCTGGTCAAGCGGGTCATCGCCATCGGCGGCCAGACCATCAAGGGAGTATCGGTCAGCGGTCGTGATCAGATAATGATCAGCGACAAGGGCGCCGGCGGCCCGTGGCGCACGCTGGACGAGCCGTTCACGTACTACAGCGGCGATGACCCACGCGCCGCGTTCGGGCCGGTCACCGTGCCCAAGGACCGGCTGTGGGTGATGGGTGACCACCGCGACGACTCGGCCGACTCGCGCTTTCACTGCGGAACCGCGGCGACGCAGGGCCCGGACGGCGCCGAGTGTGACCCGACGGCGAGCACCGTGCCGATCACGGACGTCATCGGCAAGGCCGTGCTGATCGCGTGGCCGCCGTCACGGTGGCGCACGCTGGGTACCCCGTCGACGTTCAAGAACGCTGCACTGGCGCTGGGCGGGGAACTGCCCGTCGTGGGCGCAGTCGGACTCGTGCTCCCGTTCTACGTCGTGCGCCGCCGCCGGCGCCGCCGGCCATGAGTGCCCCCGTGCGCCGGGTGGGCGGGCGCGTCCTGATGGTCGAGCCGGGCGCGCGGGTGCTGCTGATCCACGAGCGCATCGAGGACGGCACGACCCACTGGCTCACGCCCGGCGGCGGCGTCGAGCCGGGCGAGACTCCCCGCGAGGCAGCGGTCCGGGAAGCGAGCGAGGAGACCGGGATCACGGTCACGTTGGCTTGCGATGCGGGTGCCGTCCTGGTGACCCGCCGGGAGTGGTCGTGGGCCGGCGTGCGCTACGACCAGGTCGATCATTACTTTCCCGCGTTGGTGGGCCCCGGACTCGAGGTCGTGCCGCAGGGACTCACTGACGTCGAGACGCAGACCCTGATCGGCCATCGGTGGTGGTCGGTAGCCGAGTTGCGGGCGACCGACGAGATCGTCGAGCCGCCGGAGATGGCCGATCTGCTCGAACGGCTGCCGGGTGTCTGCTCGACAGGCGGGTAACCTCGGCGAAGTCATGGCGAACAGTTCCCTGCGTAGCGGCCCGGCATTCCGCCCGCCTCGTCTGGTCGTGCGGCGCGAAGCGGGGCTGTGCGCGTACGAGTCCGCGCTCGCGCGGGCCGGATTCGACAGGGTCGCCGGTGCCGATGAAGCCGGCCGCGGCGCATGCGCGGGACCGCTCGTCGTCGCAGCGTGCATCCTGCCTCCAGGGCGGCGCGGGCAGATCGAGGATCTCGACGACTCGAAACTGCTCACGGCCGCCGTGCGTGAGCGCCTCTACGGCGAAATCGTCCGGCGCGCTGTGGCCTACTCGGTCGTCATCGTCCCGGCCCGGGAGATCGACGCGTACGGCCTGCATGTCGCCAACCTCGCGGGCATGCGGCGGGCCCTGGCGACGCTGCGGCCCCAGGCCCGCTACGCCCTGACCGACGGGTTCGCGGTGCCTGGCGTCGGCGTGCCGGCCACGGCGGTCTGGAAGGGCGACGCGACCGTGGCGTGTATCGCGGCGGCCTCGATCCTGGCCAAGGTCACCCGCGACGCGATCATGACCGACTTGCACCAGCACTGGCCTGAGTATGACTTCGCCCAGCACAAGGGTTACGTCACACCAGGTCACGCCGCGGCACTGGCCAGGTTGGGCCCGTGCGCCGAGCACCGGCGCCGCTACATCAACGTCCGGCGTGCGATGCGCGACGGCTTTGCGGTGAGCGACAATGACCTCGTCGACGCGGATGGCCGCGCAATGGTGAGCCTGGAGATGGCGTGAGCACCGAAGATCTCGAGAACTACGAGACCGAGATGGAGCTGCAGCTCTATCGCGAGTACAAGGATGTCGCCGCCCAGTTCAGCTACGTGGTCGAGACCGAACGGCGCTTCTACCTCACCAACGACGTCGACCTGCAGCCGCGCAACGCCGACGGTGAGGTCTACTTCGAGCTGACGATGCGCGATGCCTGGGTGTGGGACATGTACCGGCCGGCCCGGTTCGTGAAGACGGTGCGGGTCGTGACGTTCAAGGACGTCAACATCGAGGAGCTGGACAAGCCTGACCTCGAACTGCCCGGCGGCAAGGGCGGCTTCGGCACCTGAGGCGTGGGTATCACGTCCTTCGTCCACAGAGCCCGAGTTGTCCACAGCTGCGCTGCGGGTTGTGCGCGGGTAGCGCTCGCTGCGACAGCCTGGCGGCATGCGAGTCAAGGACGCGGTCGGTCGATTCGGTGAAGACCTCGCCGCGACATATCTGTCCGATGCGGGGTTGACGATCCTCGCGCGCAACTGGCGATGCTCCGACGGCGAGCTCGACATCGTGGCGCGCGACGGCGAGGTGCTCGTCTTCGTCGAGGTGAAAACCCGCTCGTCGACCGCGTTCGGCGATCCGGCCGAGGCGGTGAACCGGGTCAAGGCCGACCGGTTGCGCAAGCTGGCGCTGCGCTGGCTGGCCGAACACCGTGAGATTGCCTACTGGTCGCAGCTGCGCTTCGACGTGGTGTCGGTGCTCCGGCTCGCGCCGGGCGGGCCGTCGGTACGGCACCTGAAGGCGGTGCTCTAGTGTCCCTGGCCCGCACGCTGGCCGTCGCACTGACCGGGGTCAGCGGCCAGGTCGTCGAGATCGAGTCCGACCTCTCGGCCGGGCTGCCGGGAATGTCGTTCACCGGGCTCGCCGACACCTCGGTCGTCGAATCTCGTGACCGCATCCGTGCGGCAGTCCTGAACTCCGGTGTCCGCTGGCCGAATCGCAAGATCACCGTGGCCCTCTTCCCGGCCGACGTGCGCAAGGTCGGCTCGCGCTTCGACCTGGCGGTGGCGCTGGCCGTCCTGGCCTCCGCGCAGGAGGTCGCCGTCGAGGCCGTCGCCGATGCCGTCTGGATTGCCGAACTCGGACTCGACGGCCGGTTGCGGCCGGTTCGAGGCGTGCTGCCCTCGGTCGTCACTGCGCAGCGGGCTGGCGTGCGCCGGGTCGTCGTCGCACCAGCCAACGCGGCCGAGGCGGCGCTGGTACACGGCGTGGATGTGCGGGCTGCGCACGATCTGCGCGAAGTGCTCGCCTGGCTGCGCGGCGACGGGCCTGCCCCACCTATTGCCATGCCCGACGACGACCCCGACCCGGGCCCCGGTGGTGCCGATCTGGCCGACGTGGCCGGGCAGGCGGCGGCAAAGCGGGCGCTCGAGGTCTCCGCGGCAGGCGAGCACCATCTGTACCTGGTCGGTGCGCCGGGGGCGGGCAAGACGATGCTCGCCGAGCGCCTGCCCGGCCTGCTGCCGGCGCTCGACGATGCCGCGGCTCTCGAAGTCACGGCCGTGCATTCGGTGGCCGGGCAGCTGGCCAAGAGGGCGCGGCTGGTCCGCCGCGCTCCCATCCAGGCGCCGCATCACACTGCGTCGGTCGCGTCCCTCGTGGGCGGCGGTTCGCACCTGGCCCGGCCCGGGGCGATAAGCCTGGCGCATCACGGCGTGCTCTTCCTCGACGAGGCGCCCGAGTTCTCGCCACGTGCCCTCGACGCGCTGCGGCAACCGCTCGAGAGCGGCTCGGTGGTATTGCACCGCGGTGGTGGGGCGGTGAGCTATCCGGCGCGCTTCCTGCTCGTTCTGGCCGCCAACCCGTGTCCCTGTGGCAGTGCTGCGCGCACCTGCGTGTGCGCGCCGCAGTCGCGCCGCAGGTACCAGCAACGCCTGTCCGGGCCGTTGCTGGACCGCATCGACGTCCGCGTGCACGTCGACGCGGTCCCGCACGGTGATCTGTTCGGAGACGCCGTGGGACGCGAGAACAGTCAGTCCGTGGCGGCGCGGGTGGCCGACGCGCGCGCCGCGGCCGCCGAGCGGTGGTGCCGCAGCCCGTGGCGCGTCAACGGTGCCGCGCCGGGTGCCGCGCTGCGCTCGGCACCGTGGGCACTCCCGCACGCCGTGCTGCGACCGGCCGAGGCTTACCTGCAGCGCGGCGAGATCAGTGCGCGCGGCTTCGACCGGGTGCTGCGGCTGGCCTGGACGGTGGCCGATCTCGCCGGCCACCTGCGACCGGACACCGGCGACGTCGCCGAGGCTCTGTTCTTCCGGACTGGGAGCAGTGGCGCATGGGCGGCGTAGTGAGCGAGGACGTCCTGCTGGCGCGGGCCTATCTGAGCCGGGTCGCCGAACCCTCGTGCATTCCGGTCTGGGACTGCGTGCGCCGGTACGGACCCGTCGACGCGGCCCGGATGATCAACCAGGGCCGGGGAGCGGACGAGCTGTTAGCAGCCACCGCGGCGCGGCGAGAACACGCCGATCCGCACGCCGATCTCGACGCTGCGCATCGCCACGGCATCCGGCTCGTCGTGCCCGAGTCCGACGAGTGGCCGCACTTCGCTATGGCCGCGCTCGAACGCACCGGGCTGGCACGCGCCACGAGGTTCAGCGCCGGTGAGCGCATCGTGGCCGAGTCGGGCGAACCGATGCCACCGCTTGCATTGTGGGTCAAGGGTGTCGGTCAGCTCGCCTGCGGCGGCGTCCGATCGGTGGGGATCGTGGGCTCTCGTGCCGCCACTGCCTACGGCGAGCACGTCACCGCCGATCTGGGGTTCGGGTGCGCGAGCCGAGACGTCACCGTCGTCTCCGGCGGCGCCTATGGAATCGATGCCGCCGCCCACCGCAGTGCGCTGGCCGCCGGCGGGCAGACGGTCGTCGTCTCGGCCGGCGGGCTGGATCGTCCTTACCCGACCGGGAACGCCGGATTGTTCACCCGCGCCGCGGAGACCGGGCTGGTGATCTCGGAGAGTCCGCCGGGCGCAGCGCCGCAGCGACACCGCTTCCTGACGCGCAATCGGCTGATCGCAGCGCTGTCCACCGGCACAGTCGTGGTCGAGGCGGCCCGACGCTCGGGGGCGGCGAACACCGCCGCTCATTGCGTGACCCTGGGCCGCCCGGTGATGGCCGTCCCGGGCCCGGTCACCTCGCCGATGTCAGCCGGCTGCCACGATCTACTCCGTCGCGAACGCAGTCCGGCGTTGCTCGTCACCTGCGTCGACGATGTGCTGGCCGTGGTCGGGGCGATGGGCGACGGGATAACCCCCGATCCTCCCGAGCCGGGCGGGCCGTCCGGGACGGGCGGCGACCGCGTCCGCGCCGAACTCGACGGCCTCGACCCAGTTGCGCGGCGGGTCTTCGACGGGCTTCCGGTGCGCCGTCCCGCCGGCCCCGACGAGATCGCGCAGCGGTGCGGTGTGAGCCCGCTCGAGGTGATCAGGTCGCTACCGGTCCTCGACCTGGCGGGCCTGCTGGATGCAAGCGACGCCGGCTATCGCATCCCGTCACGGCTGCGATCGCGCCGAGAGAAGGTCTGATCGCCGTGCTCACCAGGTAAACGGCGCTTGTCGTCCGTGCGTGGCGGCTTGACCCGCGCCCGCGGTTGTCGCACGGTCGACTGATGACGGTCCGGCGCGCGAAGAACAGCCGCGTCGACCTCGTCGCCGTGCGGGGGCAGCTGCCTTCGGCAATGCGGCAGGCGGTGGACTCCTACGAGCGGCACCTGCTGCTCGAGGTCAACAGGTCACCGCACACGGTGCGCGCCTATGTCGGCGACGTCGTGGGATTCCTGGACCACCTCGCCCGGCTCGGCGGCCGCAGTGTCGGTGATGCCGAGCTGGCGACGCTGCGCGGCTGGCTGGCGATCCAGCGCAACGCCGACGTCGCGCGTACCACGCTTGCGCGGCGCGCGGCCTCGCTGCGCACGTTCACGGCGTGGGCGCACCGCACCGGCCAGATCGCATCCGATCCGGGCCAGCTGCTCGCCAGCCCGCGACCGCACCGCTCGCTGCCGCCGGTCCTGCGCACCGACGAGGCGGCGGCGGTGATGGAAGCCGACCGAACTGGGGGCCCGAGCGCGATCGGCCGCCGGGACAGGCTCGTCGTCGAAATGCTCTACGCCACTGGGATCCGCGTCGCTGAGCTGGTCGGCCTCGACATCGACGACGTCGAGCGCAGCCGACGGGTGGTGCGCGTGCTGGGCAAGGGCGCGAAGGAACGCACCGTGCCCTACGGGCTGGCGGCCGAGCGGGCAGTGGAGGACTGGCTGCAGGCCGGGCGCGCCGAACTAGCGCGCGAGGGAAGTGGGGCGGCGCTGCTGTTGGGCACTCGCGGCGGGCGTATCGACCCGCGGGCGGTGCGCACGATCGTGCACCGGCGCATCGCCGCCGTGCCCGGCGCGCCGGACCTGGGACCGCACGGGCTGCGGCACTCCGCGGCCACCCATCTGCTCGACGGTGGTGCAGACCTGCGCACCGTCCAGGAGCTACTCGGCCACGCCAGTCTCGCGACGACGCAGATCTACACCCACGTCTCCGTCGAGCGATTGCGCGAGACCTACGCTCGCGCGCACCCCCGCGCGTAGGGCGCCGCTCGGCCGGCCGGACCACGGCAGCAGCCGCACCGGGCCCAGCCGGGCCAGCAGCGTCATCGGGTCGAAATATTCGCCCTCGAGTTGTGCTCCCCAGTGCAGGCATCGGCTCGGCGCGCAGCTGCCGTGCCTGCCCCAAAGGCGGCCGATGGTCTGCCCGCGGGCCACCCGCTGGCCCGGCGAGACCACTCCCGTGACCGGTTCGTATTCGGTGCGCACACCGTCCGCGTGCTCGATCACCACGACGCCGCGACCTGCCACCGTCGCCGAAAAGCGCACCAGGCCAGCCGCGGCCGAGAGGACGGCCTGGTCCGGCGATGTCGCGAGATCGACCCCACGGTGCCCGGCGCCATACGGGCCGGCCGGCAGGTCGAACGCTCGCAGCACCACGAGCGGCGGGCCGACCGGAGCGGAGTAGGCCACCACGGCTCCCGCTGCCCCGGCCGAGGGTGGGCCGGCCCTCGGCGCGCGCGCTGGCGTTGCTGCGCTGGCGGCCAGCACGAGGACTGCACACCCGGCGACGACGGCACGAGACATGGGGTCCAGGGTCACCGTCGGTAGGCACCGTTGCCACCGTCCGGCGCGACCTGTGGACAGCGCCGGCCTGCGTCCACAGCACGTGACAGCGCGGCTGGTGCCGCACCGGTGGTCTGTCTGGGATGACCTGGCGGCGCCTGTGGCGCCCAGACGTCGCCTCGCTGCGTTCTCATCGTCGTCCATACGACAGCGGTAGGGCCTCTTACTCCGCCTTGCCAGCCACCGTCTGGATCACCACATCCCCCGCCGCATGTCCCAGGCAGCCCACGAGGTGAGCCGGCGGGCACAAATAGGGAGTTCTCCGGATGCCGCGGCCCTCCTCAGCCGCGCAGCGTGGCTGTTACACGCAGTAGACGCAATCACCACGAGGAGCACACCATGTATGGACTGAATGACATGAACCCGGACATCATGCGGGCAGAGCTGGCCTATCGGCGCGAGCGCCTCACCGCTGAGCACGCGGTCATCCCCACCGGCGTCGGCCGGTGGCTGCGAGCGCGTCGCCGCTCGAGTGCGAGGCATACCCGCTAGGTGTCCGCTGGGACTCTGTCGGCGTCCAGCGCGAAGATGGGCAGGTGCCCCGCTCGATGACGCCGCTGATCGGACGTGCCACCGAACTCGAGACGCTGCTCGCCGCGGTCCAGAACGCGAGCGAGGGGGTCGCGTCGGTGGTCGTCCTCGACGGCGACGCCGGCGTGGGCAAGACCCGGCTGCTCGGCGAGCTGGCGCGCAAGGCGGCTGATCGGGGAGTCCTGACCTTGATCGGACACTGTGTCGATCTCGGCGATGCCCCACCGCCGTACCTGCCGTTCACCGAGGCATTCGGCCGATTCGGCTCCGGGCGGCCCGAGGACGCCGAGGAGCTGGTGGCGGCCTACCCGGCGATCGAACGGCTGCTGCCCCGTCGCGGGCCGATCGGGCGCGACGCCGGAGATCGTGTCGACCGTGGCGAGTTGTTCGAGTCGGTGCTCGGCGCGCTGGCCTGGCCGACGCGACGCCAGCCGGTGCTGTTCATCGTCGAGGACATCCATTGGGCCGATCAGGCGACACGCGACCTGCTCGGCTATCTGTTCACCCGGGTCACCAGCGAGCGGCTCGTGATCGTCGCCAGCTTCCGCAGTGACGACGTGCATCGCCGCCACCCACTGCGCGCCGCCCTCGCGGCGTGGTCACGGCTTCCGGCTGTGCAGCGACTGCATCTCGCCCCGCTCGATGTCGAGGACGTGCGCTCCCTCGTACGGTCCCTGCGTACGACGCCGATCGCGGAGTCGGACTTGCGCAGCATCATCAGCCGGGCCGACGGCAACGCCTTCTTCGCCGAGGAGCTCGTCGCCGCTGCCGCGCAGTACTCCGACGCTCAGCAACTGCCCTGGCAGCTCGCCGATCTGTTGCTCGTGCGCCTGGATCGGTTGTCCGACGGGGCCCGAGAGGTAGTCCGGACCGCCGCCGTAGGAGGGCGCCGGGTGTCGCACGACATGCTCGCCGCGGTGCTCGAGCTGTCGGGCGAGGTACTCGACGGTGCGCTGCGCGATGCGGTCGACGAGCACATCTTGCAGCCCACGACGAGCGGGCGCGGCTACACCTTCCGCCATGCCCTGCTGGCCGAGGCGATCTACGACGACCTGCTGCCCGGCGAGCGGGTGCGGCTGCACGCCGCCTACGCGGGCGTGCTCGCCAAGAGCGAGCAGGGCAGCGCCGCCGAGCTGGCGCGACACGCCCGCGCCTCCCACGATCTGCCCGCGGCCTACGACGCGAGCATTCAGGCCGGCGACGCGGCGATGTCGGTTGCCGCTCCCCAGGAAGCGATGCGCCACTACGAGGCCGCGCTCGAGCTCTCGCCGTTCGTCGCCTCCGCCCCGGCCGACCCAGCCCCGCTGGTGCTCGCTCTTGTCGATGCTGCGGTGGCTGCGGGGCGTTCTTACCGCGGGCTGCGCCTGGCCCGCGAGGCGCTGGACACGCTTGCGGCCGGCGCGCCGCCCGAGAGCCGGGCCATGCTGCTGTACGGGTTCGCCTTCGCCGCAGTCGCCGGCGAGACCGACGTCGAGGCCTTCGCCGCCACGTCCGAGGCGCTGCGCCTCGTGGGCGCCGGCCAGCCCTCTTCCTTCCTGGCCCGGCTGGCCGGATTGCACGCACGCACCGCCCTGATGGTCGCGCGCGAGGTCGATGCCGAGCGCTGGGCCCGCACCGCGGTCACGACGGGACTGGCCGTGGGAGCCCGCGCAGCGGTGACCGATGCCGAGACCACGCTTGCCGTACTCGCGCGCCGTGCCGGAGATCCCGAGGAGACGGCGCGGCGGCTGCGCGCACTCGCCGACGGGGCGCGCGAGGCCGGCGATGCCCCCGCGGAGCTGCGCACCAGGTACAACCTGGGCGGCCTGCACTACGAGCTCGGTGAACTGGAGCAGTCCCAGGCCGCGTATGCCGAGGCCACGCACCGCGCCGCCGAGGCCGGGCGTCCCTGGGCGGTCTACGGCGTCGAGGCGCGCGCCATGCTGAGCCTGGTGCAGTACACGCGGGGTTACTGGGACGACGCCGCGCGCACCGTCGACGTCACCGGCGAGTCGCCCCCCGCCCTGGCCGAGGCGTTGCTGGCAGCGACCGGGATGGCGGTGAGCGCCGGACGCGGCCAGCGCAGCGCGCTGGACCTGCTGCCGATCCTGCGGCCGTGGTGGGAGCGCGAAGGGCGCATAGCGCTGTACTCGGTCGCTGCCGCACTCGAATTTCACGAACCGCAGGGGCATGCCGACGACGCCGCCGCACTGATCGACGAGGCGGTGGGTGTGCTCGGGGCCATGTGGCAGGAGCCGTGGTTCCTCGCCCGCATCCGGCTGTCCGCGCAGGGTCTGGCCACCCTGGCCGTGGCCGTGCGCGCGGCTCCGCAATCACAGCGGGCCGACCTGGTGGCCCGCGCTGGCAGCCTCAACGACGATGGGCGCACCGCCGCCGAGAAGGGGCTGCCGCACGGCCGCAAGATGGGCATCGAGGGGTTGGCCTGGCGGGCCCGCCTGGAGGCAGAGTGGATGCGGGTGCGATGGCAGGCCGATATCGATGCGCCGGCGGAGGCGGATCATATCGGCGCCTGGCAGCGCTGCGTCGCAGCGTTCGGCTACGGCCACGTCATCGAACTGGCGCGAAGTCGAGCCCGGCTCGCGGCCGTGCTGCGTGCGGCCGGCCGCGGCCCCCAGGCGGCCGAGCAGGCCACGCTTGCCCGAGACGTGGCCCGTGAGCTGGGTGCCGAACCCCTGCTGGCCGAGATCCGGGCGCTCGGCCTGACCAGTCGGCCACGCGCATCCGCGACGACCGGCGCAGCTGCCCTCACCGCCCGCGAACGCGAGGTGCTGGCCCTGCTCGTCGAAGGTCGGACGAACCGCCAGGTAGCCAGCCAGCTCTACATCAGTGAGAAGACGGTCAGCGTTCACGTATCGAACATCCTGGCCAAGCTCAAGGTCCGCAGCCGCGCGGAGGCGGCCGCTCTGGCCAACCGCGAGCGCCTACTCGGGTAACACCCGGTGCGCGATCTCCTCGGCGAGCGTGTCGGCGGCCTCGTCGGGCAGCCAATGGCCGGCGCTTTCGAGCGCGACGAAGGAGTACGGGGCGTCGACGTATGCGGCGCTGCGCTCGGCGGCGGCTCGCCCGAACGCCATGTCGGCGCTACCCCAAACGTAGGACGTCGCAACGTTCACCCGCGCTAACCCGTCGGTGTCGTGCAGCGACATCGCTCGATACCAGTTCAGTGCCGCCGTGAGCACACCGGGCTGCGCGAAGAAGGCAGTGTCCGCGTCGATGCGCTCGGGCGCCACAGCGCTGCCGTAGAACGCGCGCAGCGCGGCCGCGTCGTCCGCGAGCAACGCCGCCTCGGCGCGGCCCGGTTGGCGAAAGTCGCGGATGTAGCTGAAGCGGGCGCGCTGTTGTTCATCGGTGGCAAGCACGTCGTTGAGGGCGAGCGGGTTGGGCGTCGAGACGGCCGTCCAGGTGCGCACGAGCCCCGGATGACGGGCTGCGACCTGCCAACCGACCACACCGCCCCAGTCGTGCCCGACGAGGTCGACGGAGCCACCGAGTGCCTCAATCATCCCGACTGCATCTGCCACCAGGTGCACCAACGCGTAGTCGGCGACATCGAGCGGCCGGGCGTCAGGGGAGTATCCCCGCTGGTCCAGCGCGACGGCCCGCAGCCCCACTTCGGCCAGGCGCGCAGCTACCGGCGCCCACGAGGCCGCGGTCTGCGGGAACCCGTGCAGGAGCAGCACGGTTCGCCCGTCGGGAGGCCCGCACTCGAAGCCGGTGAAGGCCCAGCCGTTGGCCGCGACGGTGGTGGGGACGGCCGCGGGCACACTCATCCCGGCAGCCTATCCAGGCCGGCTGTGGCCGCCGGTCGAAACCGATGCCGGCGAACGGCTAGACTCGCTGTAGCGGCTCACCTTTGTGGGCCGACTTCGCGTGCCCGCCCACCGGCTTCGTTTTCCGAAGAGGCCAACGGGTAGGCGGCCAGCCTCGGTCCGCACCGGCGATTGTGCCGGGACGGCCCCCTGACCGCGACACCGGGCACCAGGGCAGGCGGCCCTCCCGGACCGTCGGCAGCAACCGAGGCCGCACGCCCGCGAGCCGAAGGCAAGCCTGGCGTGCACGAACGACAGAGGAGAACGACTGGCATGGCCGTCGTCACCATGAAGGAAATGCTCGATTCCGGCGTGCACTTCGGGCACCAGACCCGCCGCTGGAACCCGAAGATGAAGCGTTTCATCTTCACCGAGCGCAACGGCATCTACATCATCGACCTGCAGCAGACGCTGACCTATATCGACCGTGCCTACGAGTTCGTCAAGGAGACGGTCGCGCACGGCGGCAGCGTGATGTTCGTCGGCACCAAGAAGCAGGCCCAGGAAGCGATCGCCGAGCAGGCGACGCGCGTCGGCATGCCCTACGTCAACCAGCGCTGGCTGGGCGGCATGCTCACCAATTTCCAGACGGTCTTCAAGCGCCTGCAGCGCCTCAAGGAGCTCGAGGGGATGGAGCAGAACAGCTGGGACGGCACCGCCACCAAGAAGGAACAGCTCATCCTCACCCGCGAGAAGATCAAGTTGGAGCGCACCCTCGGCGGTATCCGGGAGATGACACGCGTCCCGAGTGCCGTGTGGATCGTCGACACCAAGAAGGAGCACATCGCGGTCGGCGAGGCGCACAAGCTGAATATCCCGGTGATCGCAATTCTGGACACCAACTGTGACCCGGACGAGGTCGACTACAAGATCCCAGGTAACGACGACGCGATCCGCAGCGCCGCACTGCTCACCCGGGTCATCGCCGACGCGGTGGCCGAAGGTCTGGTCGCCCGTGCCGCCGCTGCCGCGGGGGCCGGGCGCGACGAGAAGCCCGAACCCGGTCAGCTCGCCGCTGACGAGCCGATGCCCGAATGGGAGCGCGAGCTGCTCCAGCCCGCCGGCTCGAACGCCGCAGCCGCACCCGCTCGAGCGCCTGCAGTTCCGGCCGCGCAGCCGGCCGTCGACGTTCCCGCTCCGGCAGCCGAAACCGCGCCTGCCGCGGACCCTGCACCTGCCGACGACCAGGCTGCACCTGCCGACGACCAGGCTGCCCGTTCCGACGACCAGGCTGCCCCTTCCGACGGGACTGCGGCCGCAACCGACGAAGCCGAGCCTGGCGACGGGACCGCGGTCTCCACCGACCAGGCCGAGCCTGGCGACGGGACTGCGGCCGTTACTGACGAGCCCGTACCGCCCGCGCCGACCGCCTGAACCCCGCCAATCCACGCAAAGGAACACGAGACCCACCATGGCGAATTTCTCCGCCGCTGACGTGAAGAAGCTCCGCGACGCCACCGGCGCCGGCATGATGGAGTGCAAGAAAGCCCTGGAAGACGCCGACGGCGACGCCGACAAGGCGCTCGAGGTGTTGCGCATCAAGGGCGAGGCCAAGGCCGCGAAGCGCGGCGCCGAGCGCACGGCGTCCAACGGGCTCGTCGCGGCCAGCGAAGGCGCGATGATCGAGCTGGCCTCCGAGACCGACTTCGTGGCGAAGAACGAGCAGTTCCAATCCTTGGCAGGCGACATCGTGGCCCAGTTCGCTGCCTCGTCGGCGACCGACCTCGAGTCGCTGCTGCAGGAAAAGCTCAAGGACGGCCGCACCGTCGCCGAGAACGTCGAGGGGCTCAACGCCGTCATCGGCGAGAAGCTCGAACTGCGCCGGGCGGTGAAGCTTGGGACCGGCCCAGGGCAGTCCGTCGCCACCTATCTGCACCGCAAGGCGAAGGATCTGCCCCCACAGGTCGGCGTGCTTGTGCAGTTCAGCGGCGCAAGTCCCGAGGCAGCTCGGGCAGCTGCGATGCAGGTCGCCGCGATGCGCCCGCAGTTCCTGACCCGCGAGCAGGTCCCGGCCGAGGCGGTCGAGACCGAACGGCGCGTCGCCGAGGCCAAGGCGCGCGAGGACGGCAAGCCCGAGAGTGCCCTGCCGAAGATCATCGAGGGCACTGTCAACGGTTACTTCAAGACCAATGTGCTGCTCGAGCAGACCTCGGTGCAGGACAACAAGAAGAGCGTGCAGGCGATGCTCGACGAGGCCGGGGTGACCGTTACGCGGTTCGCGCATTTCGAGGTCGGCCAGGCCTGAGCGGATAGGGTTCGACCCGAGAACACGACGAGAGGGGCCGCTACATGACCGAAACCGGGTCGGCGGCCCCTCAGTCATCCGCGGTGTACCGCCGGGTGCTGCTCAAGCTGTCCGGAGAGGTTTTCGGCGGCGGTCAGGTCGGGGTCGATCCCGATGTCGTGCAGTCCATCGCCCGGCAGGTAGCCGAGGTCGTCGCGGCCGGCACCCAGGTCGCCATCGTGGTCGGCGGCGGCAACTTCTTCCGTGGCGCCGAGCTCAGCCAGCGCGGAATGGACCGCGACCGGGCCGACTACATGGGCATGCTCGGCACCGTGCTCAATTGCCTGGCGCTGCAGGACTTTCTGGAGAAGGAGGGCGTGCCCACGCGGGTGCAGACGGCGATCACGATGGGCCAGGTCGCCGAGCCCTACATTCCACGGCGCGCCGAACGGCATCTCGAGAAGGGCCGCGTCGTGATCTTCGGTGCCGGCGCCGGGCTGCCCTACTTCTCCACCGACACCGTGGCCGCCCAACGGGCTCTGGAGATCGGCTGCCAGGTGCTGCTGCTGGGCAAGAACGGCGTCGACGGTGTCTACGACGCCGACCCGCGCAAGGTGCCCGATGCAGTCAAGTTCGACGCGATCGGCTACGACGAGGTACTTCGCCGTGGCCTCGAGGTCGCCGACGCCACCGCTTTCAGCTTGTGCCGCGACAATGCGATGCCGATCATCGTGTTCCAACTGGCGGACGGCAACATTGCCCGCGTCGTCCGCGGTGAGAAGATCGGCACACTGGTCAGCTGACCCGGGCACGTCATGTGTGAAAGGAACGCACCGTGATCGACGAGACCCTCTTCGACGCCGAGGAGAAGATGGACAAGGCGGTGCACGTCGCCCGGGAGGAGCTCGGCGGCCTGCGCACCGGACGGGCCACGCCCAGCTCCTTCGCCCGCCTGGTCGTCGACTACTACGGTGCGCCGACGCCCATTCCGCAGATGGCCTCGGTGACCGTTCCGGAGGCGCGGATGGCGATCATCAAGCCCTACGACGTCTCCCAGCTCGGCGCGATCGAGAAGGCCATCCGCGACAGCGACCTGGGTGTGAACCCGTCCAACGACGGCTCGATCATCCGCGTCGTCTTCCCGCAGCTCACCGAGGAGCGGCGCCGGGACCTGGTGAAGCTCGCCAAGGCGAAGGGTGAGGACGCGAAGGTGTCGATCCGCTCGATCCGCCGCCACACCAAGGACGCCCTGGACAAGCTGGGCAAGGACGGCGAGGTCGGCGAGGACGACGTCCGGCGCGCCGAGGTGGAACTGGACAAGTTGACCGGCAAGTACACCGGCTCGGTCGATGAATTCGTCAGGGCCAAGGAAGCTGAACTGCTCGAAGTCTGATGGCGCACGAGGACGACACGGCCGGCGATGGTGAGCACGAGTCTGCCGCCCCCCTGACCACCGGGCGCCGCCACGCTGCCGCGTCGCCTCGCGTCGCCGGCGGGCGCCGGACCCCGCCGCCCGCGGAGCGCGATCCCTCGCCCGGCCGGGGAGCTGTCGAGGAGTCGGCGCCCTCGCGTGCGGGCCGCAACCTGCCTGCCGCGATCGGCGTCGGCGTGGGTCTGGCCGCGGCGATCGTCGCCAGTGTGTTTCTGTACCGGCCCAGCTTCGCCGTCATCGTCGGGCTGGCGGTCATCTACGGCAGCTACGAGCTGAGCAAGGCGATCGGGCAGTCCGGGGTGCGCCCATCGCTCACCCCGGTCGTGGTCGGCGGCGTTGCCATGCTGGCTGTGGCGTGGGCGCGCGGGCCGAACGGACTGGTCGTCGCGCTGCTGTTGACGGTGTGCGGCGTGATCATCTGGCGCATTGCCGACGGCGCGCAGAACTACCTGCGCGACGTCACCGCATCGGTGCTGATCCTGCTCTACCTGCCGGCACTCGCTGGTTTCGCCGTGCTGCTGGTACATCCAGCAGATGGGGCGGGGCGGGTGGTCGCCTTCGTCGCGACGGTCGTGTGCAGCGACACCGGGGGGTATGCCACCGGCGTGCTGCTCGGCCGGCACCCGATGGCGCCGATCGTCTCGAAGTCCAAGACGTGGGAAGGCTTCGCGGGATCGGTCGCGTTCTGCTCGGGCGCCGGCGTTGGGCTCATGACGCTGACTTTCCATGAGGCATGGTGGAAGGGCCTGCTGTTCGGGGTGGCCGTCGCGGTCACCGCGACGCTGGGCGACCTCGGTGAGTCGATGATCAAGCGGGACCTCGAGATCAAGGACATGGGCAGCTTGCTGCCCGGTCACGGCGGCATGATGGACCGACTCGATTCGCTGTTGCCGTGCGCGGCGGTCGCCTATCTGGTCCTGTCGGGCTTCGCGCCCGTCGCCTGAGCCGTGCCGCCGCGCAGGGTGAGCCAGGCGGACGCCGTTGCCGCGGCCGTCTCGCTGGCCAGGACGCGGGAAGGCGTCACGACGTTCATCGGCATCGACGGGCCTGGCGGCGCGGGAAAGTCGACGCTCGCGGCACGCGTGGCAGGTGCGGTGTCAGGGGCGGTCGTCGTCGCGGTCGACGACTTTTCGGGGCCGCGGTTCGCCGGATGGGACTGGGCGCGCTTCGCCCGGCAGTTGCGCGACCCGCTGCTGGCCGGTGGCGTTGCCCGCTACCAGCGCTGGGACTGGGACCGCGACGAGGGCGCGGAGTGGCACGACGTCGGCCCGGGTGGCGTCATCATCGTCGAGGGCGTGTCCTCGACGCGGGACGAAGCCGGCGTTGCGTGGCACTTGCGGATCTGGGTCGACACCCCGCCAGAGATTCGCCATGCCCGTGCGATCGCGCGCGACGGTCGCGAGATGTTCCAGCACTGGACAGATGTCTGGATTCCCTCGGAGGAGGCCTACATCGCCGCGCAGCGGCCCGCGCAGCGCGCCGACCTGATCGTCACCGGGATGCCCGAGTGCTGACGATGTCAGCGGACGGTGTCACCATCGAGGCATGTGGGAGACGCCCGAGGACATGACCGCGCTGCAGCACCTGCTCGATCTCAGCTTCCACAGCGCCTCTACCCATCTCACGTCCATCATGACCGCCGAACGCAGGTTGAGCGCCGCGCGGTTGGTCGCCGAACTACCGAGTCCGGCCGTGCTCAACGTCGCGACAGTGACGGCGGCCGGCGAGCCCCGGGTCTCCGCGGTCGACGGGCACTTCCTGCACGGTCAGTGGTATTTCACGACCTCAGCCGACTCCCCGAAGGCCCGCCAACTCCGGGCCCGGCCGGCTATCAGCGCGTCGTTCACCCCGCGCGACGGTCTCGGCGTCTTCTGTCACGGGCGGGCGGCGCTGCTCGAGGGTGCCGCCAAGCAACTGCTACGACAACACTTCACCGCCACCTACGGCGAGGATCCGGAGACGTGGGGAAGCATCGCCTATCTGCGCATCGACGCGTCCTGGATGGTTGCCTTCGCCATGACCGACGAGGAGACCGTCAGGATCGAAGCCGAGAAGGCCGCGCGCAACAAGCCCCCGGCCACGTGAACTCTCGAGTGCTGCCTGCCGGCGGCTTGCTTCTGGACATGGACGGCGTCCTCGTCGATTCGAACGCCACGGTCGAGTCCCACTGGTCGCAATGGGCGGCGCGGCGCGGATTGTCACGGGCCGACGTCATGCGCGGTGCGCACGGCTCACCGACGCGCGATAACGTCGCTCGCTTCGTAACCGCGGACGAGGTTGAGGTCGAAGCGGGCTGGATCGAAGCGCTCCCGGCCGACAGCGACGACGTGGCACTTCCGGGCGCGGCTGCCGCCTTGACGCAGCGAGACGTGCCCGTTGCCGTGGTGACGTCCGCGCCGAATCGCGTCGCGCGGCTGCGCCTGGAACGGGCGGGCCTCCCGGTGCCACCGGTCGTGGTCGGCTGTGACGACGTGCCACGTGGCAAGCCCGATCCGGCGCCCTATCTTCGGGCCGCGGCGCTGCTCGGGGTCGACCCGTCGCGCTGCGTCGGTGTCGAAGACAGCCCCGTCGGCCTGGCCGCACTGCGCGCCGCTGGCATCACTCCACTCGCGGTGCTCACGACGTTCCCCGCACTCGAACTCGACGCACTGGCCCACCTGCCCGACCTGGGCTGGCTGACCATCGAGCCCGGCCAGGTCCGCTGGAGCGCCGGCGGCTGAACGCCTTCCTGTTTTCCCCGCAGGTGGCCGGTTTCCGGCACCCGAACCGGTCACCCGCGGGGAAGAGGGCGGGGCAGCCGGTCGTCAACGGGGAAGGAGCAAGCTGACGCGGGGGCCTGCCCGGCGCTGTGACCATGGGAGAATCGAGCCGTCATGACCTCCCTCCCGCTGGTGTTCGACGCGCCGCACCGTGGCCTGCCCCCGCGTCACCTGGCCGACCTCGACGAGGCGGCGCGCCGTGCGGCGGTGGTCGAGCTTGGCCTGCCGGCGTTTCGGGCTGACCAGCTCAGCCGGCACTACTTCGGCCGGCTGGTCAGCGATCCGGCGGCGATGACGGATCTGCCGCCCGGCGTGCGCGAGCAGATCGGCGCTGCGCTGCTGCCGCCGCTGCTCACTGAGGTTCGCCATCTCGAGACCGACTCGGGTACCACCCGCAAGTCGCTGTGGCGTCTGCACGATGGCACGCTCGTCGAGAGCGTCCTCATGCGCTACCCCGCGAGCGCGAGACGGCCCGAACGCATCACAGTCTGCGTCTCGAGCCAGGCCGGCTGCGGGATGGCCTGCCCGTTCTGCGCCACCGGGCAGGGCGGCCTCAAACGCAACCTGTCCACCGGCGAGATCGTCGAGCAGGTCGCGGCCGCCGCGCGAAGTGTGGCGCGGGGGGAGATCGCGGGCGGTCCGGGCCGGTTGTCGAACGTCGTCTTCATGGGCATGGGCGAGCCGCTGGCCAACTACGCGCGCCTGATCGCTGCGCTGCGCCGTTTGATCGACCCGTCCCCTGCGGGGCTTGGCCTGTCGCAGCGCTCGATCACCGTTTCGAGCGTCGGGCTCGTCCCAGCCATCGCGAGACTCGCTGACGAGGGCCTCAACGTCACCCTCGCGGTGTCCTTGCACGCGCCTGACGACACCTTGCGCGACACGCTCGTGCCGGTCAACACCCGGTGGAACGTCGCCGAGGTACTCGGTGCCGCCGACGCCTATGCCGCACGCACCGGCCGCCGTTACTCGATCGAGTACGCGATGATCCGCGACATCAACGACCAGCCCTGGCGGGCGGACCTGCTCGGCGATCTGCTCGCACCGCGCCTCGCCCACGTGAACCTCATCCCGCTGAATCCCACACCTGGGTCGGACTGGGACGCCTCGCCCAAGCCGGTCGAGCGCGAGTTCGTGCGCCGGCTCGAACAGCGCGGCGTGCCGGTGACCGTCCGTGACACCCGCGGTCGCGAGATCGACGGGGCCTGCGGTCAGCTCGCCGCGTCCGGCGCAGGCGCAGCCGCGGCGCGAGCGGCGCCGAGACCACCGATGACGTCGCATGAATGAGTGATCAACCCGTCGCCGACCTCGGCGCCTATACGGCACCACCGCGGCTGACCGGCCGGGTGCTGAGCACCGACGGCACGGCAACCGCGACTACCGGGAGCCGGTCAGCTAAGCGCTGCGGCTGTGGTGGGATCTGGTCAGCCGCTTCGACGGCGAGCCGGTCGATCTGCCGCACCGCTTCCTGCAGTTGAACCGGCGAGAACCACTGGGTGCT
>QHCC01000156.1:12425-13808 GCA_003243915.1 Pseudonocardiales bacterium | reverse complement strand
GACCTCGAGCGCTCGATCGACCGTCTCTCCCGCCGGCTGGGCTTTCGCACCTCCGACCACGAGGTGGTCCTGCGCGGCGACTGTGGCGAGTGCCAGAGCTGACCGCCGCCACGGACTCGATCCCACAGCGACGACACAATGAGAACCAGTCTCAGTCTTAGGCTATGCTGTGCGCCGTGCCTCGCACCACGCTTCGCTCGCTGCTCGGCGCCCTGGCGCTCCTGGTCGCCGCCGCCACCGGCGCCGGCTCCGGGTACACCCAGGGGGCGAGCCACACCTTCCCGGAGACCGGGCAGATTGTGTTCGGCAGCTTCTGGCAATACTGGCAGCACCATGGCGGCCTGATTCAGCAGGGTTTCCCGATCTCGCATGAAATGCTGGAGCGCAGCACGCTCAACGGCCAGACCTACACGGTGCANNTTCGAGCGCGCCGTCTTCGAGTTGCACCCGGAGAACAAAGCGCCGTTCGATGTCTTGCTGTCGCAGCTCGGCACGACCCGCTACCGGGCGAAGTATGGCCCGGGCGGCGCCCCGAATCAGCACGTCAACAGCGGCAACGCGCGCTACTTCCCCGAGACCGGCCACACGATCGGCGGCGGCTTCCGCCACTACTGGGAGACGCACGGCGGGCTGGCCCAGCAGGGCTACCCAATTTCCGACGAGTTCACCGAAGTCAGCGAAGTCACCGGCAAGCCCTACGCCGTGCAATACTTCGAGCGCGCCGTCTTCGAGTTCCATCCCGAGAACCCGGCGCCGTTCAATATCTTGCTCTCGTTGCTGGGCAGCTTCCAGTACCGCTGTCGCTACCAGGGCGGCGTCTGCGCGGGCGAGCCGACAGCCACGCCGGTGCCGCCCTCGCCCACGCGCACTCCCGTGCCGCCCTCGCCCACGGCGACCCGGGTGCCGCCCACGGCCACGTTCACGGCCGTCCCGACGAGTACACCGCTGGGCAGTGGCGCCTGCACGGGGCTGCCGGCCGCGCAGAACCAGCAAATCCCGCCGCTCTGCGGCCCCGCCGGCGCCACGTTCACCATCGCCGGCAGCGGCTTCCAGGCGGGCGAGGAGGCCAGCATCACGGCGACCCGGCCCGACGGCACGACGCTCGCGGCGGCCTTCGTGCGGCGCGCCGACAGCAACGGCGCGGTCAGCGGCGTGACCTTCCGCACGGCGCCCGACTACCCGCTCGGGATCTGGGCGATCACGCTGGAGGGCACCGTCTCGCACGCCCGCTCCGTCGGCTACTTCCGGCTCCTGCCCCCGTAGGGCCGGCCAGCCGGTCCCATGCCGCCGTGTGCCGCACTATGGAACACCTCCGCGGCGTGCCTGTGCCAGAGGCAGGAGAGCGAGCCGGCCACGAATACGGACCACGAATACCCGAATGCC
>QHCC01000156.1:10703-12380 GCA_003243915.1 Pseudonocardiales bacterium | reverse complement strand
CGTGTATTCGTGGTCCGCATTCGTGGTCGGCTCGCTCCCCGACACCGGCCAGCCGCGGTTGTGTCCCCGCACACTCCCCTGCATGCTAAACATGTACGATCGATCTTCCGCGAGGTGATCGTTCCAGACGGTCAAGCTCATTGGAACTATGCCTTGGAGGGGTTCTTTGGGCGCGTCAAGTACCGGGATCCTCTTCCGTGCCGGGGACTGCCGCCATCCGCTGGAGTCCTACCTGGGTTGGTCGAGCTCCGCCCGCGCCTCGGTGATCCAGCGCCGGATGCCGTGTGCGCTACTGACGACGGCGACTGCGTCGGCCTCGTCGAGGAGCCCGCGGGCCTCGTCGCGGCGACCGGCACGGTGGGCCAACTCGGCGAGGGCGAGCAGGCCAGCGGCGACGCCCGGTGCGAACCCGATCTCCCGACGTAGTTGGACCGACTCTTCGAGCTTCTCCCGCGCTGCGTCCAAGCGGCCCGCTTCGCCCTGGGCGAACCCCAAGTGCCGTGCGGCGTAGGACAACGTCAATTTGTCGCCGGCTTGAGCCGCGAGATCGTAGGACCGTTCGAAGATTGGCAGGGCCAGCCCCGAGTCGCCGCGCACCACCTGGTGGAAGGTACCGATCCAGAACAGGGCCTCGCCCTCACCTCGGACATCATCGAGCCGCCGGTACAGCTCGGCCGCGCCGGTGTTGGCGCTGGACACCTGCACGTAGCTGCGCTCGGCGCCCATCGCGCTACCCCAGCTCCAGAGCGCGCGCATGACAGCACTGGCCAGCCCCCGGCGCCTCAGCTCAGGTGCGACCTCGACGGCGGTGACACCCAACCAGCCGTCGTCGACCGCGCCACGGCCGATGGCGACGACGTGACCGTCGAGTGTGACCGAGGCGAATCCGGCCCGGTCGTGCCGGGTGAGCAGGTCACGTGCCGGCTGGGCGAGGCCGGCTCCGCCGCGGTAGCGCGCGAACCACTCCGGGCCGGGGGCGGCTCGGAGGTCGACGGGCGGTTCGCCCGGGTGTTCGACGCTTCGCAGCGCGTCCAGGCGAGCGGCGAGCACCGCCACGTCGACGTCGGCCGGCCAGCCGCGCTCGGCCAGTCCGGCGTCGAGCAACCGGCGCGCTTCGTAGGGCACCTGCATGCGCAGGGGCAGGCCGCGCTCGGTGTACCAGTAGCGGGCGCCGGCAAGGGCATCGTCGAGCTGCAGGCCTGGCGCGCGCAGCGGCAGGACGGAGTTGGCGCGGCCGGTGAATCCGCTCGCCGCGCGCAGCAGCCAGCCGCCGATCGCCGCGGTGTGCTCGGGCCGCCAGCCCCGAGCGGCGACCGCTTCCAGCGCCAGCTCGTCGGCCGTGGACGGCGGGGCCAGCTTCGCGGCGACGATGGTCGCCAGCACGACCTGCACCACACCGTCCCGGCCGTGCAGCACCGCTGTCCGGGCCGTCAGCGTGACCAGATCGCCGACGACGTCGCCGAACAGTGGCCGGCCATCTACGCTGCGATCCACAACACGGCGCAGGGTCACCCGGCGACCCAGCCAGTTACGCTCCAGCACGGGCGGCATACTAGTGTCGCGCACTTCCAACGAGCGACACCAGAGCCCGCCGAAGGCACGCCGCACCGAATCGGAACTGCCGCTAGCTAGATCCCACCGGAGGACCGCAGTGACCTACGTGATCGCCGAGCCGTG
>QHCC01000156.1:0-10657 GCA_003243915.1 Pseudonocardiales bacterium | reverse complement strand
GTCGAGGCGATCTTCTACGAGGACGATCTGCCGGACCAGTGGCGCGACTACACGAAGGCCAACGTCGACTTCTTCGAAGAGCTGGGCTCGCCCGGCGGCGCCTCCAAGGTGGGCAGGACCGAGAACGACCCCCCCATGATCAAGGCGCTGCCCCCACAGGCCGAGGCGGAGTGACCTGGTCCTACGCATCGGCCTGTGGGGGCAGGGACCACGGCGCATGCATAGTTCGCGCCCAGTGCCGCGTGTCGCGTGTCGCGTGTCGCGTGTCTAGTGCCGGTACATCGTCGCGACCACAGCGGCCGCTGACGCAGTCGCCGAGACCCAGCCATGGCTACGGGTCCACTGCTTGCCGGCGTAGGCGACCTTGTCGATCCCGAGCCGGTCGGCGTTGGCCACGAACCACGCCGCCGTCTGCCAGGACCCACCCGGAACGCGAACGCTCGATTCGTCGGTGTTCGGTGTCTCGACCGGCAGGTCTCGGCTCACCTGCGTCGCCACCGTAGCCACCGTCGCGACCACGGCGGGTTTCTGGAACGAGCAGGTGATCGCCGCGGGCTGCTTGCCCGTCAGCGCGTGTGACAGCGCCTGCGCCTCCGCCTCGTGTTGCGCGTAAGCGCTTCCGTCGGCCGAGATCTGCACGTCCTGGACCGCGACGGCAAGCTCGAGCGTCTGCCAACCCGGCACCTTGATCAGGGCGTCGAGAAACGCTCCGGCCGCGTAGCGGACGTCGGTGAGCTGCGTCTCGCTACCCCACCCCTGGGACGGGCGCTGTTGGAGCACGCCCACCGAATCCCGGTCGCCGTCGCCAGGCGCCAGGTTGCGCAACTTGCTCTCCTGCAACCCCGCGGCCAGCACCAGGACCGCGGCCCGCTCGGGCAGCGCGCGCCTGGTCACGACCCCGACCATGGTGGCGGCGACCGCGGCCTGGGACGTGTCCACGTCGTAACGTCCCACCGTGCACCCGTCGGCGGTGAGATGGGTCCGCACGGCGTTCCACAACGCACGCGCACCGAAGGCGCCGCCGACGGCGACGGCGACGGCGAGGACGATGGCCGCGACGATCAGGCCGCGGCGGGCGGCAGATGGCATCGGATCCAGTGTGCGTCAGTCGTTGGCGTGCAGGGTGTCGTTGAGGGTGACTCCGCGCCCGGCACGGGGCCGAGCCTCGAGCGCACCGGTGACGCTGTTGCGCCAGAACTGTAGGCCGGGGCGGCCCGACAGCGACGCGGCCTTCACCGTCGTGCCGTCGGGCAGGGTGAGCTTGGCGCCGGCGGTGATGTAGGTGCCGGCCTCGATCACGCAGTCGTCGCCGATCGAGATCCCGATACCGGCGTTCGCGCCGATGAGGCAGCGACGACCGACGCTGATGCGCTCCCTGCCCCCGCCGGACAGCGTGCCCATTATCGACGCGCCGCCGCCGACGTCGGAGCCGTCGCCCACGACGACGCCGGAGGAGATCCGGCCCTCGATCATCGACGTCCCGAGCGTGCCGGCGTTGTAGTTCACGAATCCCTCGTGCATGACCGTGGTGCCCTCGGCCAGATGCGCGCCCAGCCGCACCCGGTCGGCGTCGGCGATACGCACGCCGGTGGGGACGACGTAGTCGGTCATCCGCGGAAACTTGTCGATCCCGAGAACCTGCACCGGGCCCTTGCGCCGCATGGCCAGGCGGGTCTGCTCGAAGTCCTCGACGGCGCAGGGGCCCAGGCTCGTCCACACCACGTTGGGCAGCACACCGAAGATGTTGTCCAGGTTCACGCCGTGCGGCGCCACCAGGCGGTGCGACAGCAGGTGCAGGCGCAGGTAGGCGTCGGGGACGCCGGCAGGTGGGGCGTCGAGGTCGATCTCGCACAGCACGACGTCGACGCGCACCCCCCGATCGCCGGCGCTGCCGTGCCCGCCGGTCAGCGACGCGAGCTCGTGCGGGGGTTGGGAATCGGGCGTTTCGCCGAGGGCGGGCGCCGGGAACCAGGTGTCGAGGGTCCGGCCGCTCGCGTCACCCTCGGCGACAGTGGACGCCAGCCCGTAGCCCCACGCTCGATTGACGCTCACCCGATCACCCTAACTAGTGGCATTGGCCCGATCGCGTAGCCTCGCAGCGTGCTGGATCTGGCCGCTGCCGCGGGTGCGCTGACCGCGGCCCTGGTAGACGTCGAATCCGTCTCGGGCGACGAGGACCGCCTTGCCGACCTGGTCGAGGCGGCGCTGCGGCGCTACCCCTCGCTGAGCATCGAACGCGACGGCAACGTCATCCTGGCCCGAACGTCACTCGGCAGGAGTGAGCGGATCGTTCTCGCCGGTCACCTCGACACCGTGCCGATCGCCGGCAACGTCCCGTCGCACGTGCAAGGCGGCACTCTGCACGGCTGCGGCACGGCGGACATGAAGTCCGGGCTGGCGGTGTTGCTACGGCTCGCCCATCTGGTCGGGACGCAGGCCCTCGACCCTCGGGTCGACCTGACCTGGGTGTGTTACGACTGCGAGGAGGTCGACGCTGCTCGCAACGGCCTCGGCCGGCTGGCCCGCAACCGGCCGGAGGCGTTGCAGGGCGATCTGGCGATCCTGCTCGAGCCCACTCACGGCATCGTCGAGGGCGGGTGTCAGGGAACTTTGCGGGCGCTCGTGCGGACAACGGGCGTACGCGCGCACAGCGCCCGGTCCTGGCTCGGGGTCAACGCCATCCATGCGGCGGCACCGGTGCTGGAGCGCCTGGCGACCTACCAGCCGCGGGCCGTGGACGTGGACGGGCTGAGCTACCGCGAGGGGCTCAATGCTGTCGCGATCGCCGGCGGGGTGGCCGGCAACGTTATCCCGGACGAGTGCACGGTCACGGTGAACTTCCGCTTCGCCCCGGACCGCTCCGAGGCGCAGGCGGCGCATCACGTGCAGGCAGTGTTCGACGGTTTCGAGGTCGACGTCGTGGATAGCGCACCGGCCGCGCGCCCAGGACTCGAGGGGCCGCTGGCGCAGGCGGTGCTCGCCGCAATCGGTGGCGAAGCACGCGCCAAGCTGGGCTGGACGGATGTGGCTCGCTTCGGTGAGCTCGGCATCCCGGCCCTGAACTTCGGCCCGGGCGACCCGAATCTGGCGCACAAGCCGGAAGAGCATGTCGAGCTGGCGCGCATCGCGCAGGCCGAGGCGGCGATGGTCCGGGTGCTCTCATGAGGCCGGTGGTGACTGCGGTCAGCCGCGACGGTGCGCACCGGTTCAGCAAGCAGCCGACCGACGCGATCCGCCTGCTCGCGGGGCTGGGGCTGGCTGGTGACGCGCACGCCGGTACGACGGTGCAGCATCTGTCGCGGGTGCGCCGTGACCCCTCCCAGCCGAACCTGCGCCAGGTGCACCTCATCCACAGCGAGTTGCACGACGAGCTGAGGACTCATGGCTTCGAGGTGGCGCCCGGCGACATGGGTGAGAACGTGACGACGCGTGGCGTCGACCTGCTCGGGCTGAGCACCGGCACCCGCCTGCGCCTGGGCGAGCACGCCGTTCTCGAGGTGACCGGTCTGCGCAACCCGTGCGTGCAGCTCGACCGGTTCGCGGCCGGACTGCTCGAGGCGGTGCTCGACCGGGCGCCGGACGGCAGCGTGATCCGCAAGGCAGGCGTGATGAGCATCGTCATCGCCGGGGGAGAGGTGCGCGCCGGAGATGCCATCAGCGTGGAGGCACCCGATGGCTCACACCGGCCGCTGCAGCCGGTGTGAGCCCGACCCGGTCTCAGGCGTCGACGTCTGCGAACCGCAGCCGCCATACCTGACCGGAGCTGTCGATACCCGGAATTCCGCCACCGGTGTCCGGCGAGATGGAGAAGGCGGACACGAAGACGTTGTTGTGCTTGTCGACCGCCACGCCCGCCGGGAACGGCACGTCGACGTTGCTGCGGTCACTGCCCTTGATGCGGGTGAGCACGCCGGGCAATCCGGGCGTTGCGGGGTCAGCGAACAGCTGGCTGACGTAGAGCGCACCGTCGTGGCCGACGGCGACACCGGTCACCGTGCTGAAGCCGGTCCACACCTTCAGCACCCGGCCGTCGTCGTCGAGTTTGACCACCCGCGCCTGGCCGGGAACGAGGCCGGCCAGGCCGCCGACGTAGACGTTGCCCCAGCGGTCGCTGGCCAGCGACGTCGGCACGAAGTTGCAGCCGGCAAACGGCGGTGCTGGGTCGAATTGTCCCGCGCACGGCCCGGTCGTGATGTTGGCGAACTTACGGAACACCGAGATGTCACCGTGCCGGTTGACTCGGAGCACATCGTTGCCTGCCGCGTCGGCGACCAGCCAGCCGTCGCCATAGGCGAGCACCGCGTACGGGTTCGAGTCGATGCCCATCCGGTCGGGATCGTGATCGCCCTCGAAGCCGGTGATGTCGGCGAACGGCCGGATCGATCCGAACGGGCTGGTCAGCAGTAGATGGCCGTCGCGGTTCTGGGCGGGTGCGGTTGGGCCGAAGGTCGTCTCGACGACGCCGATGTGCCACAACGAGGTCGCGGACACGCCGTCGGGCCCGGTGGCGCCGCCGCCCTTGGGACCGTTCGGGCCGTCAGCGGCGGCCGCCGCCGAGAGCAGGTGGCGCACGATGCGCAACGGGTGCTGATTGTGGGCGCGAGCAGGCTGGAACACCGCGGACACCGAACCGGTGTAGCCCAGACCCTGCGTGCCGCCCTCCGGGTCGACGATCTGGCCGAGATCGCCACCCTTGCCCGCCTCGGCTACCAGCAACACCTCGCCGTCCACCAGCGAGAGCTGGCGTGGGTTGTTCAAGCCCGCGACGACAACTATCGGCGCGCTCGCGCCCGATGGGTGACCTGGCGCCGCTTGGGCGGTGCCGACCGCCAGGGGCACGATGAGTGCGCTGGCCGTGGCGACGACGAGTGACTTGCGCAAGATTCCTGGCATGAAAATCCCCCGATTGGCGTAGGGTCCGGAACCGCTCCGGGCTCTCCTCGCGGCCGTAGCTAAACGCCCTTGCTTCGCGTGCGCAAGGAAAATCGTCCAGTTGGCCAGGGAATCTGCCCGATCGGGCGACGATCTGACCCGGAGCGAAGGCGTTTGTCCGAATCACGCCCGGCCGCCTCAACGCGGCGACCTGCGGATAGCGTTCGGCCATGACCTCCGGCGACGACCGCACCGAGCAGCACCGCACCGAGCAGCACCGCGGGCCGGTGTTGCTGCGCGGCGACCAGATCAAGTCGGGCACCACCGACCAACGCTTACTCGACTCCCGCGGGCCGTCAGACTGGGTGCATACCGACCCATGGCGGGTGTTGCGCATCCAGAGTGAGTTCGTCGAGGGCTTCGGCCTGCTCGCCGAGCTGCCGGCGGCCGTATCGGTGTTCGGCTCGGCCCGCACGGCGCGCGAACACCCCGACTACGCCGCGGGAGTTTCGCTGGGCGCCGCGCTGGCCAAGGCCGGTTTCGCGGTGATCACCGGCGGTGGCCCCGGTGCGATGGAGGCAGTGAACCGCGGCGCCTCCGAGGCGGGGGGAGTGTCCGTCGGGCTGGGCATCGAACTGCCGTTCGAGCAGAAGCTCAACGATTGGGTCGACCTCGGCGTCAACTTCCGTTACTTCTTCGCCCGCAAGACGATGTTCGTCAAGTACGCGCAGGCGTTCGTGATCATGCCCGGTGGGTTCGGCACGCTCGATGAGATGTTCGAGGCCCTGACGCTGGTGCAGACACACAAGGTGACGCGCTTCCCAGTCATCCTCTACGGCACGCGGTACTGGCGGGGACTCGTGGACTGGATCCGGGATTCGGTGCTGGCCGAGGGGAAGGTGGGCGAGCCCGATCTGGAACTGCTGAGCGTCACCGACGACGTCGATGAGATCGTCGCCCGCATCGTGGCCTCGGCCGAGACCCGCTCCGACCAGGCTGCCGCCGAGAACCGCGCACTGGCGGAGGGATCGCGCACCAACTCCCACGACGGGCAGTAGTCGATGGCGGCGGTCTGCGTGTACTGCGCGTCCTCGCAGCTGATCGATCCCCACTACCTCACGCTCGCCCAGGCGGTCGGCACCCGGCTGGCGTCGGGCGGGCACTCGCTGGTCTCCGGCGGCGGGCGGGTGTCGATGATGGGTGCGGTGGCAGTGGCCGCGCGGGCGGGCGGTGCCCATACGCTCGGCGTCATCCCCGCCCACCTGATGCCCTACGAGGTGGCCGACGCCGATGCCGACGAGCTGGTCGTCGTCGACACGATGCGCGAGCGCAAGCAGGTGATGGACGAGCGCTGCGACGTGGTGCTGGCGCTGCCCGGCGGTATCGGCACGCTGGAGGAACTGTTCGAGATGTGGACGGCGGCGTCGCTGGGGATGCACGACAAGCCGGTGATCGTGCTCGATGCGGACGGGTTCTACGCCCCGTTGTGGCATTACCTGGAACAGCTGCGGGACAAGGGCTTCGTTCGGCAGGCGGCGCTGGACATGCTGCACCGCGTCACCGGCGTCGAGGCGGCATTCGAGCTCGTCGAACGGCGCTGAAGCTGCCCGCACTGAGCCAGACGCCGAGCGCGTCAGCCGGTGGGCAGCCCGCTGCCGCGCCGCTGGAAGTCCATCAGCCGCTCGTTCTCGTAAGACACCCGCTGTTCGGTCGACTCCAGCGCGCGAAACATCGCCACGATGGAGCGCACCCCTTCGGCCGGTGCGGCAGCGAGGGTACCGGCGAGCTCGAGCGCGGCGGCCTCCGCGCCGTCGGCGGCGGCGGTGAGCGCGAGCAGGCCGTACCAGTCGGCCTGGGCCATGTCGATCACCCGCCCGGTGAGTACGAGGTCCTTGGCGCGCGCCAGCCCGACCAGGGGTACCAGCCGCGCCGGGCCGACTGGGATGCCGAGCCGGGCACCGGCCCACGAGAGCCTGAGGTTGTCACCGCCCACGCGCAGGTCGCAGCCGGCGACGATCTCGGCTCCCGCTCCGACGCAGTGGCCCACGCATATGGCGATCGTCGGGACCGGAAACTGCTCGATCAGGGCGTAGAGCCGGGTGAACGCCCGCATCCGGGACACGCCCCCATCGCGGTCGAGCACCTCTGCGACGTCGGCGCCCGCGCAGAAGGCGCGGACCCGCGTCGTCGACAGGACGAGCACTCGCAGCCCGTCGTCGGCGCACAGCTCCTCCAACGCGGCGATGAGCGAGGCCAGGCACGAGGAATCCAGGGCATTGCGCTTGGCCGGCCGGTTCAGGCGCAGGATCTCGATGGCCCCGATCCGCGCCCGGACGATGGCAGGCTCGGCGTTCGCCTCGGTCACGACGGCCAGTTCACCACATCCGTAACCTGGCGTCATGGCCACGCACATGAGCGATGACGAGCGGCGCGCGTTCCTCTCCGCCGGCACCCGCACCGGGATCCTGTCCACGGTGCGCGCAGACCGTCGTCCGCATGCGGCGCCGGTCTGGTTCACCCTCGACGGCGACGACGTGCTGTTCACGACCGGCGCCGACACCGTCAAGGGTCGCAACCTGCGGCGCGAGGAACGGGCAGTGCTCGCCGTCGACGAGAGCACGCCTCCCTTCGACTTCGTGACGATCGAGGGGAGTGTCGAGCTCTCCGCCGACCTGGACGAGGTGCTGCACTGGGCCACCGTTCTCGGTGGCCGCTACATGGGCCAGCACCGCGCTGCGGCGTTCGGGGCACGCAATGCGGTACCAGGGGAGCTGCTCGTGCGGTTGCGGCCGGACAAGATCGTCGCACTGGCCGGCATCGCCGACTGAGCACACCGCGGCGGCTCAGGCCAGCCCGCGCCGGGCCACGGCGGGTGCACGGGTGCCGCGGATCGAGGCAACCATGTCGAGCACCCGCCGCGTCGCTCGGACATCGTGGGCCCGAAACACCCGGGCGCCGTGCCACGCCGCTATCGCGGTGGCGGCGAGCGTGCCCTCGAGCCGCTCGGCGGGCGGAAGGTCGAGCGTCTCGCCGACGAAGTCCTTACGTGACAGGGCGACCAGCACCGGCCAACCGGTTGCGACCAGCTCGTCGAGGCGCCGGGTGAGCTCGAGGGAGTGCCAGGTGTTCTTGCCGAAGTCATGCGTGGGGTCGATGAGAATCCCGTCGCTGCGCACGCCGGCCTCAACAGCGCGTTCGGCCGCACCGGTGACGGCGGCCACCACGTCGGCGACCACGTCGTCGTAGTGGACCCGGCGTGCGTCGGTACGGGGTTGCAGGCCGCCGGTGTGGCTGCACACCAGGGCCGCATCGGTCTCGGCGGCGACAGCGAGCAGGTCCGGGTCGATGCCGGCCCAGGTGTCGTTGATCAAGTCGGCCCCCTCGGCGAGGACTCGCGCGGCTACCTGCGCGCGCCAGGTGTCGACGCTGATGGCCATGTCTGGAAACCGCTCGCGCACCGCGGCCACGACCGGCAGCACGCGGGCCAGCTCTTCGTCGGCGTCGACCGACGGCCCGTAGCCGGCGCGTACGCCCCCGATGTCGATGATGTCGGCGCCCTCGTCGACCGCGCGTGCCACCGCGTCCAGAGCGGCGCCGAGCTCGACGTTCGCCCCGCCGTCGTAGAACGAATCGGGAGTGCGGTTCACGATCGCCATGACGGCGCAGTCGTCGCCGCCGAAGACGCGTGGTCCTACCCGCAACATCACCCGCCCACCCTGGCAGAGACGTGGGCATGACACGATCAAAGGGTGCTGACGCTGGCGTTGTACGGGTTGCTCGCCATCCTGCTGATCGGTGGCCTCTACGTCGTTGCCGCCCGGCTGCTCCCGGCCGGTGAGCAGATCGCGCCACCGATTCGGGACGAGCCGATCTGGGCGCTACCGGCCGAGCGGTCGCTGGTCGCGGCCGATGTCGCCGAGGTGCGGCTGCCGGTAGCGCTGCGCGGATACCGTTTCGCCGAGACCGACCTGTTGCTCGACCGCCTCGTCGATGAGCTGCGGGCGCGCGACGAGGAGATCGCACGGCTGCGCGGGCCATACCCAGCGGCTGCTACCCGGTCCGCCTTCGCCGTGCCGTTCGATGACGCCGGCCGATTCCCGGAATCCCAGCGGGAGCAGGGTGAGCAGCGGGAGCAGGGTGAGCAGCGCGAGCAGGGTGAGCAGCGCGAGCAGGGCGAGCAGGCAGTCCCGCCCGCCGCGCACGGCAGGCATGAAGGCTGAGACCGACCGGCCGCGCTGTTCCTGGGCGAACTCCGCGCCGGAGTACATCGCCTACCACGACGACGAATGGGGCCGTCCGCTGCACGGCGAGCAGGCGCTGTTCGAGCGGCTGTCACTCGAGGCGTTCCAGTCCGGATTGTCGTGGCTGATCATCCTGCGGAAGCGGCCGGGTTTCCGCGCCGCATTCGACGACTTCGACGTTGACGTGGTCGCCGGATATGGCGACGCGGACGTGGCCCGTCTGCTGGCCGATGCCCGGATCGTGCGTAACCGGGCCAAGGTAGCGGCGACGATCACCAACGCACGGGCCATCCGCGCGAACGTGCCCGAAGGGCTGGATGCGCTGCTGTGGTCATTCGCGCCCGCGAGCGGCGTCCGGCCGGCCACTCTGGCGGACGTCGCGGCCACGTCCGCGGAGTCGACGGCGATGGCTCGCGAGCTCAAGCGTCGTGGCCTGACGTTCGTCGGCCCTACCACGGCCTATGCGCTGATGCAGGCCACCGGCATGGTCGACGACCACGTGGCCACCTGCTGGCGTGCAGGCCAGCCCGCGACGCGACGCTTCAGTGGCCCGTGAACACCGGCGGATGTTTGGCGACGAAGGCCGCCGTGGCGGTGCGGTGGTCGTCGGTGGCACCCATGGCGGTCTGCAGCTCGGCCTCCTTGGCCAGCGACTGCGTCAGCGTCGAGTCGGCCGCGTAGGCGATCGACTCCTTGATCGCGGCGTATGCGGCGGTCGGTCCGGCCGCCAGCCGCGCGGCGAGTTCCTGTGCCGCGGGCAGCACGTGATCGGGTTCGACGACAGCGTTGACCAGCCCCATATCGAGCGCAGCGTCGGCCGTGATCGCCTCGGCGAGCAGGGCCAGGGCGGTGGCCCGGGCCGACCCGATCAGGCGCGGCAGCGTCCAGGACACTCCGCTGTCGAGGGTGAGCCCGACGTTGGCGAAAGCCAGCAGGAACCCTGCGCTCTTGGAGACGATCCGGAAATCGCAGGCGAAGGCCATCCCGGCACCGGCCCCGGCAGCCATCCCATTCACTGCCGCGATCACCGGTTTGGGCATGGTGGCCAGCCCCGTCACGATCGGGTTGTAGTGCTCGGTGACGGTGTTCAGCGGGGCGGGATCGTCAGCCTCGAGAAGGGCGATGTGCTCCCGCAGATCCTGCCCCACACAGAAGCCGCGCCCCGATCCGGTCAGCACCACCGCGCGCACCGAGACGTCGCGTGAGACCTCGTCGATTGCGGTGACCAGCGCCTGCTTGAGTGCCACCGAGAGTGAGTTCATCGAGTCGGGGCGATTGAGCGTCAGCGTGGCCACCCCGTTGGCACGCTCGAGCAGCAGCACGTCAGACATGTCCGGGGTTCCCTTCGCAGATGGCTCTCGCGACGCTACCGCGACCCGGGGTTGGGACCGGCGCACGTAATGCGGGAGAATGCATACGGCACTGGCGTCGCAGCGGTCCGCGCGCCGGTGGATTTCTACCCACGCGAGCGTGCTGCGCTCATTCGAGGAGGTACGCATGGCGGCCATGAAGCCGCGGACAGGCGACGGTCCGCTCGAGGTCAC
>QHCC01000155.1 GCA_003243915.1 Pseudonocardiales bacterium | reverse complement strand
GCCGAAGCGGTACTCGATGTCGATCGTGCGCTTGGAGTAGTGCGAGAGCTTCTCCTGCGGATGTTCGTAGTAGCGCAGGTTGTCGGGCTTGATGCCGAGGTCGACGTGCCAATCCCAGCGTTGTTGCAGCCAGTAGTCGAACCACTCCTCGTCCGTGCCCGGCTTGACGAAGAACTCCATCTCCATCTGCTCGAACTCCCGGGTGCGGAAGATGAAGTTGCCCGGCGTGATCTCGTTACGGAAGCTCTTGCCCGTCTGGGCGATGCCGAACGGTGGCTTCTTGCGCGCCGAGGTCATCACGTTGAGGAAGTTGACGAAGATCCCCTGCGCGGTCTCCGGGCGCAGGTAGTGAAGTCCCGACTCGTCCTCGACCGGGCCGAGGTAGGTCTTGAGCATGCCGGAGAACTGCTTGGGCTCGGTCCACGCGCCCCGGGTGCCGCAGTTCGGGCACGGAATGCCGGCCAGCCCGCCCTCGGCCGGGCGCCCCTTGCGCGCCTCGAACTCCTCCTCCAGGTGATCCGCCCGAAAGCGGCGGTGGCAGTTGGTGCACTCGGTCAGCGGGTCTGAGAACGTCGCGACGTGCCCCGAGGCCTGCCACACCTGCGGCGCGAGAATGACCGCCGAATCGAGCCCGACGATGTCGTCGCGTCCGGTCACCATCGACTTCCACCACTGCCGGCGGATGTTCTCCTTGAGTTCGACGCCCAGCGGCCCGTAGTCCCACGCGGACCGGGTGCCGCCGTAGATCTCGCTGGAGGGGAAGACGAAGCCGCGTCGCTTGCTCAGGTTGACGACGGCGTCGTTTCGATCGGTGGGCACGAAATCTCCATCCGGCTGGCGGTCGGCGCAGGGGCGTGCGATTTGTCCAGCGTATCGGGCGGTGCCGCCCGCTTTCTCCGGCGCTCGAAGAACGAGAACGTCGCGGCCACCGCGAATGCGCACAGCCATCCGGCCAGGACGTCGGAGACGTAATGCTCGGCCTGGTAGACGAGCGCGAAGCACATGAGCACCGCGTAGGAGGCGAGGATCGCCCGGACCCAGACCTTGGAGCGGCGCCAGAAGAAGACGACGAACAGCATCGTTCCCCCGGCGTGCAGGGACGGCACCGCGGCAACCAGGTCGACGCCGCCCTGCCCTGTCGTGATGACCGCCCCCGCGAATTTCAGGTGCAGTTCGGAGAAACCGCGTCCGGAGAGCCGCTCGATCCAGGGGTGGGCACCATGCCGCTGGTCGGTGACCTTGCCCAGCATCCCGCCGTCGACCAGGCGCGGGTCAAACCCCAGGCACGTGGGATTTGATGGATGCTTCGCGACATTTGCGGCCGGACACCGAGCGGCCGCCCAGGGCGGTGCCGCCGGGATCAGCGCGAAGAGCCCGAACCCGAGGAAGGACAGCACGACGAAGCGTCCGGCCCACCGGCGGAACTCGGCGCGACTGCGTAGCCACAGGACACCCGCCGTGAGGTAGGGCAGGAAGAAGAATGAGACGTAGGTGAGGGTGGCGACGACGTCCCACCATTGCGCCGTCGGGTACTTGAGGTGTTCCTGCAGCCACACGGTCGGTTGGACGCCACCGAAGAGGGCCTTGTCGACGTCGTTCTGCGGGTGCCACCAGGTGGGCATGCCGAGAGTGTCGGAAATGCCGCGCAGATAGTCGTATGCAAGGAGCACGAGCGCCAGCGGCAGGAAGTCGACCACCACCGTCCAGATCGCCCGCTTGCCGATGCTGGCCGCGGCGAGCCCGATCGCCATCCACAACAACAGATCGCTGCGGAAGTAGGGAATCCCGAAGACGTAACACTCCCGCCCGAACGCGACCGCCCAGCCCGTGATCGACACCCACCGCGTCCAGGTCAGCAGGCCCGGCGTCACCCATTCCGGACGGCGCAGCGCTCGCAACGCGCGCCGCGCTGGCGGCGGAGGTGGGATCGGCTCGACCACGAGCGTGTCTTCGCTCACGCCCGGTCACTTGCCCTGGACGCTGCTGCGCCACCCGGGGCGACCTCGACCAAGGCCTCGAACGAGCTGGGCAGGTCGAGCGCATCGGCCAGCAACGGCGTCGCGTGCAGTTTCACCTCGTACCCGCCGAGCGCACGCCGGTAGGAGCCGACGTTCTCCCATTCGGTGATCAGCACCCAACGGTGCTCGTCGTCCGTGCTGCGCCCGACAGTGCCGCGCAGGTATCCGGGGCGGGCGGACAGTGCCTGCAGGGCACCGCGGACGCGCTCGGCGAAGCCCTCGTCGGC
>QHCC01000154.1 GCA_003243915.1 Pseudonocardiales bacterium | reverse complement strand
TAGGTGATGCCGTCGAAGTTCACCTCGGCGGTCTGCACATCGGGGGCGTCGGTGGCGATGGGGTGCGTCGAGGGCAGCTGGTCCTGACGGTAGGCCCAGGTCTTCTCGACGTTGGCGAACGTCGTCCAGCCCTCCGTCCAGCGGGTTGCGTTCGTCTGGCACAGCGCCGCGGCGTAGGTGGCGAAAGACTCGTTGAGCCACAGGTCGTCNNGTCGTCCCACCAGCGCATCGTGACGAGGTCGCCGAACCACATGTGCGCCATCTCGTGCAGGATCGTCTCGCTGCGCCGCTGATACCGCGCGTCCGTGACCTTGCTGCGGAAGAGGTAGTCCTCGCGGAAGGTCACGCAGCCGGCGTTCTCCATCGCGCCGGCGTTGAACTCCGGAACGAACAGCTGGTCGTACTTGTCGAAGGGGTAGCGCGTGCCGAAGTTGGCGTGATACCAGTCGAAGCCCTGCGCGGTGACCTTGAACAGCTCGTCGGCATCGAGATGGCTGGCCAGCGTCTGGCGACACCACAAGCCGAGCTCGATGCCGTCGTGAGTCGTGCGCACCACGTGGTACGGGCCGGCGACCAGTGCGGTGATGTACGAGCTTATGCGCGCCGTGGTGGCGAACCGGACCGTCTTGCCCGCTCGAAGTTCGTCGATGCCGAGCTCACGGCCGTTGGACGCGACCTGCCAATGCTCAGGGACCGTCGCACTGATCGTGAACTTCGCCTTCAGGTCGGGCTGGTCGAAACAGGCGTACATGCGCTTGGCGTCGGCGGTCTCGAACTGCGAGTACAGGTAGGTCTCGCCGTCCAGCGGGTCGACGAAGCGGTGCAGGCCCTCGCCGGTGTTCGTGTAGAGCAGCTCGGCGTCGATGAGCAGGACGTTGTCGGCTGCCAGGTCGGTCAGCTCGATTCCGCGCTCCGGGGTGTACGCCGAGACGTCGATGTCCGTGCCGTTGAGGGTGACGGCATGAAACGTCTCCGCGATCACGTCGACGAACGTCGCCTCGCCCCCGCGGGCGGCGGTGAAACGGATCGTCGTCGTCGAGCGGAAGGTGCGCTCGGAGGGCTTGCCGCCGCCGTCGGTGAGGTCGAGCGCCACGTCGTAGGACTCGACGTGAAGCAGGCCGGCACGCATGCGGGCGTCCTCACGGGTGAGATTGGGTACGGCGCTGGAAGCTGCCATCTGCGCATTCACTCCTTGTGAAGCAGTTGCTTTCGTCAAGTCTGTCACGCCACCGCCCGGAGCCGCTTTGCGGTTACTGTGACCGGATGCGCACCGGTGATGACGTTCCAGACTTCGAGCTTCCTGACCAGGACGGTGCCCCCCGTCGGCTGTCGAGCCTGCTGGCCGACGGCCCCGTGGTGCTGTTCTTCTATCCCGCGGCGATGACCTCCGGCTGCACCAAGGAGGCCTGCCACTTCCGCGACCTCGCGTCGGAGTTCGCGGCCGCCGGCGTGCAACGGGTCGGGATCAGCCGCGATCCCGTGGCCAAGCAGAAAGAATTCGCCGACAAGCACTCCTTCGACTATCCGCTGCTGTCAGACGCCTCGGGTGATGTCGCGGGCATTTTCGGCGTCAAGCGCGGCAAGGTGGGCGAGCGCCTCGGCGCTCCGGTCAAGCGCTGGACATTTGCCATCGGCCAGGATCGCAAGGTCGTCGCGGCGATTCACAGCGAGGTCAACATGGACACCCACGCCGATCAGGCCCTCGCCGCATTGGCGAGCTGAACCCGGAATGCGGCCGCCCGGCGCGGTGTTGGTGCCACAATGACAGCCTCGAGCACAACTGAGCGTCCTACCGTCGGCTTCTGGTTCGATCCGCTGTGCCCGTACGCCTGGGTCACCTCCCGGTGGATCCTCGAGGTGGAGAAAGAGCGCGACATCGACCTGAGCTTCCACGTCATGTCGCTGTCGGTCCTCAACGAGGGCCGCGACGAACTGCCCGAGGACTACCGGGAGATGCTGGGCCGGGGCTGGGGCCCGGTGCGCGTGTGCATCGCCGCCGAGCAGGCTCACGGCGCCGACGTCCTGCGCCCGCTCTACACCGCGCTGGGGACCCGAAACCATGACCAGGGCAGGGAATTCGACCGCGGCGTGATCGTCGAGGCTCTCGAGGAGGCGGCCCTGCCCGCATCGCTGGCCGACGCCGCCGATACCGACGAGTTCGACGAGCAGTTGCGTAAGTCCCATCACGAAGGCATGGACGCGGTCGGCTTCGAGGTCGGCACCCCGGTGATCCATGTCGACGGGGTCGCCTTCTTCGGACCGGTGCTCACCCGCATCCCGCGCGGCGAGGACGCCGTGCGGGTCTGGGACGGCGCGCGCCTGCTGTCCGGTTACCCGTACTTCTTCGAGCTCAAGCGCACTCGCACCGAATCGCCGCAGTTCGACTAGCGGCGCCTGCGTCGCATCGCATCGCATCGCTAGGTAGCCACCGGGCGCCCGCTTGCCAGAGGTCGATCGAGGTCGGGGCGCTTGTCGGCTCAGCCGAACGCGCCACGAACGCCGGCGACAAAGGTCGAATCGACGGCCGCACACACCGCAGCTCACCCAGCCGCAAGATCCAGGCGCACCGATTCCTCGATCGACGCGGGCACCAGACCGAACGTCTGCTCGGCGGCCGACGAGTCGAGTACGAACGCCTTGCGGAACTGATGCTGCGTTTCGCGCAACTCGCGCACCGTCGGGTTCGCGACGCCTACCGCCCACAGCACCGCTCCCGGCACCGATCGCACCTTGGGACGTGCGCCGAGTTGCCGTGCAGCGATCACCGTGAGCTCGCGGATCGAGCAGGCCGGGGCGCTCGGCACGTGCCACGCCCGGCCCCACGCCCGCTCGTCCGTCGCACCGGTCACGAGCAGCTTCGCGACGTCGTCGACGTTGGTCCAGGTGTGCGCGACGTCGAGGGCCGCGGGCACGAATGCGGTGCGCCCCTTGCGCAGTGCAGGAGAGATCAGCATCGACAACAGGGAGTTGCCGCCGAGGTAGTCGCTGCCGCGGACCTCGAAGGCCCGGACCCGCCCGGCCTGGTGTGCCGCGAGCACGTCGAGCCACATCTTGTTCCGCACCCGCCCCTTGGTGCCGGTCGCGGCCAAGGGGGTGTCCTCGGTCATCGGAGCGTCGACGGGACCGTAGCCGTACAAATTCCCGGTTGTGGCCAGCACTGCCGCGCTCGACTCGGCGGCCGCGAGCAGCGCGTCCGCGACCCGCGGCCAGTCGGTGGCCCAGCGGTGATACGGCGGGTTGACGCAGTTGTAGATCGCCGCCGCGCCGGCGGTGATCTCCGCGAGGCGACCCGGCTCACCGGCGTCGGCGGCCACCCTGTCGGTGCCGTCCAGACCGGATCCGCTGCGCGAGACCATCCGCACCTTCTCTCCCCGGGCGAGCAGCTCGCGGGCCACCGCGCTGCCGACCGGCCCAGCTCCTACGATCACGTGAATGCTCATGACTTTCTCCTCAAACTTGGAGAGCGCTGCTCTCAACAGAGAGCATTGATCTCAGCACACTCTTTGTCAAGAGCAGTGCTCTCAATTGAGTGCAGTGCTCACAAGATGTGCGATGCTGACCGGATGACTCACTCAGCCGCGTCATCGGTGCGGGCCCGTGCTCGCGCCGAGATGACCGATGAGATCAAGCAGATCGCGCGCCTCCACCTGGCGGTGAACGGGGGGAACCTGTCGCTGCGCGCCGTTGCGCGGGATCTCGGCGTCGTCTCGTCGGCCGTCTACCGCTACTTCGCTAGCCGGGACGAGCTGCTCACTGCATTGATCATCGATGGTTACGACTCGTTGGGCACCGCCGCCGAGCAGGCCGAGGCAAGCATTGCGCGCCGCGACCTCAATGGCCGCTGGTACGCGCTCGGCCGGGGCATCCGAGCCTGGGCGCGGGCTCATCCGCACGAGTACGCGCTGCTGTACGGCAGCCCGGTGCCCGGCTACATCGCCCCACAGGACACCATCGGCCCGGCCAGCCGGCCAGTGCTCCTGATCGGCGCGATCCTCCGGGACGCTGCCCGGCGCGGTACGGCCGGCTCCGCCCGGGGTACCCGGCTGCCCGCCGCGGTGCGGGCGGATCTCGAACGGTTGCAGAGCCAGCCACTCTTCGAAGGCGTCCCGCTGGCCCTACTTGCGCGGGGCATGACGGCGTGGGCCCAGCTCTTCGGCACGCTGAGCTTCGAACTGTTCGGCCGGCTGACCAACGCGGTCGAGGACTTCGACGCCTACTTCGACTACCAGCTGCGTGCCATGGCCGGCTACGTGGGGCTGTGACCCGATGGATGCCCTTTTCCACATTGTCGCCCGCTCGGATTGGCGAGCAGCCGTCGCGCGGGGGTCCTATCGCCCACCGTCGCTCGTGCACGAAGGATTCGTGCACTGCTCGTTCGCGGGCCAGGTTGTCCAGGTCGCCAACGCTCGCTACCGCGACACGGGCGACCTGTGCGTGGTCGAGCTGGACCCAGCGCGGTTGGGCGCGCAGGTCGTCGTTGAGGACAGCTACGTCAGCGGGACGGCCTACCCCCACGTCTACGGACCGATTCCCACTGACGCGGCAGTCGCCGTCCACGAGCTGACCCGCAGCGCGGAGGGTGGCTACCGGTTCACCGTCCCCGGCGCAGCCGGTCACGCATCGTCGGATCGGTGAGCCACCAGGGCACATCGGCCTGGGCGGCTTGCCCGCCGTGGTCGTGCAGGCTCGAGCGGGCGATCCGCTCCGCGTCGAGCACGGCGTCGATGGCGGCGGCGTCGCGGGCGTCGGCACGCAGCCAGCGCCGGAACACGATCAGCAGGAACGGCAGGTCGATGATCTCCGATACGCACCACAGAATCGCGCCGGCGATCCGCTGGTCGTGCAGCGGGCCGGGTGACCACGAGCGCGCCGAACGGTAGTCGAAGTAGGACGTGGCGAGCGAGGTGTGCATGCGTAGTGCGATGCCGGGGATGGCGTCCAGGACCAGCTCGAATGAGCCGATGGCCAGCGTGAGGCCGACCGCGAGGGAGCTCGGCTCGTCGCCCAGTCCGATGAGCGGTAGCAGGATCAACCCGCCCACGGCAACCAGCACCAACTGCAGCGCCCACCCGAGCACTGGAAACGCGATGGCCCATCCGGCAAGCGGGCCGAAGAACAGCACCCCCGAGAGCAGCGGCACCAGGGCTGGGCCCACCAACGGGTTGCTCAACAACCGGCCGGCGCGGGAACGGAGCAGGCGATCCACCAGACCGTCGCGTCCGGACTGAGTGCGCGCCAGTTGGAGCGGTTGGCCAGACAGCAGTACGAACGGTACGAGGAGGAACAGCGCGAGCGCCTGCGCGGTCCACACCCAGTACAGCGTTGACGCGTAGGCCTGGGCGAAGCCGCAGGTCGTCCAGACCAGCAGCGCCAGGCCGGCGCCGAACAGGACCGAACGCCGCACCGGCCACCGGCCCCCTGCGGAGTCCTCCGCCGCCAGTCGCCGTACCGCACGCAGGTACCACGCGGCCGCGACGAGCACGGCCGCGATCGCCAGTGGCTGCACTGCCCATTGGGTCGCCAGGCTGGCGACCACGGGGGACTGCAGAGCGCGCGTCACCGATCAAGTGTCCCAGGCGCCGGGGCGTCGGTGCCTGCCATGATGAGGCCATGCGCGTCTTCCTCGGCAGTGACCACGCCGGATTCGAGCTCAAGGCTCGCCTGATCGAGCATCTGGCCGAGGAGGGCCACGAGCCGGTCGATTGCGGCGCGGTGACGCTCGACCCGAACGACGACTACCCGCCGCCGTGCATCGCCGCGGCCGCGCGCACTGTCGGGGAGCCGGGCAGTCTGGGCATCGTGATCGGGGGGTCGGGCAACGGCGAGCAGATCGCGGCCAACAAGGTGCCCGGAGTTCGCGCCGCGCTGGTGTGGAACGAGGAAACCGCGCGGCTGGCCCGCGAGCACAATGACGCGAACATCATCAGCATCGGCGCCCGGAACCATCCCGAAGCCGACGCGCTGCGCTTCGTCGACATCTTTCTCGCGACCCCGTTCTCCCGAGACGGGCGGCACGTCCGGCGCATCGCGATGGTGGCGGAGTATGAGACGACCGGCGCAATAGAGGGCCATTCGGTGACATAGGCCCGCGTGTGCCCGCCGCGGATGAGGACAGCACACGCTATGTATCGGCCGTCCCGAGCACCAGCGGCGCCGGCAACGCCATGAACTACACCTCGGTGGGCGACGCTCCCGCACGGGATGCTGGCGACAGCTTCCTGCTGACTAATTCGCGTTGCGTCGCACGCCCCGAGCGTCTTAGCGTTGCTTTCCTCGCGGGCAGGGAGGACGTGCCTGTGGCTGTGAGTCAGTAGATCGGAGCTGTGGACGGGGATGACTTGTCACCTCTTCGCGCTCTGCATCGATGCGAACGACCCGCTTGGTCTTGCGCGCTTTTGGTCCGGGGTCTTGGGCTGGGAAATGTCCGACCATCCCCACGACGGCATCGCGCTTCTGCCGAGCGATGACACCGGGTTCCGGATCCGCTTTCTCTTGACCCAGGAGCAGAAGGCCGGCCAGAACCAGATGCACTTCGATCTGACGAGCACCTCACTCGAGGCGGAGCAGGAGACGGTGACAAGGTCGCTCGGACTCGGCGCCCGGCACATCGACATCGGTCAACGCCCGCAGGAGGATCCTGTAGTGCTCGCCGACCCTGAAGGCAATGAGTTCTGCGTCATCGCGCCGAGCAACAACTTCCTAGCTGACTGCGGATTCATCGGGGCGCTTTCGTGCGACGGTTCGCAGGAGGTCGGGTACTTCTGGAGCGAGGCTCTGGGCTGGCCGTTGGTCTGGGACCAGGACCAGGACCAGGAGACGGCGATCCGCTCGCCGCGCGGCGGTCCGAAGATCACGTGGGGCGGTCCGCCAGTGAGGCCGAAGACTGGGAAGAACAGGCTGCATGTCGACCTCGCTCCGCCTGTCCACGGTGATCAGCAAGCCGAGGTCGATCGTCTGATCTCCCTCGGGGCGACTCGAATAGACATCGGCCAGGGCGAGGCCAGCTGGGTGGTCATGGCCGATCCCGATGGCAACGAGTTCTGTGTGTTGACTCCCCGATAGCGGGACCGCTACCGGTTCAGCTGGCGGTAGGGGCGATTCGGTGACATAGGCCCCCTCGTGTCAGGGCGACGGCGTCCAGTTCCGGCGCACGATCACGACATCGCGCTCGGCCTCGGCGAGATCCTGCTCCGTCGGCCGGTTGACGTCGCGTCCGCGCAGCGCGCCGCTCACGCCGAGCTGTGACCGGCCGCCACCGACGAGGTCGCGCAGCCCGCGTTCAGCCTGGTCGTGTGACGAGCGCGGCGGCCGCCGGCGCTTGCCGGCCGCCGGCTCGGCCGGTACAGCCGGCTCCGTCGGAACCTCGGTCGGGACAGCCGGCTGTGCCGGTGCGGCCGCCGGTGGCGAGGCCTGCCGCGACGACGAGCGCCGCCGTCGCCGCGCAGACGCACCGCCGTGGGATTCGGTCACCCAGGCATCCTGCCGCAATGCGGCCCCGGCGGGGTGCTGCGACTGGCGCGCCGCCACGAAACGCGCCATGGTGTGCCGGCACCGTCCGCGTGGTTGACGGTTCAGCTCAGGGCGAGAATCTCGATCAGGGTGCGCGCCGCCTGACCACCGTCCTCGAGGGCGATGTCCAGCGCCCGCGGAACGTCGAGGTCGTCGAGCAGCGCTGCGGGCAGCGCGGCCACGCCGGACTCGCCGCCGGGCTTCGCGGCGGCGGCGTACAGCAGCTCCAGCAGTGCCCCGGAAGCGTCCAGCTGAGCAGGAGAGTAAGACCAACCCTGGGCCCACGACCGATTGAGGCAGAGCAACCGGACCGCGGCCCCGCTGTGCTCGCGCAGCAGGTCGTCGACGAGGACGAGATTGCCGGTGGACTTGGCCATCTTCGCGCCGCCGATCGCGACGGCGCCGGCCCGAAGCCAGGCGCGGGAGAACGGTGCGACGCCGGTTGCCGCCTGGGCCAACGCCGTTTCACACGCATGGTGCGGGTAGGCGAGATCCGCGCCACCGCAGTGCAGGTCGATGCTCGAGCCGAACAACGACAGCACCATGGCCGCGCATTCGGCGTGCCAGCCGGGTCGGCCCTCGCCCCACGGGCTCGGCCAGCTGATCTCGTCGTCGGAGGTCTCCTGCCACACCGTGACGTCGAGCGGGTGCTCCTTGGCCGGATCCTCGGGATGGTCGTGGAACTCGGTGGACAGCGCGACTGCGGTCTCGTGGTCCAGTCCGGCGGCGGTGGCCGCATGTGACGTGCGGGCATAGATCGTGCCGCCGCGCAGGTACGCGGCGTCGCGCGCGAGCAGCGCCGCCCCGAGCTGGATGACGTGCCCGACCGCGCGCGCCGCCGTCGGAGCATGATCCGGGTTGCGCACCCGCAGGGCGGCCATCGTCGCCTCGAAGGAGGCCCGCTGCAGCGTGGCCAGCATCGAGTAGGACTCACCCCGTCGACGCGCCTCGGCGAACAGCACGTCGTCGACGTCGGTGACGTTGCGGGCCATCGTCACCGTATGGCCGTGCCAGCGCAGCACGCGGTCGGCGGCATCGGCCCAGATGTAGGTGGCCGCGTGCCCGAGATGGGTCACGTCGTAGGGCGTGATGCCGCAGACGTACATCCGCACCCGGCCCACCATCGGAAGCACGGCGCCGGCCAGGCGCAGCGGCATCGGCGGTCCGGTCAGCCGGGAGGAGTCCACGCCTGCAGTCTGCCAGCGTTGGTCCGGCGCCGAGCCGGGACTCCACGTCGCCGCTAGGCTCAGACGCCATGAAGTTCCACGCCAGTGTCGATGCCCACGGCAAGACCGCAGCCGGCATCAGGGTGCCACCGGACGTCATGACACAACTCGGGCCCGGCAAGCGACCGAAGGTGCGGGTCACGATCAACGGGTACACCTACCGGACCAGTGTCGCGTCAATGGGCGGCGAGTTCCTGTTCGGCGTGAGCGCGGAGGTCCGGCAGAGCGCCGGGGTCGTTGCCGGCGACGAGGTCGTCGTCGCGATCGAACTCGACACCGAGCCGCGCGAGGTGGACGTGCCTGCCGACCTCGCCGCCGCCCTCGACGACGACGCGCAGGCCAGACGCTTCTTCGACGGGCTGTCCTACAGCCACCAGCGCTGGTACGTCAGCTGGATCGAGTCCGCCAAGAGGGCCGAAACCCGGCAACGACGCCTCACCGAAGCGGTGCGGATGCTGCGCGAGGGCCGCGTCCAGGGTTGACCGGCGCAGGGTGGCGGCACGGTCAAGTCGTGGCGTGGGAGAACAGCCCCGGTGAGCCGATGGACTGGATCGAGCCGGGGTGCCGTGGGGTCTTAGCTCCGAGGATTCGCTCGAACAGGGCGAGGTAGCTCTCGACCATCCGGTCGGCACCGAAGCGGCTCACCGCCTCGTCACGGCAGACCCGCCGATCCAGGTCGCCCACCTGAGCCACCGCGGCGACGGCGGCCGACGCGTCGGAGACGAGCAGCCCGGTCGAGCCGTGCCGGAGCAGTTCCGGCATCGAGCCCAGCGGCGTGGCGATGACGGGTGTCCCGGTGGCGAGCGCCTCGATCACGGGCAGACCGAAGGGCTCGGCGAAGCTGATCAGGTGCAGTAACGCTCTCGCGCCGCCGAGCAGCGCGTCGCGCTGCAGGTGGTCGACCGGACCGGGGCAGGACACGTCCGCGCCGTCGACGTGGGGCTGGACGGCGTCGCGGAAGTAGGCCTTGTCCTGGATGGCTCCGGCGATGATCAGAGGCAGCCGGGCCCGCCTGGCGACCTCGATCGCCAGATGTGCTCCGGTGTCAGGGTGGATCCGGTCGAGGAACAGCAGGTACGCACCGGCGTCGGGCTCGAAGGTGAACCTCGCGGGATCGACCCCGTAGTGGATGGTGGCGTCGTAGTGCAGATCGGGAAGCCGGTCGGCGTCACTGATCGCGACGTAGTGTGCGATGTCGTCGTACCCGCGGTACACGAGCAGCTCCTGCGGCGACGAGATCCCGTGCAGCGTGGTGACCATCGGTGTGGACACCAGCCGGCTGTAACTCAGCGGCACGAAGTCGGACTGGTTGACCAGCACGTCGAACCCGCTCGCTCTTTCGAAAGCGGCCGCGTGGTGGACGGCTTCGCACACTCTGGCGTCTACGCGCTTGTCGTCGGCGTAACCCACCGCGGCGGTGCCGTGCAGCCAGGCCGAGGTCTGCGAGTCCGCGCTAGCGAACAGCGTCACCTCGTGGCCGCGGGCGACGAAGCCGTCAACGAGCGACGAGACGATCCGGCCCCGCGCGCTGTCATCCCGGGGTGGCAGGCGGTGCGCGACCGACGCAATGACGCCAATCTTCATATGGTCCTCGATTACGACTCGACGGCTGCCGCGAAATGGGCACCGTCGAGAGACGAGTGCGGGCGTCGGTGAGCCCAATCTACCTCTGTTCCGTCGGGGCGGGCGCACAGGTGACCGGCGCGAGCATGCGACAGCGCGGCCGGCGCCCGCGGTCCGGCGCCCTTGGGACCGGCGACCTGGCGGTGACCGACGCCGGTCACCCCAACGAATCGACGAGACGAACGATCTCCGCCGCGATGATCGTCGGAATGCGTCGCGGAAGGTGGTGCCCGCCCTCACCCACGAGCACGAGGCGGGCCGCCGGCACCTGATCGCGCAGCGAATATGCCGTGTCGAGCGGGATCATCTTGTCGGCCGGGTCGGCGATGACGACGGTCGGCACGGTGATGTCGGGCAGCAGCGTATTCAGGTGGTCCAGGCCACGCACCAGGCCACGCTGCTCGGTGAGGAACGTGCGCCACATTGCTCCGTGGTGATGGCGCGCGTTGCCCCAGGTCTCCCAGCTGACGTGCTCGTCCGGCTCCAGGGGCCGGTCGCGGATGCGTGCGATGTGAGCCAGCCGTCGCCGCGCGAGCCACGGGGTCAACCACCACGCGGCCACGGCGCACACCGGTCCCGCGAACGGTGCTGCCAGCAATGGGTCCCAGCGGTCCAGGCACCCCGGACCGACGCTGGCGACCAGCACCAGACCCGCGACGCGTCCTGGTGCCAGCGCGGCAGCGGTGAGCGCGACACCGCCCCCGTAGGAATGCCCCACCAGCACGGCATTGTGGATCCCGGCCCAATCGAGCTCTCTCAGCAGCCAGGTGGCGTTGTCGCCGAAACTTCCCGGAGGGTGCGGACTCGTTCGGTAGCCCGGGCGATCCAGGGCCAGACTGCGCAGTCGTGCTGGCAGCGCCTGCACGACCGCGTCCCAATCCGAACCGGCACCGGGCTGACCGTGCAGCAGCACCACTGGCACAGCGCAGTGCGGGCTCTCTGCTTTTCCCGGTCGGTCCATCCGATGATCCCCTCCGCCGCTGAACCTAACGGGGGAGGCGCCGAGCGCCGTCGCCACATTCGAGGGGTAACCTGGTGCTGTCCCGGTTTCTTCTGCGCAGACGGCCCCCACGGCCGATGCCGAATTGGGAGCACTCATTAATTCGCCGCCGTACTTGGCGTAGTCAGGTCGTACACCGTGAACACCCCCTCGTACGGCGATGACCGTTCCCAATACTCGACAGGCCTCGCCCTACGGCTGAGGATGACGCCGAGACTGATCCACGCCAATCGCCTCGACGGTGCCTGGTGGCCTCGCTCGGCCGACCTGATCACCGAGTTGCCTCCGCTGCTTCACGCGGTGTCCAAGCGAATCGGACGGATTCGTGGCGTGCTGCTCAATCAGGACGAGTGGCTGCCCACCCCCGTGGACTGGACCCCGGCCGGAAACCACCGCGTGCGGATCGGCTGGTACGGCCATCAGGAAGCTCACATGGCAGTCCTCATCGGCGACAGCGCCAAACGTGTCGACCTGCTCGTCATCCCCAGCGGGGACGATCCGACGAGCGCATCGGCAGCCATGACGCTCGCCACCGCGATGGGCAACACCCTCACCGGTCCTGAAGCACTTCATGCGGCGTCGGTGTCCGGTCGGCTGGCCGACCAGCAGGCCGGCAGCAACCCTGGAGGTGCCAGTGCCTCAATCAGTAACTGATCTCACTGACCTCGGCGAAGCGGCGGTGGTCGTCGACGACCGCGCCGTCGGCGGCTCACCTGGCTGCCAGACGTGCGGGCACGCCTGCGAGATTCACGACAGCATCGCGTCGCGCTACTGCGCGGCCACGGCGAGCAGCGCCCTGTCCCGAGGCTGCATCTGCACGGTGCCGGAGCCGCTCAGTTAGTCGGCTGCCCGCAGCCTGGGGCCGGGACTCTGCTCGCGATTGAGGCGGGCGGCCCCTGGACTGCGATCTGGGGCGGCCGCAGCTCTGCTCTGCGCCCCGCAGCCTGGCCAGCCGAGAAGGCCCAGGCCATGCGCTGATTGTGAAGTACGCGTTATGGGTAGACGTCAGGCGGCTAGAACGCAGCCACCCCTCTTTGTCTGTCCAGGAGCAGCCGATGACGGCGACCGTCCGGGTTCACCCAACGCCCCGCACCGCGGCGACGATCCGGGTTGCCTCCGTCCCGACCGGGCACGTGTACGTGCAGCACCTCAGCGACCCGGACGGTAGGGACGCCGTCATCCGGCTGCCGGACCCGCCCCCACCGGCCACCGACGCCGAGCCGGGCCAGTGGTGGCCGCCGGCAGCCCTGTCTGCGCGGTGGGTTCGTGACCACCAGCACGAATTCGACGTATTCCACGTGCAGTTCGGCTTCGACGCCCAGGACCCGGCGGAGCTCGCCAGCGTCGTCGACGAGTTGGGCCGTTTGGGTAAGCCGCTGGTCTACACAGTGCATGACCTGCGCAATCCGCATCACGCGTCGCGCCACGCCCACGACGCGCACCTTGATGTGTTGATTCCCAGGGCTCAGGCGTTGATCACCCTCACGGAGGGAGCCGCCGATGCAGTGCTGGCGGGCTGGGGACGCCGACCTGTCGTACTGCCTCATCCGCATATCGTCGATCTCGACCGGATCCGTCCACGCGAGCGCAATGGGGCGACGTTCGTGGTGGGTGTCCACGCGAAGAGTGTGCGCGCAAGTATGGACCCACTGGCGGTGATCGCCGCCCTGAACCGCAGCGTGGCAGAACTTGCTGACGGCCGCTTGAAGGTCAACATTCATCACGACGTCTTCGACAGTGACGGCGCGCGCTTCGACCCCGTGCTGGCCGAATATCTGCATCGCGCCGCGAGCCACGGCGAGATTGAACTGCAGGTGCACGACTGCTTCACCGACGAGGAGTTGTGGGACTACCTCGCCGGCCTGGACGTCTCGGTACTGCCCTACCGGTTCGGCACGCATTCGGGGTGGTTGGAAGCGTGCTACGACCTAGGCACCACCGTGCTCGCGCCGACGTGCGGGTTCTACCGCGAGCAACGTCGCTGCCTGAGCTATCGCCACGACGAGTCCGGCTTGGACGAGCAATCCCTTCGGCTTGCCCTGGCGAGCGCATACGAGCAGCGCCCGCTCTGGCAGGCCACCAGGGCCGAGCGAGCGCTCGAGCGCCGGTCTGTCGCCCGAGCTCACCGGGCCATCTACGAGACGGTGCTGTCGCGATGAGGATTGCCCTGATCGCGTCGGCCCGGTACCCGATCCGGCAGCCGTTCGCAGGCGGTCTCGAGGCACACACGTGGGCTCTGGCGCGGGGACTGCGGCAGCGCGGGCACGAGGTGACAGTGTTCGGCGGGACCGGCTGCGACCCGGATCTCGACGTTCGGCTCATGCTGCCCGACTGGCCGCGGCTGAGCGACGCGGCGCGCGCTGACACCAGCATGACCGCCGAGGCTTGGCTGGGGGACCATCATGCCTACCTGCAGCTGGTCCTAGAACTCGCCGACCGTGCGCTCGACGATTTCGACGTCGTGCACAACAACAGCCTGCATCACCTGCCCGTCGCCATGGCACGCGTCATCCCGATCCCGATGATCACGACCCTGCACACACCGCCGACGCCATGGCTGGAGTCGGCGATCCAGGTCGGCGCGTGCCCAGTCACCTTTGTCGCTGTGAGTGCGCACACCGCCCGCGCCTGGCGCCACCTGGTGACAGCCCGGGTGATCCGCAACGGGGTGGACCTGAAGACCTGGCAGCCCGGCCCGGGCGGTGATTCGCTGATCTGGACCGGTCGGCTGGTCCGCGAGAAAGGGCCCGATCTGGCCATCCAGGCCGCGCTCGCCGCGGGCCTCGAGTTGGACCTCGTCGGGCCAGTACCCGATGCCGAATATTTCGCAGCAGAGATCGAGCCGCATCTCGGTCCACAGATTCGCTATCTGGGCCATCGCGGCCACGCCGAGCTGTCCGGACTGGTGGGCAGCGCCGCTGCTGCACTTGTCACTCCTCGCTGGGACGAGCCCTACGGATTGGTGGCCGCGGAGGCGCTGGCCTGCGCCACGCCGGTGGCCGGATTCGCCCGCGGGGCGCTGTCCGAGGTGCTCGATGACAGCTGTGCCGTGCTGGTCCCGGCGGGGGACGTCGCTGCACTGGCCTGTGCGGCCCGCGACGCAGCCGCACTTCCGCGTTGGCAGGCACGCAGCTACGCGCAGACGTATTGCTCCGTCGAGCGGATGGTCGACCAGTACACCGCGCTCTATCACGAGCTGGTCGACAGGGTCGCCGCGTGATCGGGTATTACGTCCACCACGTCGGGCGCGGCCACCTTCGACACGCCCAATCCATCGCCGCCGAACTCAAGCAACCGTTGACCGGCCTGTCATCCCTGCCTCGACCGGCCGGCTGGCGCGGCGACTGGATCACCCTCGCCCGCGATGACGAAGCCGTGCACCCGGTGGATCCGCGGGCCTTCGGCCAGCTGCACTGGGCGCCTCGCGGCGATACCGGGTTGCGCGCTCGGATGGCGGCGATCGCGCGCTGGATCGAGACAACGGGCCCGACCGTCCTGGTGGTCGACGTCTCCGTCGAGGTCGCCGTCTGCGCCCGGCTGTTCGGCATCCCGGTCGTCGTCATGGCCCTGCCCGGGAACCGGAGCGACCCAGCACACCGGCTTGGCTACTCGCTTGCCGACAAGATAATCGCGCCGTGGCCCCCAGGATTGGCGGCTCTCGACCGCCCGCTCGGCAGTTGGGTGAAACGCACAGTGCATGTCGGGGGTATCTCCCGGTTCGCGGGTCGCGACCGGCCGGCACCTGCCGGCCGAGGCTCAGCACGCGTGCTCGTCCTCGAAGGCACCGGCGGCGCAGCTCGCACCGACGCCGAAATTCAGGCGGCCGCTGCGGCGACCCCTGGCCACAGTTGGCGGCGCCTGGGAATCGGATCTTGGGTAGCTGACCCATGGGAGACGATCTGCCGCGCCGACGTGGTCGTGAGTCACGCCGGCCTGGGTGCGCTCGCCGACATAGCAGCGGCCCGGCGGCCGGCGATCGTCTTCCCGCAGCCGCGCCCCCATGACGAGCAGCAGGTGACGGTCGCTGCGTTGAGCGATGCCAAGCTGGCCGTCACCGCGCCCGGTTGGCCGGAACCGCACGAATGGCCGCACTACCTCGAGCAGGCCGGCCGCCTCGGCGGTGCCGGGTGGGCGCGCTGGTGTGCTCACGACGGTGGGGCGCGGCGTGCCGCCGCAGCGATCACTCGCGTCGCGGGTGAGGTCCGCTCGTGCGCGTCGCGGTAATCACGCCCGTGTCGGGGCGGCACGCCCATCTGCACCTGCAGCGGCGCGGTCTGCAGGCCGGCACGGTGCGTCCGGTGCTGCATGTCGTCGCGGCAATGGGCGATACCGGCGTGGCGCGGGAACTGGTCGGCGAGCTCTCCACCGTCGTGCACGACGTCACGAAAATCGACGGTTCCCTGCCGCTCGCACGCGCGCGCAACGAAGGTGCGCAGCAGGCGATCGCCGCGGGCGCTGAACTGCTGGTTTTCCTCGATGTCGACTGTGTCCCCGGCAGTCGGATGATCGAGCGTTATGTCGGTGCGGCTAGCGTGGCGATCGGCGCCGACCCGCCGAGCCTGCTGTGCGGCCCGGTGGCATATCTAGCGCCGCCACCCGCCGGCGGCTACCGCTTGGAGCTCATGCCCTACGGTGCGGCCGGACACCCGGCCCGACCGGTCCCGCCCGATGGCGCCGTGATCCGTGGTGGCTCGCACGAGTTGTTCTGGTCGCTGTCCTTCGCCCTTCTCGCGCCGGTGTGGGACCAGATCGGCGGTTTCGACGAGCGCTACACCGGATACGGTGCCGAGGACACCGATTTCGGTCAACGGGCCGCGCTCAACGGGGTGCGGCTGGACTGGATCGGCGGTGCCTGGGCCTACCACCAGTTCCACCCGAGCGCGGATCCCCCGGTCCAGCACCTTGCCGACATCCTGCGGAACGCCCAGACCTTCCGGCGTCGCTGGGGCTGGTGGCCCATGTCCGGATGGCTGCGGGCCTTCGAACAACGCGGGATCGCGACCTACGACGCGGACAGCGACCGCTGGCTGGCCACCTAGTGGTCTGTCAGGGATAAGCCAGGTCACTTCCCAGACAGACCACTAGCGTCGCGGGTCGGAAGTGTGCGTGCTGTCGTCGACGTCGGCGTCGGCGTCGGCGTCGACCGTCGACTGCCGGATGCGGTCGGCCTCGGCGACGCGTTGCTTCTCGGGCTCGTCGAGTTTGCGAGTGTCGCGCAGTTGTGCGAACGGTTCGACGTCCGCGGGCAGCCCTCCCTCGATGGCCCGCTGCCGCTCGCATTCGGCATTGAACTCGGCGCCCAACAGGATCGCGATGTTCGTGATCCACAGCCATACCAGGAAGATGATGATCGTCGCGAGCGAGCCGTAGGTCTTGTTGTAGGAGCCGGCGAACGCCACGTACACCGCGAAGAGGCCGGACGCGATCAACCACACGATCACCGCCAGCACGCCGCCTGGTGTGATCCACCGGAATCCCGGTTGTCTGACGTTGGGGCAGGCCCAGTAGAGCAACGAGAACATCAGGCTCACCACCATGAGCAGCACAGGCCATTTCGCGATGTTCCACACCGTCACGGCGGTATTCCCGATGCCTATTGCCTGACCGACCTGATGTGCCACTGGACCGGTGACGACGACCATGATGGCGCTGGCCACCAGCATGACGGCCAGCGCGAGCGTCACCCCGAGCCGTAAGGGCGCCGTCCGCCAGATCGGGCGCCCCTCGTCCACGTCGTAGATGGCGTTGGACGCGCGCATGAACGCCGCCACGTACCCGGATGCCGCCCACAGGGCCAGCACCAGACCGACGATCGCACCGATGCCCGCCGCACCGCTGCGTCCCTGCACCTGTTCGATGACCGTGCGCAGGAACGTGTTCACGCCGCCGGGTGCCGCCTGGCGCAGATTGTCCAACGCCGACTGGGTGGTCGATCGCCCCACCAGCCCGAGGATCGAGATGAGCACCAGGAGTGCGGGGAAGATCGCCAGCACGCCGAAGTAGGTCAGGGCCGCGGCGCGATCGGTGACGTCGTCGTGCCTGAACTCTCTGACGGAGCGGCGCAGGATGCTGTGCCACCCCGCCCGCGGGATGTCCGTGGGTGATTCGGGCGCGCCCCCGACGTCCCGGCGCGGGTGGAGTCGGTCTGTCATGCGATCTCCTCTGGAACCTCGGCCGTGCCGGGACGGTGCGCTCTACCGCTGCAGGGGCTCGCGAACGTCAGCGGCGGCGGCCTTGGCCTGATCGGCGGTGTCGGATGCCGCGTCCGTGGCGGCTGACTTGATCTCCTCGACGGCGTGCTGCAGCGGCTCCTGCAGGTTGGCGGCCATCTCCTGCGCCGTGTCCTTCAACGGCTCGGCGAGCTCGCCGGCCTTGTCCTGCGCCTGCTTGGCCACCTTCTGTTCATGCTCCGTCACCGGTGGCAGGGACGAGATGAGCCACCCGATGCCGAACGCGACGACGCCTGCGGCCAGTGGGTTGCCCTGGGTCTGGCGCCGGACGGTCTGCGGCGCTGCCGCTGCCGCCTCGCCGAGACTGGAGGCCACATCGCCGACACTGGACGCCGCGTTGCTGACGGCGTCCTTCGTTGATGAGGCCCCCGAGCTCATCGAGTCCCCTGCGCCTCGCAGGCCGCCCGAGTCGGCCGAACCCATGACCCGGTCCTTGACCGAGGTCGCGGTGCCCTTCAGCCGATCCACTCGGCGCCCGACCACTCTGGCCGGTGACACCTTCTCGCTGAGCCGATCGACGTCGGCGCTCAGTGACGCTCTGGTTCGCTCGATGTTGCGCTGGATTTCCTCAGGACTGCTCATGATGTCTCCTTAACGGCCCTTGAGGGCATCGGGTACCTGCTTGACCGTCTCGACGGTTCGCTCGGGCTTGGGGTTGACCGAGCGCAGCTTGCTGCGTCCGGACGTGAACAGGACGGCACCGATGACCGCCCAGATTGCTGCGACTATCAGCGCTGCCCAGCCTTGGTCCATCACGTTGGCCAGGCCCCACCACAGGGCAATGGACAAGAACAGCAACACCATGTAGCCGGCGAAACCGGCCCCGCCGAGCATGCCGGCGGCCTTCCCGGTCTTGGTCAGCTCGGTCTTCGCCTCTGCCTTGGCCAGCTCCAGCTCCTGACGCATGAGGGTCGACATATCCCGGGTCACTTCCGAGATCAACTGCCCCACCGAGGCCGAGCCCACGTCTTGCTGCTGGCGTCCCGCGGGCGCCGAGTCGAAACCAGGCGCGCTCATTGCCACACCTGCCCGCTCGCACCCGTCCCGGGGTGAACGGGGCCACGATCCGGAGGCTGCTCGTCGCTACCACCGAGCTGAGCTGGGTACCCCTCGGCCGCGGGGTCGGCCGGTGGCGTGCCGTAGCCGATCGCCTGGGTCTGGCCATAGGGGCTCGGGGCACCGTACTGCGGGCTGGGGGCAGCCTCGGGGGCCGGCCAGGTCTGCGCGGCCGGTGCGGCCGGCCACGGCTGCGCGGCTGGTGCGGCCGGTGCGGCCGGCCACGGCTGAGTGGTCGGTGCGGCCGGCCACGGCTGGGTGGCTGGTGCGGCCGGCGGCCCGCTCGCCTGCTTATGCGACGCGCTGGCGTCCTGGTTGTGCACCGCCGCCACGCCCTTGGTCAGCCGTCCGGCCAGCACTCCGGTCAGCGCCGCGCCCAGCAGGAATGCGCCCGGTCGACGGCGCGCGAGGGAACGGATCTCCTCGACCAGGTCGCCCGGCCCTCGTCGGTCCAGCCAGTCTGCGGCACCGTGGACGCGGTCGCGTGCCTGGCTGACCAACTCGGTGGCTACGCCGGACTGTTCGCTGTGCTGGGTCATCCCGCCCAACTCGTCGCCGAGCGAACGCAGGTTGCTGACCAGGCTGCGGTGCTGGCTGCCGGTCTGCTGCCTGAGCTGGTCGCGTGCTTCGCCCAGGAGGTCGCGCGCCTGCCTCGTGGTTTCCTCGGCAACCTCCTTCACCTTGTCGGCGGCGGTCTGCGCCACGTCCGTGCTGGCTTGCTTGGCGGCGTGCGCGGCGTCAGCCGCCTTGTCCTTCAGCGGTGGGCTATCGGCTTCGGCGGCTGAGTAGGGCACCGATGGTGGTGCGGATGGGGGTGCCGAGTAAGGGGTTGGCGCTGGTGTCGAATAGTCGCTCATAGTTCCTCCAGGTGTGTCGGCCCGGCAGCCGTCTGGTGCTAGCCGTGCCGATGTGGCGACGGCGAGCCCCTCGGACGGGCGCAGCCGCATAGCGGTGCTTCCGACCGGATGTATGGCAGCGGGGCCCGGGCGATCTTGTCGGTATGGACTAGCTCGCAGGTCGGCGACTGGCTAGCCGGACTGCGATGCCGGGGTCGTACCCGCGGCACCGGCGTACCAAACAAGGAATTTATCTTCCATGGCGGGCCGACGATCACGTGGCTGCAGTCGCCGGTCCTGCCCTGGGTTGGCGAGGGACCGTGAGTCACCTCGTCTGTTGGCAGGACGGACTCTGCCGTAGCGGGCGGTCACGCGGAACCCGGAGATCGCGACCGCGTCCCGCTGGACGGACCCTGAGACGTAGCCGCAGTCAGCGCCTTTTCGGAATGACCAGCACGACGATGAGGGTGATGATGCTGAAGAAGAAGCCGAGCACGGCGAACAGGATGGCGCTGTAGCCCTTGGACCTGGCGATGAAGGCGCAGAGGACAGCCGCGATGACGCCGCCGATGAGGTACAGGACGCCCTTGACGCCACTGAGGATGAGACCGGCGCCCACGACGTGCTCGGTTGGCGAGGCCAAGATCTGCTGCAACACGGTGATCCCCACTCCTAGCGCCGCGAGGTGACTCCTGCGCTCGACCGTACCCATTTCGTGGGCTGGCTAACGTCTCGTCCATAGCGGTTGCCACCTCGCGCCAGGCTCGCATCCACTCGGGTGCGAGTTCGTCGCAACCGCGTCTGCGCCCCCGCCGCGTCTGCGTCCCCGACCGCGTCCCCATCCGCGTCCGCGTCCGCGCCCCAAGTGGTCACCTGTGCCTCGGCGTCCCCGAGTGGTCACTTGGGTCCAGGGGTCCGCCGTGCCCACTCGACGCGAAAGTGACCACTCGGCACGGCCGGCACGATACGGCCGGCATCACCCGGCTGGCCGTCCCACCCGGTCGGGGGTCCTGCGCACACCAATCTCGCGTCACCCGGTCGAGCCATCCTCCGGCGTCATCCGGCTCGCCCACGTGCACAATCGAAAGGTGGCCAATCAGGCGACCTCCCGACGTGGGCATCTCGGTCCGTGAGGCCGAGGTCCTGGTCGCGCTCGGCGAACATCTGACCAACGCAGAGATCGGCGCTCGGCTGTTCATCTCCATCCGCACCGTCGAGAGTCACGTCTCCTCACTGCTGCGCAAACTGCAGGTAGCCGATCGCCGCGCCCTGGCCGCTGTCGCACCGAACGTGCACTCCGGCCCGGCGGGCGGTGCGGGCGTGCCGACCGCAGTCGCCGCCGCGCTGCCGTCGCCGTTGACGCCGTTCGTGGGACGGGTGGCCGAGCGGGCGGCGCTGACCGAAGCGCTGCACGAGCACCGCCTGGTCACGGCCGTAGGACCGGGCGGGGTCGGCAAGACACGCCTGGCCCTGAGCGTCGCCGCTGACGTGACGGACCGGTTCGCCGACGGCGTCTGGTACGTCGACCTGGTACCGGTGACCGACCCGTTGATGATCGCGCCGGCGATTGCCGACGCGCTCGGCCTCGGGGAGAGCCAGGGCCGCTCGGCGACGGACA
>QHCC01000153.1:5291-5448 GCA_003243915.1 Pseudonocardiales bacterium | reverse complement strand
GCGCCTGCAGTCCGCTGCGCCCGATGGTGTCCGCGTCGGTCAGGGCCACGTTGCCCTTCTTGTCTGCCGCGGTGACCTCGCCGGTATAGCCGAGCAGGTGTGCCGCGAGGGAGCCGCCCGGGTAGCGCTGCAGCGTGACGGCGTCGAGCGCCACGCC
>QHCC01000153.1:0-5275 GCA_003243915.1 Pseudonocardiales bacterium | reverse complement strand
ACCGGCACCGGCTGGTAGGGCTGGCCGGTCCAGCATGGGGCGGGCACCCGTGCAGAGCAGGGGGTGATCACCTGAGCCAGGTGCGCCGGCGTCGTCTTCAGCAATGCGGCCAGCCGCGTCAGCACCGCCGTGCCCTGGTCCGACCGGGCCTGCAGGACGTCGCGGTTGACGGTCAGGACCTGCGTGGACGTGTTATCGATCAGCACCCGCCCGCGGGCGTCCAGGATCCGACCTCGTGGGGCCGGCACGATGATCGTCCCGTCATGCAGGCGACCCGCCGTCTGGACGGGCCTGTTCGGGTCGAGCAGTTGCACGTAGTAGAGCCGGCCGGCCAAGGTCAGCACCATCGAGGCCACCAGCACGGCGATGACCGTGAGCCGCCTCGCGCCCGGGCCGCGGCGCCGAGCGCTAGCCACGTGCCGCCCTGAGTTCGAGCTCTGCGTCGAGGGCGGGTCGAGCGCGCAACACGTCCGTGCTCAGCAGTCGCCGCACCACGGGGATAACGGCCAGCGCGAGCAGGGCGTCGCCCAGTCCGGCTGGTACAGCGCCGCGTACCGACAGCCACACCTCGACACCGCGGGCATGCACGACGGACAGCAGCAGCGTCGCGAACACCGCAGCCAGGACGCACGCGACGGCCGCGATCGTGGTGTCGCCGCGCACCGAGCGCCGGTCGCGGGCCACCCCGCACACCAGCCCGAGCCCCAGCCAGCTCAGCGCCAGGGCTCCTGCCGGATGGCTCGAGCCGAGATCGGCGAGCAGCCCGGCGCTGAAACCCAGCGACATGCCCGTGGCCGGACCGTCGACGAGGGCGACCGCCGCGACGAGCACCGCCGGAAGGCTGACCGGCACCCACATCGTGAGCGGCGCGACAAGGGCACCCTGCAGCAGCATCGCGGTGAACGGCCCGGCGAGCGCCGCCGCGACGCGGGCCCGCGTCATCGGTGTGCCTGCGCGGACGGGGTGAGAGCCGGCCGTGGTTTTGGTGGTTGGCCCCCGACGAGGATCACGCCGACGAGGTCGAGCCCGGTCGGCGAGACCGCCGCCTGGGCCGTGGCGCGCGTCGCGCCGTCGGCTGAGGTACGGACCGAGGACACCGTCCCGACAGTGAGGCCCCCGACGAAGGTGGTCGATCCGGTCGGGCCGGTGACGAGCACGTCGCCCACTCGGACCAGCGCATTCGGATCGAGCGGGACGAACGTGAAACCTGCCGATCCGCGCCCGGTCGCGATGCCGACCTGGCCGGTGCGGACGTCGCGCACGCCGATGCCCGCTCCGGGATCGGCGCCGAGTAGGACAACACAGCTCGACGCGTCCGCGTGCAGCACCCGCCCGACGAGCCCCGCGCCGTCGGTCACGGTCTGATCGACGCGGACACCGCTGCTGCTCCCCGCATCCAGCGTCACCGTCCAATCGAAACCCTCACCCGGACCCAGGGCGATCACCCGTGCGGGCAGGACCCGGTACCCGCCGGCGGTCGCGGCCTGCAGCTGAGCGAGTCGCAGCTGAGTTCTGCGGTCTGACTCGGCAGCCGCGACCCGGCCGCGCAGCACGGCGTTCTCGTGCTGCAGCTCGGCAATCCGGGAGCGGTTCGTGCCCGCCGACGGGATGCCCTGCACGAAGCGCCGGGCCGGCCCCAGCACGGCGTCGGTACCTCGGTAGAGCGAGCCCAGAGTGCCGCGCACCCCCGAGTGGGCCGAGCGCAGCCCGCCGCCGCCGACGTCGAGGGTGAGAAAGCTGACGCCGAGGGCCGCAAGGACGATCGCGGCCATTCGCTGCCGCCCGGTCAGCTGCCGCATCCCGAGCGCCTAACGGCGATGGCCGTCGATGACGACCTTCTGCAGCTGCTCGAAGTGCTCGACGACGGTGCCCGTGCCGAGTACCACCGAGTCCAGCGGCCGGTCGGCGACGAGCACCGGTATGCCGATCTCGTGCTGCAGCCGGGCGTCCAGACCGCGCAGCAGTGCGCCGCCGCCGGTTAGGACGATGCCCCGAGTGACGAGGTCGCCGGACAACTCGGGGGGGCAGCGATCCAGGGTCGAGCGCACCGCAGCGACGATGCGCGACACCGGCGCATCCATCGCCTTGCGCAGTTCGTCGCCGGAGATGCTGACGTTGCGCGGCAGACCGGTGCCGACGTCACGGCCGCGGATCTCGGCGTTCTTCGGACCGCTCACCGGGAAGGCCGAACCGAGCGAGATCTTCAGCTCCTCGGCGGTCCGTTCGCCGATGAGCAGCGAGAATTCGGCGCGGACGTGGTCGATGATCGCGGCGTCGAGGGCGTTGCCGGCGACCCGCAGGCTTGTCGAGGCCACGATGCCTCCGAGGGCGAGGATCGCGACCTCGGTGGTCCCCCCGCCGATGTCGACGACCATCGAGCCGGAGGGCTGATTCACGGGTAGCCCCGCGCCGATCGCTGGGTCCATCGGCTCGGAGATGATGTGTACCCGCCGGGCGCCGGCGGCGTAGGCGGCCTCGCTGACCGCGCGCTGTTCGACGCTGGTGATCCCGCTCGGCACACACACCACGACCCGCGGGCCGGTGAACATGCCTCGCCGGCGCAGCACCTTGCGCACGAAGTAGCGCAGCATCTCGGCGGTGACGTCGTAGTCGGCGATGACGCCGTCCTGCAGGGGGCGCACGGCCCGGATGTGCCCGGGCGTGCGGCCGATCATCCGCTTCGCCTCGGCACCGACCGCGACGATCGTGTTCGTGGACGTGTCGACGGCCACCACGGACGGCTCGTTGAGCATGATCCCGCGGCCGCGCGCGTACACCAGCGTGTTGGCGGTGCCGAGATCGACCGCGAGGTCACCGCCGAGCAGGTCGCCGCCGCGCTGGGACACCACCGACAGCCGTGCCAGCGCGGTGAACGTCACGGCCAAACCCTTCGAAAATTGTGGGAGTCTGCCGCGATCGTATGGTTCAGCGCCGATGGAATCAGGTTGCGACGCGCGGGGTTACCGTGACCGGTGTGACCAATGTGGCGATTACCCGCTCACAGCGCGGGGAACCACAGCCCGATCTCGCGCGCGGCGGACTCCGGCGAATCCGAGCCGTGCACGATGTTCTGCTGGACGGCCGAACCCCAGTCGCGTCCGAGGTCGCCGCGGACCGTCCCGGGGGCGGCCGCCGTCGGGTCGGTGGCACCGGCCAGCGAGCGGAACCCCTCGATGACGCGGTGCCCTTCGGCGACCAGCGCGACCAGCGGGCCGGAGAGCATGAAATCGACAAGTGGCTGATAGAAGGGCTTGCCCTGGTGCTCGGCGTAGTGGTGCGCGAGCAGGTCGGGGGTGGCCCGGCGCAGTTCGAGGGCGATCACCCGGTAGCCCTTCGACTCCACCCGACGCAGCACCTCCCCGGTGACACCGCGGGCCACGCCGTCGGGCTTGACGAGTACCAGCGTGCGCTGCACCTGTTCGCTCACGGCGCCAGCGTATCGGCCCATCACCAGCCGCCGGCCGGTCCAGGGCTGCTGCCCGGACTCAGCGGGTGTCTGTCCGCAGCGCGAGTCGGCTGTCGGGGGGAATGGTCACGCCGAGGTTCGCCGCGTGCATGGTGCGCCGGTCCAGGACGACCGCGCGCCCCTCCGGGCCGGTGACGAACAGCCAGTGGCTGTCCGGCGACCAGACGAAGCGTCCACCGCCGAAGAGAAACTCACCGGAGAACGTCACATCGGCGAGGTGGTCTGCTCCGGTGGACAGATCGAGCAGGTGGAGTTCTGGCCTGCCGCTCCGCCCGATTTGGACATACGCCGCCGTGGAACCGTCAGGGGCGATAACGCCCTCCTCCTCGAATCTGAATGTGTGGGCCGGCGTACGCAGCACTCGGCGCGCACCGCTCGCCCGGTCGATGACGGTGATCACGCACCGGTAGTGGGCGTCGCATTCCAACGTGAGCCATCGGGTCGGACCAGCGGCGAGCAGCTCTCCGGTGGTGATGCGGTGAATCTGTCCGGGCCGCACGTCGTACACCCCGCCGGTTGCGTGCAGCAGCAGGTAGCCGGCCGAGTCGGAGGTCACGGACCCACCGTCCGGGATCGGAATCGAGGTGCCGGTGGGCTGGCCGTCGAAGCCGACGAGGTTCATCACCGACGGCCCGGTGTGGTCTGACACCCACACGTGGTCCTTGTCCGGCCCCGGCAGCGCCGCCCCGTGGTTGGCCAGCGTGATGGGCAACAGGCGCGGCGGACGGCCGTCGCGCACTTCGAAACCGTCCCCGTCGTCGACGGGTGTGACGATGACTCGGTCCGGCCCGGCGAGCATCGCGATCCCGCCCCCGTTGTCCAGGGGTGGCACCGTTGTGCGCGTGACGCGGCCGCTGGCGATTTCGATCCGGACAACCTCTCCCCGGCCTGCCGCGAACAGTTCCCAGCCGGCTGGAGCATCGAGCAGCCGGTGGCCCAGCGCGGTGACCGCCACGGCTGGGGCGCTCGACGAGGTGTCCGCAGACGGTGCAGCTCCGGAGCGCCCACCCGCGGTCGCCAGCGCGTGACTCGGCGTCGCCGTGCGCGCGTTCGTACTGTGCTGCACATACGCCAGCAGACCTCCGGCGACGGCGGCGACCGCCAACGCCAGGGCATACCACCGAAGCGGACGCGGGTGCTGAGGGCCAGCGCCCACCCGACGATCGGCAGGCCCGAGATCGAGCCACTCCACCTGGCCCGACGCCGCGTTGTCAGGGTGGTCCACAGCAGCAATCATCCCCCTGATTGTCCGATCCGCCGCAGCCCTCGTTCAGGAGACGAGCATGCGCACGCCACCTGGGGTGCCGACGAGCTCGCGGCGCAGGTTCAGCAGGTACAGCCAGATGGCGGCGAAGACCAGCCCGACCACGAACATCGCCGCCAGCCAGATGCCGGTGAGGACGAACGCCACCTGAAGCAGCGAGCCCAGGCCGATACCCCAGGGCCGGCGCAGCAGTCCGGCGCCGGCCACCATCAGCATGGCGAGGCCGATCAGCAACGCCGTCCGGGTAGCTCCGAGGCCGGTAGCCGTGAACGCGATGGCACGCGGCACCAGGAGCACGACCAGGGCCTCGAGCGCCAGGATGGCGGCCAGGGCGCCCCGGGTCGCCTTGTTCGCGCGCACCGCTCGCTCGGCGAGCTGCTCCGCGCTCGGCTCGCTCATCACTCGACGCCGAGCAGGACCCGGGCCTCGCCGGCGGTGACGACCGATCCGGTGACGAGCACTCCGACGCCGGCCAGCACCCCGTCGCCGGTCTGCTCCGCCAGCCGCACGGCCGTCTCCAGGGCGTCGTCCAGCCGCGGCTGGAC
>QHCC01000152.1 GCA_003243915.1 Pseudonocardiales bacterium | reverse complement strand
GCAAGCAGCACCCTCGTCCTCGGCGCCACATAGCGCTGCCAGAACACCGCCACTTACCTCTGACAGTCACAGGGGCGCGAGAAGGCCCAAGCCGTCTGAAAGTCATCCGAGTTTGCGGCCGGCGACACGTTCAGCAGCGCCGTGCCGAGTACGGCCGAGTCTGAACTCAGTGGCGAACCGTACCCTCGCCCAGACTGCCTGCCATGGAAACCGTTGCAGTTTTGGCGCACTTTGAGTTCAAGGCAGGGAAGGTGGCCGCCGCCCAGCAGTTCTTCGATAACGGGAAGCTCACCGTCGAGGATCAGCCTACGTCGACCCGGTGGTGGGCCTTCCGGATTGGACCGAACACCTTCGGCGCCTTCGCCGTGTTCGCCAGTAAAGCGGACAGGGAGGCACTTCTGTCCTCGGGCGGCCCGAGGGCCTCGCAAGCCAACGCCGAGTTGTTCGAGACTGCACCGTCATTCCAAAAGGTCGACATTCTTGCGGCCCGCGAGGGCTATTGACTCCTTGCAACCCCGAACGATCCCACCAGGAGCACGACCGTTTCAGAAGAAGATGGCGAGCGGGAACATGGTGGGTTTGAGCGCGGCGGGACGCCGCCAGCGTGCTGTGAGTGGTCGGCGGCGTCCCGTTACGGGCCTATCGAAGCCGTTCCGGGGGCGCCGGTTGAGTTGCCCAACGCGGCAAGCTGCCCAGATCGTAAATTATCGTCACGTGACGTGCTCGACGAGGCGCAACCGGGCGACGTCCAGGCAGTCGATCGTGATCTCGTGCAGATGAATGGAGAAGTTGGGCTTGGTCATCAGACGCTTGGCGGGTGGCTGATCGCAACAGCGTTAGGACTGGCCTTCCTGCTGCTTGTGTACCAACGCCATGGCGTGCCCGTGACCGACGCCGTGTTCGGTCTTGAGCCAGTTGACCCGGTCCATGTACTTGATCAGCGGTGCCGACGCGATGATCTGCATCCATTCGTCGATCGGCTTGCCGTACTTCTTCTCGATGGCCGCGAAGCTGATTCGCGGGCCGTTTGGCGGCTTAGTCACTGCGGGCGCCCTCCTCGATGATGTCTTGCTTATGCGTGGCTTTGTCAGGAGGGGTCGGTGGCCGGCGTGCGATGTAGTTCGGGTACCCCACCGGTCGGCACGTCGCCGTCCTGGGCGCCGGGTTCCTTTGCGAGTTCGAGCAGGATCAGCCAGTTCCCTGAGTTGTCCCGGCAGACCGCTTCGACACCATAGGGTCGGGTCGACGGTGGCTGTGGGAACTCCACACCCTTGGCTGTCAGCTCCTCGAAGGTCTTCTGGCAGTCGTCAACGTTGAGACCGATACCTAAAAGGCCGCCCGCGCTCTGCCCCCGCTTCATGGCTTCGATGAGGTCCGGGTCTAGGGGCGGTCCCGGAATGACGAGACTCACGAGCAGTTCGGGCTGACTCGGGTGGCCGACGGTGCACCAGCGGAAGCCCTCGCCCAGGGTGACATCGCCGCGTTCCTCGAATCCGAGGACTTCGGTGTAGAACTGTTTGGCGGCGTCCTGGTCGGTGACGAAGACGTTGACGATCGAGACGTTGGTGATCATGACGTGAATCCTAGGGACGCCGCTGGTCGGAGCGCTTCTCCTGGATTGCGGTGCTGGGTGCCGCGCGTTCCGCCAACCCCCACATGAAGATCATGCAGCCGGGGATGCGGTGGACCCCGGCGTCGGCGTACCTGGCTTGGAATTGCGATGGTGTCTCGCCCACGAGTGACCGGAATCGGCTGGAGAAGGAGCCGAGCGAGGAATATCCGACGGTATGGCACACCTCGGTGACGGTGAGGTTGGTCGCTCGGAGCAGATCTTGGGCTCGTTCGAGCCGTCGGCGCGAGACGTACTGTCCCGGCGTGATGCCGTAGGTCGCTTTGAACATCCGCAGGAAGTGGTATTTCGACAACCCGGCGGCTTTCGCCAGTTCGCTGAGATCGGTGGCCGAGTACTCGCGGTCCGCGACATCGCGGGCCCGGCGAAGATGGGTCAGTATGTCGGTCGGTGCCCGGCCGGCGGTGTCGGTCACAGGAATTCCGCCTGATCGCGCAGGCGACGCCGGCAGGTCGCCTGCACTGGCGGTGCCTGCTCGAGCACGCGGCGGATCCGGCGATCGGTATTAGGGCCTGGCCCGGCGATGAGCGGAAGACGGTTTCCCCCGCCGAGCTGGAATAGTCGGCCGTCAGCCGCGGTGACGCGGCCGCCGGCCTCGGTGTGCAGCAGCATTCCGGCTGCGTGGTCCCACACGTGCTCCCAGGTCATGATCATGACGTCGTGCCGCCCGGTTAGCAGGTGGAGGTAGCCCAGCCCGGCGGTGTCGAAGGAGGACCACTCGATCCCAGCATTGTCCAAGTTGGTCGCCCATCGGTGAGTGTCGGGTGTCCACCAGCGCGGCCGCGACAGCGCCACCTTCACCCGGGTTAGGTCAGGTGGGTTGATCTTGGGAGCGACCGGGACGCCGTTGAGCGTCGCACCCATGCCGAGCTGTGCCGTGCCCAACAGCTGCAACATGGGGACGTAGATCCAGGAGGCCACTGCCGTTCCGCGCCAGGCCAACGCCAGCAGCGTGGTAAAGCGGGGACTGCCGGCGATGAAGTTCTCGGTGCCGTCGATCGGGTCGATGATCCAGACAGGCGCGTCAGAGTGCAGGCGGTCCAGAACCTGCGGATCCCGGCCGACAGCTTCCTCCCCCACAGTCGCCGATCCGGGCAGAAGCCTCGTGAGCCGCTCGCTGAGCATGTCCTCGGCCCGGCGGTCGGCGATGGTCACGAACTCTCCCGGCGCCTTTTCGGACACCTCACCTTCACGCAGGCGGCGCCAGGAAGGGACGACGACGACGTCGTTGACACCGCGAACGATCCCGCCGATCTCGCCTGCTTTCCCGAAAGCCCACTCTGTGAGCGCCTGCGGGCGCGAGCTCACGAGATCTCCGGGGTGGGGGATCCGGACGCGATGGAGTCCGAGCGGGTGGGCAGGACCGGCTCTGACGGGTTCGCGCGCAGCCCCCAGGCAACCATCACCGCCGTCACGTGCGTGAGTAGCGCTAGGGCATTCGGCACGATCAGGATGACGGTCCCGCTACTGATTCCATACCCCAGCCAGAGGCCGAACCCGATGATCAGCACGCCGAAATAGCTGACTGAGACATCGCGTGATGAGCGGGATCTGACCATCCGTCGGATCTGCAGCCCAGGCGCCAATGCCATCAGGACCCCCCACGATGCTGCAGACGCCGCAAGCGTGTGTGTCAACATGAGCACGCCTTCACCTCGGGTGCTCGGGCTGGTGGTCACGCCCGCCGCTGCCGGCGGGGAGCACGTGCGCAACCTGTCACCGTACCGAATACTGGCGGCAACCAACAGCGCATGGCTGTACAGCCGCCGCGGTAACTTGCTCCCGCGGATTGCTGCGGGCGCGGCATCATCCATTTGGATTAGCCCGCTTCCGTGCGATCAGGTGGATTTGCGAGGCGAGTTGTCGGTAGGGGTCGCGGCTGCCGGCCAGCTGTTCCGCTCTAATCAGCTGCTCGAAGTCCTGGACGTCGCCCAAAGGTTCGTCGGCAGCGGCCGGATCGGTAAAGACACGCACTCCGTACCAGGCGTCAGTGACCAGTCCCCGCGCAGCTAGCACGGCCGTGATGTCGTCAAGCCGGTCAGCTCGCGCGTCGACACCGAGCTCATTGACGTAGGTGGACGCGTCGAAGGCGGCAATCGCTGCCTGCCACTGGCCCCGCATACCGGGACGAAACGCTAGCGCGGCACCGTTTCGGAAGGTCACGGACAAGATCCCGCCCGGCTCGAGTCGCTCCGTCAGCGTGGCCAAGGCGAAAGCTGGATCATCGAGATACATCAACAGCCCGTGCGCGCAGACCACCTCAAATCTCCGATTCCCGAGCACCGCATCGAGGTCCTCCAGGCGCCCCAGCCGCAGGTCGACGTTCAGACCGGCACTCCGGGCTTCCGACTCGCAACGGTGGAGAAGGTCGATAGACGGGTCGACGCCGATCACGGAGCAGCCACGCCGCGCGAGGCGGATCGCCTGCGTCCCTTGCCCGCAGCCGACGTCCACCACGCTCGCGCCGGCCGGAACGTGGGCATCGAGCTGGCGCCCGATTAACTCTTGGCGGACGGCATTGCGCAGATCCCCGAGTCGCTGTATCCAGGTCACTGCGCCGACGGCGAATCTATCCACGCACCGCATCATGCCCGGCAGGGCTGACATCGGCCGGCGGCCCGCCCGGGGCCGACAGGCTGCCCCGCGCGGGCCGCATCGCAGCCATCCTCACGCTTGCAGTTGACGTCGCGTCAAGTCCTAGCGTAAGGAGCATTGCAACCGATCGATGATGCCGAGTACGAGCGCTACCGTGCCGCCTTTTCTGCGGATCCCGACAACGCGGCGTACTTCGAGCTGTTCGCCGGTACCGGCCAAGCGATCCGGACTGGCTTCCTCAGCCAGCTCGGCGACGGTGTGCAACAGCTCACCGGCCGGTCAGCGCTCTCCCTGCGGCAGGTTTTTCAGCAGCAGCTCACCTGAAGTGTCGAGCCGGTCACTGGGCGTCGGCCCGGAAAGCAAGCCGCGACCGACGCAACGGCCGTCATCGCTGTGCGACGTCTGAGGCGATGCCACCGAATCGTCAACAACTCCGCGAACACACCTCGGCGCCCCACGCTTCACGAAGCGAGTTCGGCCCCTCCGTCTCGACTCGTCGGATGCCGCGGATCGGTGACCGGAACGGCAGTCGGTCGTGGTCAGATCATTCCTCCGACGGGTGTCGACAACTCTGTGATGGACAATGCCGAGCGTGGATGATCATCGTCCGGGTGCAAGTCCTGAGCACCCTGACCTGCGCGACTATGTGAGTTGGCACGCGGCATACGACGATCCTGAGTCGAGCCTGTCGGTGCGGTTACGGCATGTCCAGCGAGCCATCATCGCCTGGCTGGACCGGATATCCGGCCCCGTTCGCGTACTCAGCTCGTGCGCCGGCCAAGGCCACGACATCCTCGGCGTGCTCGAGGAGCGCGGGCCGCAGGACCGTGCCCGAGTGACCGGTTCCCTCGTCGAGATCGACCCCACGAATGTCGCCATCGCCCGGCGGCGCATCGCGCGTCTGAATCTGGCCCTGACGGTCGTCGAGTCCGACGCGGGGACCACCGACGCATATGCCGGTCTCGCACCCGCGAACCTCCTGCTCCTGAGCGGGATCATGGGCAACATCTCCGCGGCCGACATCGAGCGGCTTGTGTACGTGTCGCGTCAGCTCTGCGCGCCGGGAGCGACGGTCATCTGGACTCGGGGCGCACAGGACCCCGACCTCGGACCGGACATCCGCCGATGGTTCGAGCGGGCAGGTTTCGAGGAACTGTCCTGCGAGGAGTGGATTGAAGGCACGGGCATGCGGGTCGGCGTGAACCGTCTAGTCGCACCACCCCAACCACTGCGCCCCGGCGAGCTGATCTTCACCTTCTATCGGTGAGGACGAGCGTAGGTCCGCGAGGAACAACCGACCTCCCGCCTGGACGACTTGCCGGTTTGCTTGGACTCGTGGCGCAGCGATGCTCGCCGACGTTCCATCGGGAACCGTCGCAGGCGTCAGCGAGATGAGCGAACGGCGCAGCAACTCCGATCATCTTCGCAGTGTCAATTGACGCCCGTCAGCGGGCAGTGCCCGACCACTGCGTCGGATGGGAACCCGCGCAAGGACGGCCATGGGCGGTGCGGACCGCTGTTCGCCGGGTGATCAAGGTCGTCCCGTACGACGTCCCGTCACCGGACGCGTGCCCGGATGGGATCGACAAATGACACAAGATCACCTCGGTCGAGGAGTCGGAATCGTCGCCGCAAACCGTTCGGTATGCGGACGCCTCGAACCGAGTCGATGTTCACCACGGTCAGCCATAGCATCGCGTTACGGTCTGGTAGCTGCCGGCATGGCATCCGGAGGGGACGCTGAGCCGGTTACCGCTCGGAGCGTCTGGGGTGAAGGCCGCCGCGCTGTCGCAGCACGGTGCCGGATTCGCCCAGCATCTGGTGGATGAAGCCGTAGGAGCGGCCGTAGGTCTGCATCAGGTCGCGGATGCTGCGGCCGTTCTCGTATTGTCGTCGCATTTCGGCGCCGAGCTTGCTCCGCGCTATACCGGTGACCCGCGAACGCTTCGGTATGACGGCCATGCTGAGCTCCTTGGGTCACCGACGGCTGCCTGGGACCGCCCTGCAAGCGGTGACGGCGGCCGACGTGTACCCGCCGCGAGAGTAGCCGACAGGGCGCCCGCGACGGTGCCCGGTTGGCGAGGATTGCGCCAACCCGACTTGAGCTCGAACTTCGACTGGAGCGCTGTCGCTGTCGTCGTTGGTGCGCGGGTCAGCCCGCGGTGGCTGATAGGTCGGAGGGGGGCTCGGTGAGGGCGCGCAGTACTTGGGGTGCGGTGATGTGCACTGTGACTTCGGGTGTGGTTCGGATGCGCCGGCAGGTGGGGCAGCTGGGTGGCCCGTGGCGTCCTGTTCCCGGCGGAATGGGCTGGTAGCCGGTTCCGCCGCAGGTGGTGCACTTGGTGTAGCCGGTGACCTGCACGGTGACGCCGAGGGCGTCGAGGACGTGTTGTTTGCCGTGCACGTCGAGGTGGTCGAGGTGTCGGCGGGCGTGGTAGAGGATGTGGTGGGCGTCGGTGGTGTCTGCGGCGAGGGCGGTGATGGCGGAGCGGACCTGGCTGAGCCGTGACAGGTTGTCGTGGGCCTGGGTGAGGTCGGCGTGCAGCGTGTGGACCATCATGCGCGCGGTGGCCGGGTCGTACCCGTCCTCACGGGCGGCTTGGTATTCGGCGGCGATCGCCTGTTGGAGCGCGCCGATGAGGTGCGCGGCGTCGGCGATGCCGGCGCTAAGGGTGTCGCCGCCGATCTCGAGGCGCTGCGTTCCGCCGGCTCGGTCGGCGGCTGGCGCCAGGAGTTCGGTGCAGCGGTTTGGTTGCGTCAGCGCGGCGCTGACGTGGGACCAGACAGCATGGTCGAGGGTGTCGACTCGGATTGATCGGCAGTCGCAGCGTTGCGGGTCGCCGGTCTTCGCGGTGAGCCGCCGCTTGCAGGCATAGACCGGGTTCTGGGTGCCGGCGGTCCGGCCGTGGTAGCGGCCGCCGCACGGTGTGCGGGCGCGGCCGCCGAGCAAGTACTCGCCCCGGTTGGTCTGCCGCATCCCGGTGTCGGCTTTCCAGGCGGCCCACTCGCTGACCTGCTCCGCGGTGAGGATCGCGGGGATGGGCACGGCGATGTCGTTCCACCGCCACAGTCCGCCGGCAGTCGTGGGCCCGTCACCACGCGCCCACCTCGACAGGGTGTGCTGCGTCCACCAGATGCCGGTGGCCGAACGATGCCCGGCGGCGTTCAGCGCCCGCGCCGCGAGGCTGATCGGTGTGCGGTCACGCACCAGCAGGCGGAGCATGTCGCGGATGCAGGCGGCTGCAACGGGTTCGATGTCCAGGACCGTGCCGCGGCGCCCCGACTGGTCGGGCACGGCCTGGTAGCCGAAGGGCGGGGAGGAGGAGACGAACCCGCCGTCGGTGACCCGGCGGCGGGCGCCCTCGCGTGATCGTTCGCGGATGCGTTCGCGTTCGAACTCGGCGAACACGCCGAGCAGTTGCAGCATCATCCGCCCGGCGGGTGTGTTGGTGTCGATGTTGTCGCAGGCGGAGATCACCCGGACGCCGAGCGTGGCGAGCTGTCCGATGAGAGTGAGCAGGTGCAGCAGGCTGCGCCCGAGCCGGTCGAGCTTGGCGATGATCACGACGTCGACCTCGCCCGCCATGACGGCGGCCAGGAGTTGGTCCAGGGCGGGTCGTGCAGTCTTCGCGCCCGAGACTCCCGCGTCGACGTACTCGCCGGTCACGTCGTATCGGTGAGCGGTGGCGGCGGCCCGGCATTGGTCGCGTTGGCTGTCGATCGAGGTGCCCTCGACCTGGCTGGCGGTCGAGACACGAAGATAGATCACCGCACGACCCCGCCGCGGCTCGACCCGACCCG
>QHCC01000151.1 GCA_003243915.1 Pseudonocardiales bacterium | reverse complement strand
ACCCTAATGGTCTGTCATATCCCAGCCAGACCGTTGCGCCCTTATCAGCTTTGCGCCGGAAGCCCCGATCAGCACGCCCGCCATGTCGACGCGCAGCGGGCGGTGATGGACCTACTGCCGCTCGGCGACCTCGCCGCCGAGCTGACACTCATCGGCCGATACCTGCTCGCGGAGTTGAGTGGGCACCGTGAGGTCACCGCGCTGATCGAGAAGGAAGGAGCCCAGTTTGCCGGAGCTGGCGCGGCATTTCTGGCGCCAGATCGCGGGTCCCGGATTCGTGCTGGGAGCGCAGGTGCTCGAACGGCAGCTGAATCCAGAGCGGGGTCGGACTGGGACTGCGAGACGTTGTCTGTGATCGTGGTCGATGCGCTCGTGAACTACCGGCGCGGCCAGTGGACCTTCAACCAGACTCCGCTCGACGTCGACGAGGCACGCCTCGTGGCTACGCTGGTTCGGTTGCTCAGCGTCGCCGCCAAGAGCGCGACGACATGACCGGCCGGGCAGCGGTGTCGTAACCCGCTCGGTGACTGGGATGACGCCGGTACGGGCGTTGAACACTGGTGGCTGCGATGCTGAGCTGATGGACGCTCCCGCTGCCCATGCCTTCGATAGTGCCGCCCGACGGTTCCTCGAAGTCAGCGCCTCCGCGACAGGCCACTATGACGCCCCCGGCCTCGGCGAGTGGTCCGTGCGCGACCTGCTCGGGCACACCAGCCGGTCGCTGTCGACGGTGGAGACCTACCTCGATGTCGCCGGCACCGACTCCGGCCCGGTGGACTTGGCCGATGCCGTGGCGTACTACGTGGTAATCGCCGGCGCCCTGACTGACACCGAAGCGGTGGTCCAGCGCGGACGCGCCGCCGGCGCCGCGCTCGGCCAAGACCCGATGGCCGCGTTGAGCGCGCTGGTGGTCCGGGTACCCGAGCGGGTCCGGGCCGCTCCCGCCACCGCCTTGGTGCGCACTCCATTCGGGACGATGACCTTGGAGGGCTACCTCCCGACCCGCACCCTTGAGCTGACGGTGCATACCTGCGATTTGGCAGCCGCCCTCGGCGTCAGCGCCGATGTTCCCCGAGGTGCAGTCGCCGACGCGTTCGCCGTCATCGGTGGTCTGGCCGCAATGCAGGGAACAGCATCCGCAGCGCTGCTGGCCTTAACCGGCCGTCGCCCCCTGCCAGCCGGTTACTCGGTCCTCTGACGGGTCGCTGCCCCCGCGCTTGCCCGAGTCGACCGTGAGCCGCTGATCCATCGCTAGCCGGGGCGTCCCGTCGCACTCTCTTCATCGGGCGAGGTGGTCTAGCACGTAGCGGATGTGCGTTGCGTGCCGCGAATGCAGGACCTCCGCCGGCCGGAAGCCAGGGTCGGGAACGCCGTCGAAGATTCGCTCGCCGGTTCCGAGAAGGATCGGGATGAGATTGAGGAACAGTTCGTCTACCGCTCCGGCCTGGAGCGCTTGTCGCACGGTCGACGCGCCGCCGGCGATGCGAATGTCTCCCTTCTCCGACGCCGCTTCCTTCGCTTGATCAAAGGCGGCTGCGAATCCGCCGGTCACGAAGAAGAACGTGGTGCCGCCTGCCATCTCAATCGGCGGGTGTTCGTAGTGCGTCAGTACGAACACCGGCGAGTGATACGGCGGCTCAGCGCCCCACCACCCGCGCCAGTCCTCGTCCCACTGGCCGCGGATCGGGCCGTACATATTGCGGCCCATGATGACCGCGCCACGGTCCTGCATCAGGTCGTCGCGCGCGATCACATCGGCTTCGTTTCCGGCATCGAAGGTGTCGGAGTGCCAGTCGTGTAGCGGCATTCCTCCAACGCCGATCGGGTCTGCACGGCTCTGGTCAGGACCTGCGATGAAGCCGTCGAGGGAGATCGAAAGGTTGCAGGTCGTCCGGGGGGCGGTCATAACACCTGCATACCCCGCGAACGGCCGATCTGCCATGGATCGCATGCCGTCACATGGGTCGAGCCGACGACCTCACCAACGTCACCTCGCCAACGCCGACCCCCTCGACGAGCAGCCCGCGCCAGCCGTTGCTGGTGATCTCGCCCGACGCTAAGCGAAACGCCGTCGATCACACGCTGACCACCCCGGTTTCCGTCACCCGCCTGATCGAAGACAACTGGCTGCACGGCAAGCTGCTCGGCGGCGGATCCTTCGACGCGGCCGCGGGTCTATGAGCGGGCTATTCGACTTCGCCCACGCCGACAACCAGCCGTTGATACTCGACGCCCGGACCGGAGTGCCCACGGCGGTGCGCTGAACAGACCACCGCGCCCGCGCTGGGCGTGCCCGGCCAGATCCACGCGAGCGTCAGCCGTCATAGACGGCGAACTCCTGGATGCTCACCCAGGCGGTGCTCACGCCGTAGACCCCGATCACGGTCAATCGCGCGTAGCGGGCGTCGACGGCGCCGGGTGAGAAGTCGTCCAGCTGCGACCCGGCGCTCGTGTTGGCCGTCCGGTCGACGACCAGCTGCCAGTGCACGTTGTCCGCCGAGACCTCGATCCGGTAGCGGTAGGCGCGGTCCAGGTAGGGCACCACCATCGCGTTGCTCAGGCGGAAGACCGCGCCGAGATCGATCGTGACAGCCTCCGGGAATCCCTTGGCCGACCATCGGGTCGTGACGTCACCGTCGTCGACGCGGGTGGCCTCGTTGCCCACCTCCTGGCCGGTGTAGGCGACGGGGCGCCCGGTGGACGGACTGATCGTCAGCCGGGCGACCGCACTGCCGGCCAGCAGCAGCGCGCCCACGCAGAACGGCGGCGAGTCGATGTTGACGGTGCCCGAGGAGGTCGACGTGGGCGCTGTTCGCGGGGCCCTGGCCGAGTAGGACTGACCCGGGCTGCCACCCGGCCCCTGGCAGTTCGTCACGAATCCGCTCGGCTGCAGCGACAGCGTCGTCAGCCCCTGCCAAGCGCGTGCCACGGCAGGCAGGTAGGTCGGCGCAGCCAGGATGCCGGCCTGGATCCCGTAGGCCAGCGCATAGGTGATCAGACCGGTGCCGCTGGCCTCCGGCTGCGGGCTCAATGCGGGATCGGTCAGGTTGGAACGCCAGAACCCGTCGCTGCCCTGCAGTCCGATCAGGCGGGCGGCCATCGTCTGCAGCATGCTGGCGTACTTCGCACCCCGCGGATCGCCGGCCGGTAGCGATTCGAGCACCTGGGCCATGGCGGCGATGACCCAACCGTTGCCCCGGGCCCAGAAGATCGGCTGACCGTTGGCGTCCTTCGCCCCGATGAACGTGCAGTCGCGATACCACAGGCCCTGGCTGGCGTCGAAGAGCCCGGCTCGCGGGGGAGTCCTGCCGGCGCAGCGCGCGCTGGTTCCGCCCTTGTCCCGAGCCCAGGCGTAGTTGGCGTCGAGCTTGTCGAGATAGGCCGGGTTGCCGGTACGGGCCGCCCAGCGGGCCCAGACCGGGAGCCCCATGAACAGTGAATCGATCCAGTCGTACCTGGCGACGGGTTGATTCGTCAGGTCGCCGGCCATCGTTGCGTCCATGATGGCGAGCGAGGCAGTGGGGTCGATGGCGTGCAGGTCGAAATACGTCTGGCCGGCCTTGATCGAGTCAGGGTCGATCTCCGGCGGCGTGGAGATTCCCCACCCGTTCGAGCGGCCCCAGGCCAGGTTGTCGTCGAGGTAGCGCCTGTCGCCGGCCTGCCGGTACAGGGCCTGCACGCCCTGGGTGTAGGTCGCCCAGGACCACCCGTTGCGGGGCGTCAGTGTCGTATGGGCGTAAGTCGTGCGGTAGTAGTCGGCGGCCAGCTTGGTCGCGGTGAGGACCGTGGAGTGGCGCGGCAGGTCGAGCGCTGCCGTCACCACTGGCGCACCGGGCCGAGCGGGCCCCGCGCCCGGTGCCGACGACGCGCCGGATTGTGCGGGGGCCGGCGTCAGGACGGTGGCAATGGCGAGTACCGCCCCCGCGGCGATGGCACGTCTCATGGGGCCGCCTTCCTAGGCCTAACGTAGCCCCGCTGGCGGCTGGGGCTTGCCGCAGTTCCCCTGCCCACTGCAGGAGGGTGGGAGGATCGCGGTGATACGCCCGCGGTCGCGCTGGCAGGTGACCACGATGGGCGACGCGTCCGGAAGGGGTGCGCCCCTGTGCGGCATTCGCCTCGGCGGCGTCCAGCGTCTGGTCGCCGACCGGTTGCAGCCCAACAGATGTCGCCCGCGGTACCGGTCGCTAGCCGCTCGATGACGCCCCATTCCCAGATGGCGTCCGCGTCGAGCCCCGTGCGCTCGGCGAGCGATTGGGCGCGCTTGGGCGGCCCGTCGCGCAACGAGTCGACTGGGTCCTCGCGCATGATGATGCCGAGGTCGTATTCGGGGGCGGCGAGCAGTCCGTCTGGTCGCCGGCGGGCAGTCGCGCATCATCGTCCCGACCGGAGCAGCGCAAGCGGTACTCGCGCGACGAACGCGTTCGACGATCCTGACCCTGCCGACCGGCTCGTCCTGCCCGAGCAGGTGTGCAGGTCGCACTCCAGTTAGCGCAGTGCAACCAACACACGGTTGTCGCCGTGCTGCCAGACGGTGCCGACCTCACCGAAGCCGGCGGTGCGGAGCAAGTCGATGTGGTCAGCGAGGGTCGGGACGTCGGGCACGGAGTGATCCAAGGGGCGGTTGCCGCGCAGGCTCGTCAGCTCGGCCAGTTCTGGCGCGACTGCGGCGGCGTCCCACCAGGAAGCCCAGTCCTCCCGCTCGGCCGGCGGAATGCGGGCGGCGCGGCGAGCGGCAATGTCGCGGCCGAGCTGATACAACGCCGGCGACCCGTCAGTCAGGTGATCACCGTCGACGAAGACCCCGCCCGGTCGTAGTAGCGTTCGGGCGGCGCAGTAGACCGCCGCGAGCTGATCCCGGGTCAGCCAGTGCAGCGCGGTCGTGCTGACGATTGCGTCCGCGGGACGCGGCAGGTCCAGGGCCGCGACCCATCCGTGCTCGCGCAGATCGTGATCGACGATGCGCAATTGTGCGCGGTCGCCGTAAGCGGCACGCGCGAGTCCGAGCAGCAACGGATCGGCGTCGATCGCGACCACGGTGCTGGTGGGGACGCGATCCAGCAGACGCACGGCCAGGGATCCCGGGCCGGCACCGAGATCGACGATCAGCGGATCGGGCCGCTCGAGGACCGAGGCCAGGACGTCACCGATGACCGTGAACCGTTCCTCCCGGTCGGGGATGTGGAACTCCTGCTGGCGGTCCCAACGATCGAGCCAGCTACGGGCTTGGGCAGTTGTGGGCACGAGCGGTCCTCACTGTCGTAAGCTAAGTGAACAGTCATGACGCTACCTCGGATGGAGTACCTGTTCAAGTGAACTTCGGCAGTCACACTGATTCCGTGGTCGCAGTGGCGGCGGTACTGGTGAACGTGGCGACACCGGGCGAGCGACAGGGTCGTCCCTATCCCGCGCCGAGCGGCCGCGACCTCGTGATCGGCGTCCGGGGGGCGTTGCAAGCGGGCAACCGCCTCCCGACGTCGGCGCCGGCGGCATCACACATGCCGGCGTTCGTCGAACTCGCACACAGCGTTCGACCCGTGTTCGAGGCCGTCGACGTCGGCCGGATCGACGACGCCGCGATCATCGTGAACGACTTGCTCAGCCGGTACGCGCCGTCGCCCTACCTCGACCGGCATGACCAGCAGCCGTGGCACCTGCACTTTCACGGCCGCAACGCCGCCGATCGGTCCGGCTGGGGCGGCGGAGTCTCGGTTGGCCTCGCGGCCGTACTCGGCAGCGAGTACGCCGACCGGCTCGGCGTCTGCCGAGCGCCCTCGTGTGACCGGGTGTTCGTCGACGTCTCCCGCAACGGCACCCGTCGGTTCTGCTCGACCGCCTGTCAGAACCGCGTGAAGGCCACCGCCCACCGCGCCCGTGTTCGCGCGCGCGTCGACTAGCGTTGGCGCACCGGACGGGTAGCCGAGGTGCGGATGTACTTGATCAACACTCCCTCCGCATGGCCGGTGTGGGCCATGCTCGCTGCGTGACGATCATGGCCGCCTACCCGCCTAGGACGGCTCAGCGCTGTAGGCCGTCCCAGGACCAGTGCGGGATGCGCAGCCCATCGGGCACGTCGTCCGCGGAGCGGTGATAGCGCGACATCGTCGTTGCGGTCGCCCAGGCGAAGTAGTCGTGCAGCACGGCCCGGACGGCGTCGTTCTCGGACAATGCGACGTCCGCCATGGCCTGGTCGAAGCAGGCGATGGCCCGCCGATCCATCTCCTGGTGTGGTCCGTTGCCGCTGTGGATCCGCATCACCGAGGTCTCGTCGCCATAGGTATCGGAGTAGGTCGTCGGGCCACCGAGGGCCTCGGCCCAGTAGGCGGCGAGGCGCCCGGTGTGCTCGGGATGGAAACCGTTGCTGAACGCGTGGCTGACCACCTCGTCTGCCATCACCCGGGCGTGCCATGCACCGGCCAGGCGGATCAGGCCGTCGTCGCCGCCCGCGGTCTCATACACGGTCTGCATGCCCCAAGAATGGCAGCGGTCGGCGCCGTGGTCGAGACTCTTGCGCAGCCGACTGGTCCACCTTGACGGGTTGCCTTGGGCTCCACGCGGTACCTGGGAGCAGCCAGGCGGGGGCTGGAACACGTGGTGGAAGGTGCGAACGCCCGCCGGGCCGCAACGCACTGCGCCGCCTTAGCCGCGCCGCCTTGGCCGCGCCGCCCCACCTGTCGACAACGCCGCTGGGCAAGGGATGTGGATGTCACAAGCGGATCGCGATCCGGCGACGCTGGAGGTCACTGTCGGCGCGCTCGGCAACGGCACGTCTACAGCACCAGTGACTTCAGCTACGAAGTGGTAGCGCGATGCCCAGCCTCACGCGATGAGCAGTCGAAGGCCAAAATCTGCCGCGTCGAGATCGACAAGGTCGCGGTTGCGTTCTGCCCAGCGACCTGAGGCGAGGTCATCCCTGAGACTGCACACGGCTCGCTGTTCGACGCCCGGCCCGAGTCTGGCCCAGAGCGACATCCCGCGACGGACACTGTCGTCTAGGTATGCCTCGGGTCGGCGCCAATAGGCCTCGGGGAAACCGTCAGCACAGTCCCACGGGATCAACACCGGTTCAATCCGGGCCCCGATTGCGTCGGCCATCTCGGCCAGCGAAGGAAGGCCGACGACGAGGCCAACCAACTCGGGCAGGTAGTCGCGAGTCAGCCAGAA
>QHCC01000150.1 GCA_003243915.1 Pseudonocardiales bacterium | reverse complement strand
GCCGAGGCCACGGTCACTGAGCCAGCCACTGAGACCGTCGCAGACACCGACGCGGACCCCGTCGAAAAGTCTGTACGCAGACGCGTCTGGCGCCGGGGGCGTGGGCAGGCCGCCGCCGCCGAAGACGCCGTGCGCGACGGAGAGTCGGGCCCTCGGCATGCGGCTCGTAGCGGTTACCCGCTGCCGGCCAAGACCCCACCGGTCTCGCCATTCGAGGCTTACCGTGCCCCGAACCGACCTCTCGCAGCACAATTGGCCGACCCCCACCGGTCTGTCGCGAGTGCCGACCCGCTGGACGGCATCGACGGTGTCCTGGACACCGTTGCCCAGAACGCCGTTGCCCAGAACGCCGTTGCCCAGGACGACGCTCTCCAAGACGCCACGCCAACCGCCGACCCCCCCGCCCCGACCGGCCACCTGCCAGCAACTGACACCGACCTGGCCGGGCGGCTCGCGGCTGCCGCCTCGGCTCTGCCCGCACCCGAGCAGGAGGCGCCAGACGTCGATCAGGACCACGGTTCGCGCGCCGGCTGGTCGCGTCGCACGCTGAGCTGGCTGCTGGCGCCCGCTGAGCCCGCGCAGGCCGCACCGAGCGAGGCGGTCCCAACGAACGACGTCGACCCGGCCGCACCGAGCGAGGCGCTCCAGACGAACGACGTCGACCGCGAGCCGCCGCCGGCGCACGACGATGACCGTGCGACGGCGCCTGGGCGCGACCGTGTGCTGCCGCCGTGGCCACCCACGGCGGCGGCGGCTGCGGTGAGTGCGATGAGTGCGCAGCCGGGTTCCGCGGCGGACGGCGAGCTGACGGCCGGCGGCGACGCGACCGCGGGCGGCGATGAGACGGCCGGCGGCGACGAGGCCGCCGATGGTCACGAGACCGCCGACGACATCGTCGCGCCCGGAGCCGAGGTCGTGGCGGAGCCTGTCAACGGCGCCAAGCCACCCACCGATGACCCTGGGCCACGGTCGGTCAGGCCGGGCAGCGACCTGGCCCGCCGGTTTGCGGCCGCGAACGCCGCGGCCATGGAGCGCGCCCGCAGCGCTCCGCCCTCCGACGAGGTCGCGGAGCCGGACGGGCGAACGAGCGGCGAGCCCGTGCCACTGGTCTCAGGCGCGGTATTCGCGCAGAACGACGCCTCCTCCCCCGCCGGTGACGGCGAGCACGCCTCCGGGCCGCGCGCTGCCAAGCGGCACCGGGTCACGGTTGGCGGGCTACGCCGTCTGCTCGTCGTGATCGTGATTGCCGTGCTGGCCGCATATGGGCTGCGCACCTACGTCGCGGCCACCTACTACATCCCGTCGGCGTCGATGGAGCCGACTCTGCACGGCTGCGACGGCTGCAACAACGACTACGTCCTCGTCGACAAGCTCTCGTACCGGATGCACGACATTCGTCGCGGCGATGTCGTGGTCTTTCACCGCTCCAAGACGTGGCTGGTCTCCGACAAGGTGCTCATCAAGCGAGTGATCGGATTGCCCGGTGACACGCTCACCGCCCGCAAGGGTGTTGTCTACGTCGACGGATTGGCGCTGGACGAGCCGTACCTCAACCCGGCGTGCCGGGGTGGAACTGTGAGCTTCCCGGCCAAGCCGGTGACGGTGCCTGACGGTACCGCCTTCGTCATGGGCGACAACCGGTGTGATTCCTCCGACAGCAGGCGCTTCGGCGCGATCTCGGCCTCGTCGGTGATCGGACGTGCGTTCGTGATCATCTGGCCATTCGGCCGGATCCATTGGCTGTAGTTGCCCGAATCTGTCGGTGGGTCGATCTAGTCTTGCGCCATGAGTGAGACCGTCGACCTGCCCGCACCCGTTCTCGGGTCGCTGTCACCCTCGCGGGCGGCCGATTTCAAGACATGTCCGCTGCTCTACCGCTTCCGCAGCATCGATCGTCTGCCTGAGGCGCCGTCCAAGGTGGCTACCCGCGGCACCGTGGTGCACGCGGTGCTCGAAGAGCTGTTCGACCTGCCCGCCGCCGCTCGCACCCTTGCGGCCGCGCGTGACCTCCTGCCGGCCGCGTGGCAGCGGGTGCTCATCGAGTCTCCTGAGGCCGCGACCCTCTTCGCCGCCGACGCCGACGGCAGCGAGCTGGCCGAGTGGCTCGACAGTGCCGCCGGCCTGCTCGCCAACTACTTCGAACTCGAGGATCCCTCCCGCCTCGAGCCCGAGGCCCGCGAGCAGTTGGTCGAGATCGTGATCGACGGCCTGCGACTGCGCGGCTACGTCGACCGCCTCGACGTCTCACCGGCCGGTGACATCAGGGTGGTCGACTACAAGACGGGTGCCACGCCGCGGGAGGCGTTCGAGGCCAAGGCGCTGTTCCAGATGAAGTTCTACGCCCTGGTGCTGTGGCGCACGCGTGGCGTAGTCCCCCGTCAACTGCGGCTGATCTACCTGGCCGACACCGACACGCTGACCTACTCGCCCGACGCAGACGAGCTCGAGCGTTTCGAGCGCACGCTGCGGGCCATCTGGGCCGCGATCGAGCGCGCCACTGCGGCCCGCGAGTTCCAGCCCAGCCCGAGCCGGCTGTGCGACTGGTGCGATTACCGAGCGCTGTGCCCGGCCTGGGGCGGCACGCCCCCGCCGTTCCCGGCCGATGCCCTGACCGCTATCGACCGCGATCGCCGAGCCGTCACACCGGTGGCGCTCCTCCCGACCTGATCGTCCTGACCAGGGCGTCCAGGGTGTCGAGGGTCAGGTCGGTCAACGACGCCACGACGGTGCGCATCGGTGCGGGTTCAATCGGCACCAGGTGCGGGACTGCGACCACGACGCAGCCCGCGGCCTCGGCAGACGCGATCCCGGTCGGAGAGTCCTCTATCGCCACGCTGTACGCGGGGTCCACTCCGAGCCGGGCCGCCGCGGTGAGGTACGCCTCCGGGTGGGGCTTGCCCTCACGCAGCTCGTCTCCGGTGACCACGGTGGTGAAGCTGCCCTCGGCCAGCTGATCTGTGAGCGTGCGCGCGAGCCGTTGGTAGGACATCGTCACCAGCGCGCAGGGGATCTGGTGATCTCGCAGTTCCGTCACCAGCTCGAGCGCGCCCGGCTGCCACGGCATGTCCCGCACCACCGCCCGGACGACATCGTCGAGCAGCCGCTCGACGATCTCCGGCGGGTCCAGGTCGACGCCTCCGACCTCACGGATGTACTCGGCCGAGGCGAGCAATGCGTTGCCCACCAGCGCGTGCGCGTGCGTGTCGTTCCACGTCCCACCGAAGGACTCGACCAGCGCGTACTCGGCCGCGATCCAGTACGGCTCGGTGTCCACGAGGGTGCCGTCCATGTCGAACAGGACCGCCTGCAACACGCGAGCGGTACTTGCCCCGCCGGAGCCCACCGGTGCCGCCTGCGAGATGCCACGGCCCCGATCCGGGTGACCAGTTCGCCTGGGTTCGGCCGTCACGGCCGGGTCGGCGCGGTGGCTGCGCACCCAAGCGTCGAGGCGGTCGCATCCAGGCGTTTGTCGCGGGTCCACAGCCGTGCTCCCGAGTTGAGCAGAGTCGCGCTGAGCAGGGGGGCGTCGAGGTAGCCGATGCCGAGTCCGACGAGTCGCCTGGCCTGAATCAGGGCCATCACTTCGGCGTCGGTCGCTGCTGTGGCCTGCGGCAGGTTGGCCAGTAGTCCGAGAATTTCGCAACAGCATCGCATGATGACCATACGCGTGCCTCGCGCGTTGCCGCGAGACGTCATCCTGACCAGGTCTCTCGTCCCCTACCTGCAAGGCCGCCGCTCAGCGACCGCGCTGGGTCGCGCCGCAGCGACGGCGGTGGGGTGGGTTGAGCGCCGCGGGCACGACGGGCGTGCCGGTCGCGGTGACGATTTGCCGATGACACCAAAACGGGCAAAATGCACCATGGGCGTCGGCGCACGACCCATGAACCCGCGCTGATGCCTGGCCCGGTCGGTGGCTTCCCCTAAGCCGCCGGCTGGGTCGCCGTCTCGATGCCTCGTCCAGCGCTCACGTGTTGAAGTACTTCGCCTCGGGGTGGTGGACGACGATCGCATCGGTGGACTGCTCGGGGTGTAGCTGGAACTCCTCGGACAGCTCGACGTTGATCCGGGCCGGGTCGAGCATTGCCACGATCTTGGCGCGGTCCTCCAGGTCCGGGCAGGCACCGTAGCCGAGTGAGTACCGAGCTCCCCGGTAACCGAGGTCGAAGTACGCGGCGACGTCGGCCGGGTCCTCCGCCGCCATCGCGGCGCCGCCCGGGAGCACCAGCTCCTCGCGGATCCGGCGGTGCCAGTACTCGGCAAGTGCTTCAGTCAGCTGAACTGACAGGCCGTGCGCCTCGAGGTAGTCGCGGTAGGAGTTCGCCTCGAACAGCGTGCGGGTGAACTGGCTGATCTTGTCGCCGACGGTGACGACGGTGAAGCCGACGACGTCGCGCTCGCCGGAGTTCTCGCTACGGAAGAAGTCGGCCAGGCACAGCCGCCGCTCGCGGCGCTGACGCGGGAAGGTGAACCGGGTGCGCTCGTTACCCGTCTGATCGAGGATGATCAGGTCCTCAGCCTTGCTGACACACGGGAAGTAGCCGTAGACGACGGCAGCCTCCAGCAGTCCCTCGGTCTGGAACCGATCCAGCCAGTACCGCAGCCGCGGCCGGCCGTCGGTCTCGACCAGCTCCTCGTAGGAGGGGCCGCTGCCCCCCCGTGCCCCGCGCAGGCCCCACTGCCCCATGAACGTGGCGCGCTCGTCGAGCAGCGCCGCGTACTCGGCGACCGGGATGCCCTTGACGACGCGGTCGCCCCAGAACGGCGGGATCGGAACCGGGTTGTCGGTGGCCACGTCCGAACGCGCCGGCAGCTCGCGTTCTTCCATGGCCTCGGCGGCTCGTCGGGCTTCGGCAATCCGCAGGGAGCGCTGGCGCCGGGCTTTGCGCTCGGCGAGCTTCTGGGCCTCGGCCTGCACCAGCTTGGTGTCGTCGGGCCCGTCGACGCCCGCAGCCGCGGGGGTGTGTGCGCGTCGAGCGGCCATGAGCGCGTCCATCAACCGCAGCCCCTCGAAGGCGTCGCGGGCGTAGCGGACGTCACCCTGGAAGATCTCGCCCAGGTCCTGCTCGACGTATCCGCGGGTCAACGCCGCGCCGCCGAGCACGACCGGGTAGCGCTCGGCGATCCCCCGGGAGTTCATCTCCTGGAGGTTCTCCTTCATGATCACCGTGCTCTTGACGAGCAGGCCGGACATGCCGATGACGTCGGCGTCGTGCTCGTCGGCCGCCTCGATGATCGCGCTGATCGGCTGCTTGATGCCGATGTTCACGACCGTGTAGCCGTTGTTGGAAAGGATGATGTCGACGAGGTTCTTGCCGATGTCGTGCACGTCGCCCTTGACGGTGGCGAGCACGATGGTGCCCTTGCCGGCACTGTCGGCCTTCTCCATGTGCGGCTCGAGGTAGGCGACCGCAGCCTTCATCACCTCAGCCGACTGCAGCACGAACGGCAGCTGCATCTGGCCCGCACCGAACAGCTCGCCGACGGTCTTCATACCCGACAGCAGCGTGTCGTTGATGATCTGCAGGGCAGGACGCTCCACCAGGGCGTGATCCAAGTCTGCCTCGAGGCCGATGCGTTCGCCGTCGATGATGCGCCGCTGGAGCCGCTCGTCCAGCGGCAGGGCGGCGAGCTCCTCGGCACGTGAGGCGGCCGACGATTGGGCCGACACACCCTCGAACAGCCGCAGGAACGCCTGCAACGGCTCGTAGGCATCCTCGTCGGCCGACGCCGGGCGGCGCCGGTCGTAGATCATGTCCAGCGCGACCCGGCGTTGGTCTTCGGCGATCTTGGACATCGGCAGGATCTTCGATGCGTGCACGATGGCCGAGTCCAGGCCGGCCTGCTCGCACTCGTGCAGGAACACCGAGTTGAGCACCTGACGCGCTGCGGGGTTGAGGCCGAAGGAGATATTGGACAGGCCCAGCGTGGTCTGCACCTCCGGACGGCGGCGCTTGAGCTCTCGGATCGCCTCGATCGTCTCCAGGCCGTCGCGGCGGCTCTCCTCCTGGCCGGTGGCCAGGGTGAAGGTCAGGCAGTCGATGAGGATGTCGCCGACGTGCATGTCCCATTGCTGGGTGAGGGTGTCGATGAGCCGCTCGGCGATAGCCACCTTGGTCTCGGCGGTGCGCGCCTGGCCCTGCTCGTCGATGGTGAGGGCCACCACCGCCGCGCCGTGTTCGCGCACGATCGGCATGATGCGCGCGAATCGGCTGTCCGGGCCCTCGCCGTCCTCGAAGTTGACCGAGTTGATGGTGCACCGCCCGCCGAGCATCTCCAGGCCCGCTTCGATGACGGGCGGTTCGGTGGAGTCGAGCACGATCGGCAAGGTCGATGCGGTGGCGAAGCGGCCGGCGATCTCGCGCATGTCGATCGCGCCGTCGCGGCCCACGTAGTCGACGCAGACGTCGAGCACGTGCGAGCCGTCGCGGGTCTGGGAACGGGCAATCTCGACGCAGTCGCCGAAGTTGGCGTCGAGCATCGCCTCGCGGAAGGCCTTGGACCCGTTCGCATTGGTGCGCTCACCGATCATGAGCACGCTGGCGTCCTGCCGGAACGGCACGGTGGCGTACAGCGACGAGACCGCGGGTTCCGGGGTGATCGTGCGCTTCCCCGGGGTGAGATCGCGCACGGCCTCGACCACGGCGGTGACGTGCTCGGGCGTGGTGCCGCAACACCCACCGACCAGCGAGGTACCGAACTCGGTCACGAACTGCGCGAGCGCGAGCGCGAGTTCCTCTGCCGTCAGGGGGTAGGTGGCGCCGTTCGGGCCGAGTTGTGGCAATCCCGCGTTCGGCATGACGGAGATGGCACAGCGCGCGTTACGCGACAGGTAGCGCAGATGCTCGCTCATCTCGGCCGGCCCGGTCGCGCAGTTCAGGCCGATTAGGTCGATACCCAGTGGCTCCAGGGCCGTGAGGGCGGCGCCGATCTCGGAGCCGAGCAGCATCGTGCCGGTCGTCTCGACCGTCACGTGCGTGATGAGCGGTACCTGCCGACCCGTCCCCGCCATCGCCCGGCGAGCGCCGACGATGGCTGATTTGGCCTGCAGCAGATCCTGGCAGGTCTCGACGACGACGGCGTCGATGCCACCTTCGAGCATGCCGGAGACCTGTTCCTGATACGCATCGCGCAGCACCGAGTACCGGACGTGGCCCAGGGTCGGCAGCTTGGTGCCCGGTCCCACGGAGCCGAGCACCCACCGTGGCCGCTGCGCCGTCGACCAGCCGTCGGCGACCTCCTTGGCCAGCGCGGCGCCCGCCCGCGACAGTTCGCGGATCCGCCCGGTGATGTCGTACTCGGCGAGGTTGGCCCAGTTGGCACCGAACGTGTTCGTCTCCACCGCATCGCAGCCGGCCCGGTAGTAGGCGTCGTGCACGCCCTTGACGATGTCGGGGCGGCTGACGTTGAGGATCTCGTTACACCCCTCCAAGCCCTCGAAGTCGTCGAGGTTGAGGTCCGCCGCCTGGAGCATCGTGCCCATAGCCCCGTCGGCGACGACGACACGCTCGGCAAGCGCATCCAGCAATGACGACTTCATGGTGGTATCCGCCATGCCCCAAGGTTACCGGCGGTACTTACCGCGTTCTCGCCGAGCGCCTGGCGGGTAGCCCTAGCACGACCCGCCCGCGCGCCGCGCTGGGGTGGCGGGCCAGGCAGCGGTCGTAGGCTGGTTGTATGACGGTCTTCGACGGCGCGGGCTGGCCCAAGCTGGTCAATCCGATCCTGGTGGCCGCGTTCGAGGGCTGGAACGACGCCGGCGACGCGGCCAGCGGCGCGGTCGAGCACCTCGAACTCGTCTGGGACGCCCAACCGCTGACCGAGATCGACCCGGACGACTACTACGACTTCCAGGTCAACCGGCCTACGGTGTCGCTGGTCGACGGGGTCAGCCGCCGGATCAGCTGGCCCACCACCCGTTTCTCGGTATGCCGGCCACCGGGTGCGGAGTTCGACCTGGTCATCGTTCGGGGCATCGAACCGAACATGCGCTGGCGCAGTTTCTGCGACGAGCTGCTGGGGGTCATCCGAGAGCTGGACGTCCGAATCGTCGTGACGCTCGGCGCCCTGCTGTCCGACACGCCGCACACCCGGGCCACGTCGGTCACCGGCACGTCCTACGACGCCGACTCGGCCGTCCGCTACGGGCTGGAGAAATCGCGTTACGAGGGACCCAGCGGCATCGTCGGGGTGCTGCAGGACGCCTGCGTGGCGGCCGGCATCCCGGCCATCTCGTTCTGGGCAGGCGTGCCGCATTACGTGTCCCAACCCCCCAACCCCAAGGCGACGTTAGCGTTGCTGCACAGCGTCGAGGAGGTGCTCGACCTGCCGGTTCCGCTGGCCGAGCTGCCGCAACAGTCCGTCGAGTGGCAGAAGCTGGTCGACGAAATGGCGGCCGAGGACGACGAGGTCACCGACTACATCCGCAACCTCGAAGAGCGTGATGACGAGATCGACCGCAGCGAATTCGGTGAGGCGTCCGGCGATGCGATCGCGCGCGAGTTCGAGCGTTACCTGCGCCGCCGCGACCGTGGTGGCGGGCACGCC
>QHCC01000149.1 GCA_003243915.1 Pseudonocardiales bacterium | reverse complement strand
GACTACCGCTACTTCCCCGAGCCCGACCTGGTGCCGGTGGCTCCGGACCCGGACTGGGTCGAGCGGTTGCGGGACGCCCTGCCCGAGCTGCCCGCGGCGAGCCGGGTCCGGCTTCGGGACTCCCTCGGGGTCAGCGCCGAGGACATGGCGCAGATGACCAACGCCGGCGTCGTCGACCTGGTCGGCGCCACGGTCGAGGCCGGCGCCGCAGTGGGGCAGGCCCGAAACTGGTGGCTGGGCTACCTCGCCCAGGAAGCCAACGCGCGTGAGATCGACCCCGTTGAGCTGGCCATCAGCCCGGAGCAGGTGGCTCGGGTGATCGAGCTGGTCGGCCAAGGCACCCTGTCGGTCGGCCTGGCCCGCCAGGTCGTGGACGGTGTCATTCTCAAGATGGAGGGGAAAGTCCCGGCGTCCGTCGGTGGGGACGATCAGCCTGCGCGGGTGGCCGGCGAGGGCGCGTTGACCGGCACCGGCACCGGCACCGGCGCCGACGTGGACGCAGTCATCGCCGAACGGGGGCTGAAGCGGGTGTCGGACACCGGCGCGCTGGAGACGGCCGCCGACGAGGCGATCGCCGCCAACCCCGAGATGGCCGACAAGGTGCGCGGCGGCAAGATCGCGGCAGTCGGTGCCCTGGTCGGTGCGGTCATGAAGGCGACGCGCGGTCAGGCCGACGCCACCGCCGTGCGCACGATCCTCCTCGAGCGCCTTGGTGTCAGCGAGTAGCTCCCGGTGGATCATGTTTTCCCGCTGGTGACCGGTTCGTGCCGCCCGGCCGGACCCGACCACCAGCGGGCAAGCACGATCAGCGGGCGGGAGCGCCGCGTTCGGTGCGACGCCGATAGCCCCCCGGTTCCGGTACGCCGTGGCGCCGTCGGGTGTGGTTGCGTGTGGTTGGGTCTAACCGTGCGCCGCGGACCGACCCTCGCCGCCGGCCTGCTCGCCGGCACCGCGCTGGACGCCCTGGTGGGCGATCCCCGTCGCGGCCACCCTGTAGCGGTTTTCGGACAGGCGGCGTCGATGCTGGAACACCGGGTATGGCGTGATTCGCGAACGAGCGGCGTGCTGTTCGCGGCGGGCTGCGTCGGAGCAGCTGTGAGCGTCGGCGCGCGTCTCGAGCGGGCTGCCGGCCCCCGGGGCTATTCGCTGGTCGTGGCCCTGGCGACGTGGACGGTGCTCGGCAGCGAGTCGTTGCGCCGCGAGGCCCATGCGCTGCACGACCTGCTGGTGCGCCACGAGCTGGCCGCGGCGCGGGAGCGGCTCACCCACCTGGTTGGCCGCGACACGTCCTCGCTGGACGAGTCGGGGATCGCCCGGGCCGCGGTCGAGTCCGTGGCGGAGAACTCGTCCGACGCAGTGGTCGCGCCGCTGATGTGGGGTGCCTTGGCCGGCCTGCCCGGCCTGCTCGGGTATCGCGCGGTCAATACCCTTGACGCAATGGTGGGCCACCGTTCGGTGCGCTACCGGCGCTTTGGCTGGGCGTCGGCGCGACTGGACGATCTGGCCAACCTGGTGCCCGCCCGCGCCACGGCCGCGCTCGTCGCGCTCGTCAGCGCGCGCCCCAGGGAGGTGTTGCTGGTCGTGCGGCGTGACGCCCGGCGGCACCCGAGCCCCAACTCGGGCTGGTGCGAGGCCGCCTTTGCCGGCGCGTTGGGCCTGCGGCTGGGCGGGCTGAACAGCTACGGCGGGCGCGTCGAGCAACGCCCGGCACTCGGCGACGGTCGGCCGGCGCGGGCCGCGGACCTGCCCCGGGCGGCCCGGCTCAACGCCCGGGTGACACTGGCTGCGGCCCTCGCGGCCGCGGCCGTGGCCATCGCGGCCGGGGGACGGCGATGAAGGGATCCTTGCTCGTCGCGGGCACCACCTCGGACGCCGGCAAGAGCGTGCTCACCGCGGGCATCTGCCGGTGGCTGGCCCGTCAGGGCGTCAAGGTGGCCCCGTTCAAGGCGCAGAACATGTCACTGAACTCGATGGTGAGCGCCGACGGTGCCGAGATCGGCCGGGCGCAGGCGATGCAGGCCGCCGCGGCGTGCATCGAACCCGAGGCCGCGATGAACCCGGTGCTGCTCAAGCCGGGTAGCGACACGCACTCGCAGGTCGTGCTGCTCGGCAAGCCCGTGGCCGACGTCGACGCGTTGAGCTACCAGGACCTCAAGCCCCTGCTGCAGCAGGCGATCCTCGACTCCTACGCCGAGCTGCGCGCGCGGTACGACGTGGTGATCTGCGAAGGCGCCGGCAGCCCCGCGGAGATCAACCTGCGTGATCGCGACCTCGCGAACATGGGGCTGGCCCGCGCTCTGGACCTGCCGACGATCGTGGTCGGCGACATCGATCGCGGGGGAGTGTTCGCCGCGATGTTCGGGACGCTGGCCGTGCTCTCGGCCGCCGACCAGGCACTCGTCGCGGGCTTCGTCATCAACAAGTTCCGCGGCGAGTCCCGGCTGCTGGCGCCCGGTATCGACATGCTGGGCGCGTTGACCGGCCGCCCGACGCTGGGCGTGCTGCCGTGGCTGCCGGGCCTGTGGCTCGACGTCGAGGATTCCCTGGACCTGGACTCGCGACCGCCCTCGGCGCTGCCGCCGGTCGGTGAGCAGACGCTGCGGATCGCTGTGGTCCGGTTGCCGCGGTTGTCCAATGTCACCGACATCGACGCGCTGTCGGCCGAACCGGGCGTCGTGGTGCGGTTGGTGAGCCGCCCCGAAGAGCTCGACGACGCCGATCTCGTCGTGCTGCCGGGCACGCGGGCCACCGTCGAGGATCTCGCCTGGCTGCGCGCGAACGGCGTGGCCACGGCGCTGTGCCGCCGCGCCCGCGCCGGTGGGCAGACGCTCGGGATCTGCGGCGGGTACCAGATGCTGGCCGCCACGATCACCGACGACGTGGAGAGCCGCGCGGGCGACGTCGACGGATTGGGGCTGCTACCGGCCACCGTGAGGTTCGCGCAGGCCAAGTCACTCGGGCGACCGCAGGGCCGGGCGCTGGGCACCGACGTCATCGGCTACGAGATCCACCACGGCATCGTGAGCGTTCACGGCGGCGAGACGTTCCTCGACGGCTGTGTGGCCGGATCGGTGTGGGGGACGAGCTGGCACGGCGTCTTCGAGAACGACGACTTCCGGCGGGCGTTCCTGACGTGGGTCGCCGCGGCCGCGGGTCGCCGGTTCGTCACGGCGCCCGCCACGTCGTTCGCCGAACTGCGTGAACAGCGCCTGGACGCGCTGGGCGATCTGGTCGCCGAGCATCTCGACACCAGTGCATTGGTGCGCCTGATCGAGGATGGGGCGCCACCCGATCTGCCGGTCCTGGCGACACAATTGCACTCGGGCAGGCAGGATCAGAGGTTATGACCGATGCGATCGGGCACTTGAGCACGACACGGTTGGTGCTGCTCACCATCGTGGGGCTGATCGTGCTGGCGATCGTCGCAGCGTTCGTGGGCCGGGCGCTGGTGCGTCGCGGGCTGCGCGAGCCCTTCATCGTCCGGCTGATCAACCGGGCGTCGGAGAACGTCATCGACTCCATCAGGCGGCCGATCACGATCGCCGTGCTCGACGAGGTGGCCGAGGTGCTGCAGAGCGGGCACTACACGCGCAACATCGCGGCGGCGCTGCAGGAGAACCACGAAGAAATCAAGCGGATGTTCGCCGAGAAGATCAAGCAAGACCCCACTGCGCGACACATCGGGCTGTTGCCCTTCCACGACCGCATCATCAACGAGGCGAGCGAGACCACGTTGCGGGTACTGCTCGAGGTGCTCTCGGACCCGCGCACCGACGAGCTCGTGTCGGACCTGCTGCGCGACAACATCACCCAGATCCGGATGGCGGTGCGGGCTCGCCAGGACGGGCTGCCGGAGGCACCGCTCACCGCGGCTACCTATCGTGACCCCGGAATGGTTCCGCCCGCTCCGCCGTGGTGAGCGGTCCTCACCTCCGCCGAACAGGCCGCGCGACGCGGCGGCGAGCGTCGTCTGGTCAGGATCCTTCGAGGTCGCCTTCGGCTTCCAGGTAGACCTCGCGCAGCGCGGCCAGTGTGGCCGGGTCGGGTTCGGCCCACAGCCCGCGCTCGGCCGCCTCCAGCAGGCGTTCGGCGATCCCGTGCAATGCCCATGGATTGGACTCCTGCATGAACTTGCGGTTCTCGGGGTCGAGCAGATAGCTCGCGGTGAGCTGCTCGTACATCCAGTCCTCTACGACGCCCGCGGTGGCGTCGTAGCCGAAGAGGTAGTCGACCGTCGCGGCCAGCTCGAACGCGCCCTTGTAGCCGTGGCGGCGCATCGCCGCGATCCAGCGGGGGTTGACGACGCGGGCCCGGAAGATGCGGGCCGTCTCCTCGGACAGCGACCGGGTGCGCACCGTGTCCGGGCGCGTCGAGTCGCCGATGTAGGCACGCGGTGCCTTCCCGGTGAGCGCGCGCACCGTCGCGATCATTCCGCCGTGGTACTGGAAGTAGTCGTCGGAATCGGCGATGTCGTGCTCGAGCGTGTCGGTGTTCTTGGCCGCCACCGCGATGCGCCGGTAGGCCGTCTCCATGTCCGGACGCGCCTCGCGGCCGTCCAGGTCGCGGCCGTAGGCGAAGCCGCCCCAGGTGGCGTAGACCTCTGCCAGGTCGGCGTCGTCACGCCAGTTGCGGGAGTCCATCAGTGGCAGCAGGCCGGCACCGTACGCGCCGGGCTGGGAGCCGAAGATACGGGTGGTGGCCCGCCGCAGGTCGCCGTGGGCCGCGAGATCTGCCTGTGCGTGCGCGCGGACGTAGTTCTGCTCGGCTGGCTCGTCGAGGCCGGCGACGAGGACCACGGCATCGTCGAGCATCGTGACGACGTGCGGGAACGCGTCACGGAAGAAGCCGCTGATCCGCACGGTCACGTCGATGCGGGGACGGCCCAGCTCGGCCAGGCCGACCGCCTCGATGCCGCTCACCCGCCGTGACGCCTCGTCCCAGACCGGCCGGACCCCGAGCAGGGCAAGTACTTCGGCGATGTCGTCACCCGACGTGCGCATGGCGGACGTGCCCCAGACCGACAGACCCACCGAGCGCGGGAACTCGCCGGTGTCGGACTGGTAGCGCTCGATCAGCGAGTCGGCCATCGCCTGCCCGGTCTCCCACGCCAGGCGGGACGGGACGGCCCGCGGGTCGACGGAGTAGAAGTTGCGCCCGGTCGGCAGCACGTTGATCAGCCCGCGCAGCGGTGATCCGCTCGGGCCGGCCGGCACGTAGCCGCCGTCGAGGGCGTGCAGGGTGTGGGTGATCTCGTCGGTCGTGGCGGCCAGCCGCGGCACGATCTCGGTGGCCGCGAACGTCAGGATGCGCGCGACCAGCTCCCGCGTCCCGCCCCCCTCCCTCGTTGAGTGACGTATCTCGATGTTGGGTGACGGCGAATGTGGCGTCTCTGATCTTGCCGATACGTCACTCAACAGGGCGGGGGCGGCGGTCACCCGCGGGACTGCGGCGGGATCCCAGTCTGCGTCCTCCATGGCCTGCACCAGGGCGCGCGCCGTGGTCTCGGCTGCATCGGCGTCAGCGCGGTCGTCGGCGCCTTCGTCCAGCCCCAGTGCCTCCCGAAGCCCGGGCAGTGCCTGCGCCTCGCCGGCCCACATCTGCCGAGCCCGCAGCATGGCCAGGACCAGGTTCACCCGGGCCTGGCCGGTGGGTGCGACCCCGAGCACGTGCAGGCCGTCGCGGATCTGGGCGTCCTTGATCTGGCAGAGCCAGCCGTCCACGTGCAGGATGAGCTCGTCGAACTCGGCGTCGTGCGGCCGGTCGGCGAGCCCCAGGTCGTGGTCGAGCTTGGCCGCCTGGATGAGAGTCCAGATCTGAGCGCGGACGGCGGGCAGCTTGGCCGGATCCATCGCGGCGATCTGCGCGTGCTCGTCGAGCAGCTGCTCAAGCCGGGCGATGTCGCCGTAGCTCTCGGCACGAGCCATCGGGGGGACGAGGTGGTCGACGAGGGTGGCGTGCACGCGCCGCTTGGCCTGGGTGCCCTCGCCGGGATCGTTCACCAGGAACGGGTAGACGAGCGGCAGGTCGCCGATCGCGGCATCGCTCGCGCACGACGCAGACATGGCAGCCGTCTTGCCGGGCAGCCACTCCAG
>QHCC01000148.1 GCA_003243915.1 Pseudonocardiales bacterium | reverse complement strand
CGCTGCATGACGTCTTCGATGTCAGGCTGTGGGACATATCGCGCCAGATAGGACATGACGAGCGGCCCGAGGGTGCGGTAGCACTCCTCGAGAGCCTCCGGCTGCCCCTGATTCAGGCGTTCGCCGATGTCGGCGAGAGCGGTCTCCACAACTTCCATTCGTAGCGCATCGGCCGTCCGGTTTCATCCTGCAACGCCATGGCGGGCCGGCCCGGCCTAGACGGCGGCGGAAACGATGCGCCCGCGCACCTCGCCCAGGCCGATCCGGCCGCCGGGTGCGCGGGCGCTCGCCGTGATGACCACCTCGTCGCCGTCCTGCAGGAATCCCCGGCGGGTGCCGTCGGCGAGGGTCAGCGGAGCGGCTCCGTTGCGGGTCAGCTCGAGCAGGCTGCCCCATTCGTGCGGCTCGCGGCCACTGACCGTGCCGGACGCGACCAGATCGCCCGTGCGCAGGCTCGCTCCGTTGACGGTCAGATGAGCCAGCAGCTGCGGCAGTGTCCAGTACATCGAGGCGAACGGCGGGTGCGAGATCACCTCGCCGTTCAGGCTCACCTCGATGGCAAGGTCCAGAGCCGGCGACCCGGATCCCTCGTCGAGATAGGGCAGCGGCTGGGGGTCACGCGCAGCGGCTGCCGTCCAGGCGGCCGACAGCGCGTCCAGCGGTGTGATCCACGCCGATACCGAGGTGGCGAACGACTTGCCGAGGAACGGCCCGAGCGGCACGTACTCCCAGGCCTGGATGTCGCGCGCCGACCAGTCGTTGAGCAGGCAGATCCCGAAGACGTGCTCGGCAAACGCGCCGGCGGCCACCCGCGAACCCAGCTCACTGCCGGTGCCGACCACGAAGGCCACCTCGGCCTCGATGTCCAGGCGACGTGACGGGCCGAAGGTGATCGTCCCGTCCGTCGCACGTGCCTGACCGGATGGCCGGCGTACATCGGTGCCCGAGACCACGACTGTGCCGGCGCGGCCGTGGTAACCGATGGGCAGGTGCTTCCAGTTGGGGGAGAGGGCTGCGCCGTCGGGCCGCAGGATGCGCCCCACGTTGGTGGCGTGCGCTTCCGAGGCGTAGAAGTCGACATAGTCCGCGACGGTGAACGGTAGTACCGACGCGACCTCGGCGACGGGCATGAGCAGCGGCTCGAGCAATGGCCGGTAGGCGGCTTCAGTGAGCCAGTGCGTGATCAGTGCACGCACCCGGCGCCACGTCGGGCCCCCGGCGGCCAAGAACGGGTCGAGCGAGCCGCCGGCGAACAGCGGGGCGTGGCTGCTCGACAATTCGGCGCTCGCAGCGCTCAGGTCCAATGCCCACGGGCCGATCCTGACGACGGGGACGCGCCGGCCGGCCGGGCCTTCGACCGCGCCATAGGGCAGGTGCTCGAGGCCGAACGGCTCGTCGTCGGCGAGTTCGAGCCAGCTGGTCACGACGCGTGCACCAGGCCCATCGCGGTGAGCTCTGCGATCGGGTCGACGATGCTGCACGTGCCGAAGGAGCCGAACAGGGCCCGGATGGCCGTCACATCTGCACTGCTGAGCTCGACGACCCGGCGCAGGACCTCCTGGCTGTCGCGTTCGGCCAGGACGGCCGCGGTAGTGGCGACGCTGCCGGTCGAGGCGGCCACGCGGGCGGCGAGCGCGATGTTGAGAAAGCCATGGTGTTCGAGCAGGGTCGAGAAGTGACGGTGCCGCACGGCGTGGTGCAGCCCCGCGGTGCACTTGAACGCGAGTCGTTCGGCGGCACACAGCACGATCGGCGCGGCGAGCACCGACTCCGGGCAGAACGCGTCGACGGTGGTGCTGCCGGTGCGCAGCTTGAGCCGGAGGCCGAGGGCGTTCAACTCGTGCACCGCGTCCTCGGTCACCCGGGCGGCGGGGATCTCGACGAACACCGGCACCTGTCGGCGCGTCAACGGTGCGAGCGCGCGGAGTACGTCGGGTATGCGTCGATAGCCGACCGGCACCTCGAGAGCGGCGAGCTTCAGGCGTTCGCAGGTAGCGATGATGTCCAGCGCCTGGGCCACGGCGTCGATCCCACCCGGAACCACCACCGCGACGTCGATGGGCGCGAGGGCGCATTGGGCCGCCTGGTGGTCCAGTGGGCGCAGTCTGGGCGCATTGCACACGAACGGGCCGACCATGTCCGCGTACCACGACAGCCGGTGTCCGGCGTGGCCGCGGACCGCATCGGGCATCCGCAGGGACTCGGGCGGGAAAAGCGCCGCGTCGTCGAAGAGCCCTTCGAACAGGGCAGCCAGGACGGCTCTTGTCACGAGCCGGGTCCGCGGCCGGACCACGACCAGGCGTACGTGCCGTCGTCACTTGACCTACCGGCCTCGCCGAGGCGCAGCGGGCGGAAGGTGTCCACCATGACCGCCAACTCGTCGAAGTAGTCCACCCCGATGCTGCGTTCGTACGCGCCCGGCTGCGGACCATGCGAGTGACCGCCCGGATGCAGCGAGACCGAACCGAGGCCGATACCCGACCCTTTGCGGGCCTCGTAGTCGCCGCCGCAGTAGAACATCACCTCGTCGGAGTCGACGTTGGAGTGGTAGTAGGGCACCGGGATCGACAGGGGGTGGTAGTCGACCTTGCGCGGCACGAAGTTGCAGATCACGAAGTTGTTGCCTTCGAAGACCTGGTGGACCGGGGGCGGCTGGTGTACGCGCCCGGTGATCGGCTCGAAGTCGCCGACGTTGAACGTGTACGGGTACAGGCAGCCGTCCCACCCGACGACGTCGAAGGGGTGGTGCGGGACGGTGTGGATGGTGCCGGCGATGCCGGCGGGTCCGGAGCCGCGGTGCTTGACGTACACCTCGACGTTGGTGCCCTCGCCGAGCAGTGGCTCCCGTGGTCCGTGCAGGTCGCGTTCGCAGTACGGCGAATGCTCCAGCAGCTGCCCGAACTTGGACAGGTAGCGCCGGGCCGGGGTGATATGGCTGTTCGCCTCGATGCAGTACGCCCGCAATGGCGCGTCCCCGGTCGGTAGCCAGCGGTGGGTGGTGGCGCGGGGGAGTAACACGTAGTCGCCCGCGCGTGCCGCCAGCACGCCGAAGACCGTCTCGACGACGGCCGAGCCCGACTCGACGTAGACGCACTCGTCGCCGGTGGCGTTGCGGTACAGCGGAGATGAGTCCGCCGCGACGGCGTAGGAGATCCGCACGTCGTCGTTTCCGAGCACCAGGCGCCGTCCGGTGACGATGTCGCCGCCCGCGCCGTCGGTGAACAGATCGTGCAGTTTCAGGTGCCGCGGCAGGAGCGGTTCGTTGGCGACGGTTGCCTGATCCGGCAGGGCCCAGGCGCGCGCGTTCACCAGCGCGGACGGGATCTCGCGGTGATAGAGCAGCGACGAGTCGGAGAAGAAGCCCTCCTCGCCCATCAGCTCCTCGTAGTACAGCCCACCGTCGGCACGGCGGTGCTGGGTGTGACGTTTGGGCGGCACGCTGCCGCACTGCTGGTAGTACGCCACCGCGCTCCCTCGATCGACGCCACTGCCGTCCTACTCATTCCTAGCCCCGGATGCCGGACGTCGCACGCCTGTGAGCCGCATCGTTACGTGGGTGTAGTTAGGCCGATACGAGCGGGGGCCGGCTAACGGGTCCTCAGCGCTGCTCCACCGGGACGTAGGCACGCTGCGTCGGTCCGGTGTAGAGCTGGCGGGGCCGGCCGATCTTGGTCTGGGGATCATTGATCATCTCGTGCCATTGGGCGATCCAGCCGGGCAACCGGCCGATGGCGAACAGCACTGTGAACATCTTCGTCGGAAAGCCCATCGCCCGGTACAACAGACCGGTGTAGAAGTCGACGTTCGGGTACAGCTTGCGCTCGATGAAGTAGTCGTCCTTCAGCGCGACACCTTCCAGCTCGACGGCGATGTCGAGCAGGTCGTCGCGCTTGCCCAGGGCGGACAGCAACTCATCGGCGGTCTTCTTGACGATGGTGGCCCGCGGGTCGAAGTTCTTGTACACGCGATGCCCGAAACCCATCAGCTTGACGCCGTCCTGCTTGCTCTTGACCTTGTTCACGAATGCCGGCACGTCCCCGCCGTCGGCTCGGATGGCGTCGAGCATCTGGAGTACCGCCTGATTGGCACCGCCGTGCAGCGGGCCGAAGAGCGCGTTGATACCTGCTGACACGGAGGCGAACAGGTTGGCCTGCGACGATCCGACCAACCGCACCGTCGAGGTGGAGCAGTTCTGCTCGTGGTCGGCGTGCAGGATGAACAGGAGGTCCAGCGCGCGCACGATGACGGGGTCGGGCTGGTACGGCTCGGCCGGGAAGCCGAAGGTCATCCGCAGAAAGTTCTCGACCAGGCCCAGCGAGTTGTCGGGATAGAGGAACGGCTGGCCGACCGTCTTCTTGTAGGCGTAGGCCGCAATCGTCGGCAGCTTCGCGAGCAGTCGCACGGTCGAGAGCTCAACCTGATCCTGGTCGAACGGGTCCAGTGAGTCCTGGTAGAACGTCGACAGCGCCGACACCGCCGATGACAACACCGGCATCGGGTGCGCGTCGCGGGGAAAGCCGTCGAAGAACCGCTTGAGGTCCTCGTGTAGCAGGGTGTGGATGCGGATCTCGCCCGCGAACTGCGCAAGCTGTCCGGCGTTGGGCAGTTCGCCGTAGATCAACAGGTAGCTGACCTCGAGAAACGTCGAGCCGGCGGCAAGTTGGTCGATCGGGTAGCCGCGGTAGCGCAAGATGCCTGCATCGCCGTCGATGTAGGTGATGGCCGACGTGCACGAGGCCGTGTTGGCAAAGCCGGGGTCGTAGGTGACCAGACCGGTGCTCGACAACAACTCGCTGATATCGGCGCCGTCGGCACCCTCCGTCGCGGCCGCGACGCGCATCTTCAGAGAGTCGCCTCCGGAGACCCGGAGCTCGGCCGTGTGCGTTCCTTCGGCTTGCGACATCGACGGGTTCCCCTCTGGTGCTGTGCTCGCTCGCACCCTACTGCCAGCCGTACCGGGCGCCGCGATCGCCGCAGCGTGATCTGCTCAGCGCGGATCGGTGAGGTTCTGCAGACGCACCTGGCCGCGGGCGACGGGCCGGTTCAGGTCGTCCACGACCTCGACCAGCCACAGCTGCTGGCTGCGGCCGCGGTGGATCGGCGTCGCGGTGGCGGTCATCCGCCCCTCGGTGGCCGCCCGGAGGAAGTCGGTCTGGTTCGACACGCCGACGACCTTGCCCCGGTCGCCGAGCCAGAGCGCGGCCGCCCAGCTGGCCGCGGTCTCCACGGCGCCGCAGTACGTTCCGCCGTGCACGATCCCATAGGGCTGCAGGTTGGCCTCGGACACGTCCCAGCTCAGCACGACCCGGTCTGCGCCGGCCTCGACCAGCCGGAAGCCCATCGCAGCAGCGAATCCAGACAAGGGCTCCGGCTGCATGCGCGGCGTGGGGGAGCCGTGCTACTTGTCGGCGGAGGCCGGCTGAGGCAGCAGTCCATGCATCTTCGGGACCCCGTGGATCTCGACCATGGACGGCTTGGCCACGCCCTTCTCGACCATGAGCCGGGCGCTGTGGGCCACCAGGTCGGCGGTCACACCGAAACGACGGGCGAGATCTCCGAATGTCGGCGGGCGGGTGTCGGCGCTCATGCCCCGAAGAACCTTCAAGATCTGCTGTTCGAGGTCCATTGGCATGTCCTCAACAATAGTCCCGTTCGGCGTGCTCGACAGCCACCCCTCGTGCGGCGGGGTTCGGGACCGCTCAAGCGACCTCGAACGCGACCGGATGGCGGGAGCGAAGTGGCGCGCCCAGGGCGTGTAGGTGCCGCAGCGCGGCGACGTAGGAGCCGAACAGCCCGGTCTCGGTGTAGAGAATCTGGTGGTCGTGGCAGTAGGCGCGCACCAGGCGCTGGGCCTTACGCAGGCTCGGGCGCGGCATGTTCGGGAACAGGTGGTGTTCCACCTGGTAGTTCAGCCCACCGAGCAGCAGATCGGTGAACCAGCCGCCGCGCACGTTGCGGGAGGTGAGGACCTGGCGGCGTAGGAAGTCGAGGTCGCTCTTGGCGGGAAATGTCGGCATGCCCTTGTGGTTCGGGGCGAACGAGCACCCCATGTACAGACCGAAGACGCCTTGATGGATCGCGACGAACACCAGAGCCTTGACCGGTGAGAGCACCAGCAGGATGCCGCCGACGTAGGCGGTGAGGTGCACGGCGAACAGCGTGATCTCCAGGCGGCGGTATCGCCGGGCCCGCTGTGTGATGAGCGCACCCACGCTCGCGACGTGCAGGTTGAGGCCCTCGAGGGTGAGCAGCGGGAAGAACAGCCAGGCCTGGTAGCGGGCCATGAAACGGCCGAGCGCACCAGTCCGCTTGCCGACCTGGTTCGAGGTGAAGGCGAAGACGCCGTCGCCGATGTCGGGGTCCTCATCCTCGTGGTTGGGGTGCGAGTGGTGCCGGTTGTGCTTGTCTACCCACCAGCCGTAGCTGAGGCCGACGAGCAGGTCACCGGCGAGGATGCCGATGGCGTCGTTCTTGCGCTTGGAGCGGAACACCTGCTGATGGCCGCCGTCGTGCCCGAGGAACGCGACCTGGGTGAACAGGACGCCCATGACCGCAGCGACGATCGTCTGGTACCAGGAGTCGCCCACCGCCACGAATGCCCACCAGCCCGCCGCGAAGAACCCGGCCGTGATGATGATGCGCGCCGCGTAGTTGCCCCGTCGGCGCTCGAGCAACTTCGCGTCGCGAATCTGACGACAGAGTCCGGAGAAGTCACTGCCCCGGTTCAGTACCGCTGCAACGGTCACGCTTTCCTCCGCACGTCGTCGACCTTCGCGAGTTTGCGACCGCCGTATATGCCTAGCATCGCCGATGGACCCAGGAAATGCCAAGCCCCTCGGCGTGTTACAATTTAACTGGTTGTCAGCAAATCTTCCTCCACGTCATGACGCGCAGGATCTTGCCGCGCGAATTAGTCATCTCGACACTGACGTGAGACTGGCATTTCCCGCATCGACCCGAGGCCCGCAGTCCGTGGCGCCTCGACTGCCTCATCAAGGAGACACCGCATGACGCAAGGCACCGTGAAG
>QHCC01000147.1 GCA_003243915.1 Pseudonocardiales bacterium | reverse complement strand
ACCTCGTAGTCCATCGACAGGCCGAAGGCGAGGCAGAACATCAGCGGCGGCATCGTGGGGACAAGGGAGCCGGTCGTGGTCAGGTCGGGGAACAGCGAGCCGAGATGGCCTTCCTGGAACACCCACACCATCGCCCCGAACGTCGCCGACAGCGACAGGGTGTTCAGCACCAGCGCCTTGATGGGCAGGACGACGCTGCCGGTGAACAGGAACAGCACCACGAACGTGGCGAGCACGATCAGTGCCAGCGCGTAGGGCAGTGCCTCCCCCAGCGCGTGCAGGCTGTCGTTGTTGATCGCGGTCTGCCCGGTGAAGCTGACCTGCCACGGCGCGGGCACGTCACGCACCGCGGCCAGTGCCTGCTTGCCGGAATCGCCCTGCGGGTCGGCATCGGTGTGGACGTTGAGGTAAGTCGTGGCGCCCGCGATCATCGACGGCCCATTGGGTGGCGCGACCTCGCGCCCGCCTGCGAACGTGCCGGCGGCAGAGCTCACCGACGTGACCCTGGGGACGTTCGACAGCGCTGTGGCGTAGCCGGCGATCCCGCCCGGCGCCGGGGAGATGTCTGCGGCCACCACGCTGATCGTCGACGAGGCGTTGGACGAGAACTGGCTGCGCAGGCTGTCGCCCACCTGGTGCGCCTGCGCCGACGGCGGCAGCACCTGGTCGCCGGGGTAACCGAAGGTGGCGCGCAGGAACGGCAGGCCCAGCGCGACGAGCACGGCGGTCACGACCAGCGCCACTGGCAGCGCCCGGCGCATCACGACCGTCGCGAAGCGGTACCAGAACCCCTGCTCGACGGTCTTGGGCGCGGGTGCGCGGCGGTGCAGCACCCGCCGCACGAAGACGCGCAGGTCCAGGGAGTTCACTCGTGGCCCCAGGACCGTCAGCAGGGCGGGCAGCAGGATCAGCGCGGCCAGCGTGGCCAGCGCCACGACTGCGATGCCGGCGTAGGCGAACGAGCGCAGGAAGTACACGGGGAACACGAGCAGCGCGGCGAGCGCCAGGCCGACGGTAAGGGCCGAGAACAGCACGGTTCGCCCGGCGGTCTGCATGGTGCGGCGCACGGCGGCGTCCGGCGCCGAGCCGTGGCTCAGCTCCTCGCGGTAGCGGCTGACGATGAACAGGCTGTAGTCGATGGCGAGCGCGAGGCCCAGCGCCGTAGTCATGTTGAGCGCGTAGATCGAGACGTCGGTGGTGATCGACAGGCCGCGCAGGATGGCCATCGTCCCGATGATCGAGGAGATGCCGACGGCCAGTGGCAGTAACGCGGCGACGAAGCTGCCGAAGACCCAGGTCAACGCGATGACGGTCAGCGGGATGGCGATCGCCTCGGACAGCTTGAGGTCGGCGGCGATGTCGTCGTTGACCTGGTTGTACACGCTCATGATCCCGCCGGCCCTGACGGTGACCCCGTCGCGGCTGCCCACAAGTGGGTGCGTCATGTCGGCGGCCCGCTTGGGTGCTGTGCTGTCGTCGCCGGCCACCCGCGCCACGACCAGGGCGGACTTGCCGTCGCCGCTGCGCAGGGAACCTGCCTGCGCCGGCGGCACCGTCCAGTAGGAGACGACCTGGCCGGCGTACTTCTGGTGCTGCAGAGCGCGCACGATCGACAGGCCCTGCGCCCGCGCGACACCGCTGTCGGCACTGTCGGGCGAGGTGATCTCGAGGATGAGGTTGGCGTCGCCGGCGTTGAACGTCGCCTGGAGCAGGTCGTCGGCCTTGCTCGACTGCGCGTGCGGATCCCGGAAACCACCGGCCGACAGGTGTGACGCGACCGGTGCGCCGAAGATCACCGCGAGGACGAGCAGGAAACCCGCGGCGAACAGGACGCGGCGCGGGGCCCGGATGGCGAGATTGGCGAGACGGGTGAGCATGGCGTTCTCCTGCCGGCGGCGGTCCTCTTACTAGCGCTAAGTTAGCGACGATAAGTTAGCGTTGTCAAGTGAACTGGTGTCGGCAGTTTCGGACCGGATTCGCGGGGCCGAACGGCACTGTTCGCTCACCGGACGACAAACCGGGCTACGCCAGCAGGTCCCGGCCCGCCCAGGACTTTCGCGGACTCCGGCGGCGCCCTATGGTCATCTGGACGCGCGGGGGGTGTCTGTGATGCGAGCGCGATTCGCGACGGCGGCAACCGTGGCCGTACTGGTCGTGGCCGGGGTGCCCGGGGTGCCCGGGTTGGCCTATGCCGCCCCGGCCGGTCGAGCCGGCACCGCAGCCACCCAAGCCGGTCGAGCCGGCACCCCAGCTGCCCAGGCGGCCGCCGTGGGTGCCGTCCCACGTCCTGATCACATCGTGGTCGTCGTCGAGGAGAACCACTCCAACGCGGAGATCATTGGAAACCCCAGCGCCCCCTACATCAGCTCGCTGGCGGCAGGCAATGCCAACTTCACCCAGTCCTACGCGCTCACGCACCCCAGCGAGCCCAACTACATCGCGATGTTCTCCGGGTCGACCCAGGGCATCACGGACGACTCGTGCCCGCACTCGTTCGCGACGCCGAGCCTGGGCGACGAGCTGATCGGCGCGAGCCGCAGCTTCGTGGGCTACTCCGAGAGCCAGCCCAGCGCCGGCTACCTCGGGTGCTCCAGCGGCACGTACGCCCGTAAGCACAATCCGTGGTCGGACTTCCCGGCCATCCCGGCGTCGTCGAACCAGCCGTTCACGGCGTTCCCGTCCGACTACACGACGCTGCCCGCGGTGTCCTACGTCGTCCCGAACCTGCAGAACGACATGCACGACGGCACCGTCGCGCAGGGTGACACCTGGCTGCAGACGAACCTGTCGAGCTACGTCACCTGGGCCAAGACGCACAACAGCCTGTTCATCCTCACCTTCGACGAGGACGACAACAGCGCGGCCAACCGGATCGCGACGATCTTCGCCGGGCAGCAGGTGGTGCCCGGCAGCTACGCCGAGGCCATCAACCACTACAACGTGCTGCGCACGATCGAGGACGCGTACGGCCTGACGCCGCTCGGCGCCAGCGCGACGAGCTCGCCCATCCTCGACGTCTGGGCAGCTCCCGCGGGCGATCCGCCGCCGGTGGCGGCGTTCACCTGGACGTGTACGGCGCTTACCTGCTCCTTCGACGGCACCGGGTCCACCGACGACACGGCCGTGGCGGCCTGGTCGTGGGACTTCGGCGACGGCAGCTCCGGGACCGGCGCGACGGTCTCGCACGTGTTCCCCGGCTCGGGGACGTATCCGGTGACGCTGAGGGTGACGGACGACCAGGGCGCGACCGGCGCCCCGGTGACGCATTCGGTGTCGGTGAGCGCGGCGGCTGGTGCGCCGTTCGTGTCGGATTCCTTTGCGCGCACGGTGAGCAATGGGTGGGGTTCGGCGGATGTGGGTGGCGCGTATTCGACGGTGGGGGCGGCGTCGTCGTTCTCGGTGTCGCCGGGGGTCGGGGCGTTGCGGTTGGCTGCGCCGGGGTCCTCGTTGAGTGCGTATTTGGCGGCGGTGACGCGCACGGACGCTGATGTGCTGGCTGGGGTTGCGGTGGACAAGGTGCCGGTGGGTGGGGCGGTGTATGTGACGCTGCAGGGCCGGCGGGTGGGTTCGGGTAATGAGTACGACGCGAAGGTGTTGGTCTATCCGGATCGTTCGGTGACGGTGCGGGTGATCCGGGTGGTCGGTGGTGTGGAGACGGCGTTGGCGGGTCCGGTGAAGGTGGCTGGGCTGGTGTATGCGCCGGGGATGGTGTTGGACGTGCGGGTGCAGGTGTCCGGGACGGGTCCCTCGACGGTGCGTTCGCGGGTGTGGGCGGCTTCGGGGGCCGAGCCGGCCGGCTGGCAGGTGTCGGGGTCCGATGCCACGGCGGCGTTGCAGGTGCCCGGTGCGGTCGGGGTGGTCGGGTACCTGTCCGGTGCGGCGACCAACGCCCCGCTCACCGTCCAGCTCTCCACCCTCACCGGCAAACCCACGGCCGGCTGAGGACGTGATCCGCTGGCCGGGGCCGGGCACACCTCGGCCGCCCGGAGCCCGCCCGTACCCTTGAGCGCATGGCGTTGACCGAATCCCGCAAGGCCGAACTGTCCGAGAAGATCGTCGCGCGCGAGCGGCTCACCCGCGCCGACGGTGAGGACCTCTACGACAGCGACGACCTGGCCTGGCTGGGCGCCCTCGCCCACGGTGTGCGCACCGAGAAGAACGGCACGTCGACGTTCTTCAACGTCAACCGCCACCTCAACCTGACCAATGTCTGCACCGCGTCGTGCGCCTA
>QHCC01000146.1 GCA_003243915.1 Pseudonocardiales bacterium | reverse complement strand
CCGACGAACCACAGCGAGGCGTTCTGGTCGGTGTCCTGCTGGGTGTGCGGGTCGACGGCGACGCTCGTGCCGGTCTTACCGGCCACGATGCTCTGGCCCTGTTGGTACCAGGACTGGAACTGCTGCGCCGAGGTGCCGGGGAATGACGTGTCGGCGGCAAGGATGTCGATCGCCTGCAGTGCGATCTGTGGGCTGACGACCTGCACCCCCGGCGAGCGCTTGACCGGGATCGCCTTGCCCCCCTGATCGGTGATCGACACGATCGGCGCCGGGGCGTTGAACAGGCCGTTGTTGGCCACGGCGGCATAAGCGCCGGCCAGTTCGAGGGGGCTGGTGCCGACGTCGCCCAGGACCAGCTCGCCCGGTCGCCCGTACTGCAGAATCGTCTGCGCCACGGTCAGCCGGCCGTCGCCGCTGGGCTGCGCGAGTGATTTCATGCCCAGCTTGGTCGCCATGTCGACGATCGGCTGCAGGTCGCAGCCGAGCAGCTGGTCGGCCAGAGCGACGTAGTACGTGTTGGACGACTTCGCTGTCGCGCTCTTCAGGGTCTCGTTGCGGTCGTACTGCTCCTGCGCGTCGCCGTTCTTCACGGCGTCCGAGGTGGCGCAACTGTTCGGGCGGTAACCCGCGCTGGTCGGCGGCGTCGCCAGCTGCCAGTCCTTGGGCACACCGGTCTGCAGGGCGGTGAGCAGCGGGAACAGCTTGTAGGTCGACGCCCCCTGGCCCGAGTACTCGGTGAAGATCGGCAGCGAGGTATGGCTGTGGTCCCTGGTCGAGGTGTTGGTGCCGTAGTTCTTGCTCGTCGCCATGGCCAGGACGTTGCCGGTGTGCGGGTCGACAGCCGGCAGGACCGCTGTCATCGGCGACGTGGACGGAAACGCTGCCGACACATGGGCCTGCATGTTGTTCTGCAGGTTGGCGTCCAGCGTGGTGACGATCCGCAGGCCGCCCGTCGTCAGCTGGGTGTCGGAGATGCCGCCGGCGGTTTCGAGCCAGTTAACGGCGTAGTTGCAGAAGAAGCCGACATTCCTGACCTTGCTGTTGGCGTTGGCACAACCCTCCTTGACCACCGGCGGCGCGGTCGTGGCCAGGCTGACCGGCTTGACCTTGTACCTGTCCGCGTCGGCCTGGCTGAGACTGCCCGTGTCGACCAGGTTCTGCAGCACCTCGTTGCGCCGCTTCTTCGCAGCTGCGGCATTGACGAAGGGGTCGTACTCGCTGGGTGCGCGCAGCAGGCCCACCAACATGGCCGACTCGGGCAGGGTCAGCTTGGTGACGTCCTTGGCGAAGAACGTCTGCGCCGCGGTCTGGATGCCGTAGGAGTTCTCGCCGAAGAACGCGATGTTCAGGTAGTTCTCCAGGATCTTGTCCTTGGACTCGTTCTCGGTGTTCTCGATGAAGATGGCGCACTTGGCGTCCTCGATCTTGCGGCTGAGGTTCTGTTCGATCGCCGCCTGCTGTTCGCGGACGTCCTTGCCCGCCTGGTAGTAACGGATCTGCTTGACGTACTGCATGGTCAACGTCGAGCCGCCCTGCGTCTCGCCACCGCTGGACCTGACTGCCGAGCGCAGCAGCCCGCGCATGTCGACGCCGTGGTGGCTGTAGAAGCGACGGTCCTCGGTGGCGACCAGTGCCTGCTGCAGCTGCTTGGGGATCTGGGTCAGCGCCACCGGCTGGCGGTCCTGGCTGAACAGGGTGGCGATCACGGTCTTGTTGTCATTGGCCAGCAGCGTCGTCTTCTGCGGCGGCTTGGACTCACGCAGGTTGCACGAAGTGCTGAGGAACTTGTCGGCCTCGTGACCCGAGGCCAGCCCCAGTCCCCCCACGTAGGGCAGCAGCAGCCCCGCAGTGAGGATTCCGGTCGCGATCAGCGCGCCGACGAGCTTTCCGATCGTCGGCCACGGATTCGGACGTCCGGATGCGTTTGCCACAAGCAACAGGGTACGGGGGGTGGCCCGGCAATGCCCGATTGGTCCTCGGCCTGCGCTCAGTCGCGCTTGTCGACCGCCGCGCCAATCGTGCTTGATCGACACGCCGTGCGCTGCCCGCCTGGGCAGGCGACGGCGTGTTGATCACGTCCGGCGCATCAGCGCTCCGAGAGCCGACGGCGTGTTGATCACGGCCGGCGCATCAGCGCTTAGAGAGCAGCTCGCCGATCGTGCGAAGACCGTCGAGGTCGTGGACGTCGACCGGCAGCGCGGGCACCTCGACGACCGCGACCTCGGGATGTGCGGCGCAGAACCGCTTGGCCATGCGGGCGTCGTGTTCGGCGGCGCTGGCGATCTCGACGTGCACGCGCAGGGCCGCCTCGGCGAGAGATCCCGCTTCGGTGGCCGGCCTGGTCGCGAGCAGGTCGGCCGCCGCCTCGGCGCGCGCGGCGCTCAACGCCGGCGCGCCGGAGCTGGCGGCGGTGTGGTGCACCCGGTTGATGACGAGCCCGGCCAGCGGCATCCGCTCCGCGCTGAGTCGCTCGACGAAGTAGGAAGCCTCCCGCAGGGCGTCCGGCTCGGGTGCTGCCACGACGACGAACGCGGTGCCGGGCGACTTGAGCAGTTCGTAGGTGTGCTGGGCACGCTCGCGGAAACCGCCGAACATCGACTCCAGCGCGGCAACGAACGAGGACAGGTCGCGGATCAGGTCGCCGCCGAGGACCCGGGTGAACACCTTGGCGAACACGCCCACCGACGCGGTGACGACCCGCAGGTATGCCTTGCCGCCAGCCCGAGCCGGCATCGTCAGCAGCCGGATCATCTTGCCGTCCAGGAAGCGGCCCAGCCGGTGTGGCGCGTCGAGGAAGTCCAGCGCCGAGCGTGACGGCGGGGTGTCGACGACGATGAGATCCCATTCGGCGGCGGCCACCAGCTGGCCCAGCTTCTCCATCGCCATGTACTCCTGCGTCCCGGCGAAGGACGATGACAGCGACTGGTAGAAGGGATTGTCGAAGATCGCCTCAGCACGCTCCGGCGTCGAGTGCTCGGAAACCACCTCGTCGAACGTCCGCTTCATGTCGAGCATCATCGCG
>QHCC01000145.1:9712-9995 GCA_003243915.1 Pseudonocardiales bacterium | reverse complement strand
AGCACGCTGCCGCGGGCGAACTCCAGAAAGGCCGGCAGCACGGAGCCGATGGGTGGTGCCGTGGCGACCATCGAGTCGGTGATGCCGGTGAGGACGCTGACGAACGGGGTGATGGGCACGTCGGGATGGACCAGCGTCTGGAACTCGGCGAGGACTTCGCCCCCACACACCCGCACCGCGCCGACCTCGGTGATGGCGTCGGCAGCTGACGAGCCGCCGGTGGTTTCGAGGTCGACGACGGTGAACGTGGTCGTGCGCAGTGGTTCGGCCAGCTCGTCGAGAC
>QHCC01000145.1:0-9689 GCA_003243915.1 Pseudonocardiales bacterium | reverse complement strand
CGCCATGCCCGGACGGTAAGCCGGGGGTCCGACGAAATCGGCGCGACGCGCTCGGGCGCACCCGGCGCCGTAGGCTCGAACGATGAGTACCGCGGCGCAGGAGCCGGACGACCCGGTCGCCGTCGTACTCAGCGAGCCGGCCCGGCAGCGGCTCGTCCTGATTGCCGCCGACGTGCTCGCACGGATGCCGCCGGACGAGGTGCCGCCGGCCTTGCGCACCATCGCGCGATTCACCTCGGCCAAGCGCGCTCGTCTAGGTGGACCCACGCTGGCGGCAGCGCTCGACGCCGACGGCGACTTTCGCGCGAAGGTTGCCGAGGTCGTGGTCGAGGCCACACCGCAGCTGGTGCAGGCTGTGCGTGAGGGCACCTCGACCGCGGCGTCGGACCCCATCGACACCGCGATCGTCGCGTACCTGACCCGCCCGGACGGCTGGACGGGCACCGTCGCTCAGGCCAACGCGCGCTGGGCCGACGGCCGCGGGCACGGTGAGGCCTCGACCGAGCAGATCAGCAGGCTGCGCGGGGAGCTCGCCGAGCTTCGCGCCCGGGCCAAGGGCGAGCCCGGCCGGATGCGCAAGGCCCTGCAGGAGGCCGAGCAGGCAACCGCCGTCGACGTGAGCGAGCTGCGCCGTCAGCTGCGGGCCCGCACCGCTGAGTTGCGCGCGGCCACCCATCAGCTCGAGCAGGCCCAGGCCGCGCTTGCCGAAACACGGCTACGCATCGACGCGGCCACGTCGACTCACGAGGCCGAACAACGGCGTGGACGCTCCCGCATCGCCGACCTGGAACGCACGGCAGAGACGATCCGCCGTGGCGCCCGCGCCGATCGCGACGTCGACGATGCCCGGCTATGGCTGCTCGTGAACACCCTCGCCGAGGCGGCCGCGGGTATCCGACGGGAGCTTTCGCTGCCGGCACCGGCCGTGCGTCCCGGCGACACCGTCGCGTCGGCGCCCCCCGGAGCGCGCTCGCGGCGCGCCGACGACCCGGCCGCCGTCGAGGGATTGCTGGGCCTGCCCAACGTCCATGTGGTCGTCGACGGCTACAACGTGACCAAGACCGGCTACGGCGAGCTGCCCCTGTCCGACCAGCGCGCGCGGTTGATCGGCGCGATGGCCGCGGTGGCCGCCCGATCCGGCGCCGAGGTCACCATCGCCTTCGACGGCGGCGAGCGGCCGCCCGCACAGCCGCCCGTCCCACGCGGCGTCCGGGTGCTGTTCAGCGCTGCCGAGGAGATCGCAGACGATTTGATCCGGCGGCTGATCGCCGCCGAGCCGGAGGGGCGACCCCTCGTCGTCGTAACGTCCGACCAGCAGGTGGTCACCGACGTGCAACGAGCCGGGGCCTGGACGGTGCCCTCCGCCGTCCTTCTCGCCCTGCTCCGATGAAAACTGTCGCAGCCCTGATCTAGCGTTCCCGCCGACCTGACATGGGGCATCGGAGGAGGGCGACGTGCTGATTGACTGCGACACCTGCAGTGTGCGGGGCAAGGCCTGCCGCGACTGCGTGGTGACGGTAATCCTGACAAATCCCCCCTGCCCGGTCGATCTTGACGAGGCCGAGCAGGATGCGCTGGGCAGTCTTGCCGGTGCCGGCCTGGTGCCGCCGCTGCGTTTAGTCCCAGATTCAACGTATGTGAAGAGCGCCGCAGTGTGAGATGTGTCACGGAAATTGCCGTTAGAGCCGGTGCGGCGGCATTTGCACTCTGGCCACTTCGGTCGTAACCTTTCCGAGACCTTCCGGCCCATGGGCGTCCGCCGGTCGTCACCGGTAGGTCACCGCCGAATCGCACCGTACGTCGTGGAAGGCCAAACAGCGGCCAGTCGCGGCGGCGAACCGGGGACCCACAGTCTCCTGGGGTGAATCGGCACGGACGGCTCGCTCGATCAGCGGGGTCGTCCGTGCTGTAGGGCTTCTTCCGGCCCGAACCCGTCAGCTAACTCGGTAGGCGGACTAGGAAGAACGGAGTTCCGCCAAACGTGGCGATTCGACTCTCCCGCCGCCTGCGACCTGCTGTGGTCGCTGTCGCGGCCCTCGGTGTTGCAGCTCTGCTCATTCCGCCGGCCGCGTCGGCTACGCCGAATCCGCCGAAGCCGCCGAACCCTCCGCAGAGCGTCGCCACTGTCCAGCAGCAGCTCGGTGACCTTGCTTTCAAGAACACGCTGTTGGTCGAGCAGTACGACCAGTCGCAGGTGGCTGTCCAGGCAAAGCAGCGAGCTGCCGACCATGCCGGTCAGGCAGCCGCCCTCGCGCAGACTCAGTACGCGAAAATCCGAGTCGCACTCAGCCAGACGCTCGCCGCCCAGTACGAAGGCGGGTCCTTCAGCGCGACCGGAGCCCTGCTGTCCAGTTCGGACGGGCAGAACTATCTCGATCAGCTGAGCACGCTGAACCAGATGACGGCGCACATCGCACAGATGATCGCCCGGGCCAGCGCGGCGAAGCAGGCGACCACCGATGCGCAGCAGCAGGCCACGTCGCTGCTGGCCAGTGCCAAGTCCAAGCGTGACGAGCTGGCCAAGCAGAAGGATTCGGTCCAGAAGCAGGTAGACAAGTACACGACGCTGCTCGCCACCCTGACCTCGGCGCAGCGCGCGGCCTACCAGCGGGCCATGAACCCCTCGGTCCCCAAGTCCGCAGTCATCGCGGCCACGACCGCCCTGCAGGCACCCACGGCCCATGGGGTCTCCAAGCTGGCCCAGATCGCCATCAAGTTCGCGCTCGCTCAGGTCGGCAAGCCCTACGTCTTCGGTGCGGCCGGCCCGGACAGCTTCGACTGCTCGGGTCTCACCTTGGCCGCGTGGGGGGCCGCGGGCGTACCGCTGCCGCATTCCGCCGCCGATCAGTTCAACTACGGCACCCACGTCTCGATGAACCAGCTGCAGCCCGGCGACCTGGTCTTCCTGTACCAGCCGATCGGGCACGTAGAGATCTACATCGGCAACGGCATGTTGGTGTCTGCGCCGCAGAGCGGTGAGAACGTCTCCGTCGTGCCACTGGCGTCCTACTCCGGTGACTTCACGGGTGCGACCCGCCTGCCCTGAGCTATCACCGACCAGTGACCCCCCGGCGACGGCCGCGCATCCAGTGCGCGGCTGTCGTCGTGTCTGCATGCCTGCTCGCCGCGTGCGGTGGCTCGCCGGGTAAGCCGGCCGTGTCAGGTCAGCCCCTGGGCTCCGGTACCGGAGCGCCCACACTCGCACAGGTGACGGCGCTGCTGGCACGCCACTCTGCCGCTGTGCTGAGCCATTCCGCGGCGGCCTTCCTCGACGATGTCGACACGGCGCCTGCTGCCGCCGGATTCCGGCAGCGTCAGCAGGCCGAGATCGCGAGCCTGGCGCAGGTCCCGCTGCAGAGCTGGCGCTACGCGGTCAGCGCGCCGGTCACCGATCCGTCGGCGAGCGCCGCCACTGCGAAACGCGTCGGCGCGCCGGTGCTCATCGTGCACGTGTCGCTGTTCTATGCGCTGACGCTCGTCGACCCCCAGCCGACGTCGCGCGACCTGTGGTGGACGTTCGTGCAGCGCGACGGGCGTGTCCTCGTGGCCGGTGACGACGATATGGCCGAGCTGGGTGGGGCGAGCTGGACCGGGCCATGGGACTACGGGCCGCTCGTCGCGGCTCGCGGGACGTCGAGCCTGGTCCTCGGCCATCCGCAGGATTCCGGGCAGCTGGCCCGGCTGGCCGCCCTCGTCGACGCGGCGGTCCCGGTCGTGACGGGCGTGTGGGGGACGGGCTGGGTGCGCCACGTCGCCGTGCTGGTGCCGGCGTCGGACAACGAGCTGACCGCACTGGCCGGTCAAGGCAGCGCGCTCACTGACGTCTCGGCGGTGACCGTGTTCGACGCGCAGGATCCGGCCAGCGGCACGCGGTACGGGCAACGGCTCGTGCTGAACCCGCATGCCCTGGCCAGGCTCACCGCGACCGGGCTGCGCATCGTTGTTGCGCACGAGATCACCCACATCGCCAGCGCGGCAGGCACCGGCCAGGCCTCGCCTCGGTGGCTGATCGAGGGCCTCGCTGAGTACGTGGCCAACCTGGGCAGCACGCAGCCGGTAACCGTGGCAGCCGGCGAACTGCGCACCGAGGTCGCGGCGGGTAGGCTCCCGGCCGCGTTGCCGACCGACGCCCAGTTCGCGCCGGGCAGCGCGCGGTTGGCACAGGTGTACGAGGAGTCCTGGCTCGCCTGCCGGCTGATCGCGGCGCGGGTGGGCCAGTCCGGGCTGGTGCGGCTGTACCGGCTGGTCGGCGCGTCGCCCGACGTGGCGATCCAGGCGCTCGAGGCCGCCCTGCACCGGGTGTTGCACGAGTCGACGGCCTCGTTCACCATGCAGTGGCGCGGGTACTTGACGGGCCAGCTGGGGTGAGGCGCACGCTGATCGTCACCAACGACTTCCCACCGCGGCAGGGCGGCATCCAATCCTTCGTCCACCAGTTGGCGGTGCGTCAACCCGAAGGCTCGGTGGTCGTCTACGCCTCCGACCACGAGGGGTCCGCGGAGTTCGACGCTGCCCAGCCGTTCCCCGTCGTGCGTCACCCCACCGGGCTGCTGGTGCCGACGCCCGCGGCGCGGCGCCGCGTCGTCGAGACCCTGCGCGCCCACGGATGCACGGCTGCCTGGTTCGGCGCCTGCGCCCCGCTGGGCCTGCTCGCGCCGGCGCTGCGGGCGGCGGGGGCCCAGCGCATCGTCGCCTCGACACACGGGCATGAGGTCGGCTGGGCGATGCTGCCCGGTGCCCGGCAGATGCTGCGGCGGATCGGTGGCGACTGCGACGTGGTGACCTACCTGGGGGAGTACACCCGGCGCCGGCTACGCGGGGCGTTCGGCCCGCACGCGGCGCTGCGCCAGCTCACACCTGGGGTCGACGTCGAGACCTTCACGCCGCGGATCGACGGGTCGGCGGTGCGGGCCCGCTACGGGCTGCTCGGCCGGCCGGTGATCGTGTGCGTGTCCCGGCTGGTCGCGCGCAAGGGCCAGGACACCTTGGTGCGCGCCCTGCCGGCGATCAGGCAGCAGGTGCCAGACGCCGCGCTGCTGCTCGTTGGTACCGGCCGCTCTCGGCCGGAGTTGGCCGCCCTCGCACGCCGCGCGGGTGTATCAGAGCACGTGGTGCTGACCGGCGGGGTGTCCACCGTCGAGCTGCCTGCGCACTACGCCGCCGGCGACGTGTTCGCGATGCCGTGCCGCACCCGCCGCGGCGGGATGGACGTCGAGGGCCTCGGCATCGTCTATCTCGAGGCCTCGGCGACCGGCCTGCCGATCCTGGCGGGGGCATCGGGCGGCGCACCCGAGACGGTGCGCGAGGGCCGGACCGGCTACGTCGTCGACGGCCGTGACGAGCGGGCCGTCACCGATCGGCTGGTTGCGCTGCTCAGCGATGCCGACCTGCGCGCCCGGATGGGCGCTGCCGGGCGGGCCTGGGTAGAGCGCGAGTGGCCCTGGTCCGTCGTCGCCGGCCACCTGAGCGACATGCTGCAGGGTTGACCCCTCGTCGAGTGCTCATCTTCGCGCAGGTGGTCACTCGTCACTGACCATTCGGCGTCCACGTCACCACTCGCTGGGCGGCGCGGACTGCGTCAGTCGCCCTTACCGCCGCTGTACAGCGCACTGATCTGGTCGGCGCATTCGGCCTGCACGACGTTGCGCTTGAGCTTCAACGACGGCGTCAGCTGGCCGCCGCTCTCCGTCCAGTCCTCAGCGAGGATCACGAACTTGCGGATGGCCTCGGCCTTGCTGACCGCCTTGTTCGCGTCGTCGACGGCGCTGTGCACCTCATCGCGCAGCTTGGGGTCGTCGACGAGATCGGACACGGCTGTCGAGGTCGGCATGCCGTTCTTCTCCAGCCACCCCGGGAACGCCTCGGGGTCGATGGTGATCAAGGCCGCGATGAATGGCTTCTGATCGCCGACCACGAGGCACTGGCTGATCAGCGAGTTCGCGCGGACCCGGTCCTCGAGCACCGCCGGTGCGACGTTCTTGCCGCCGGCGGTGACGATGAGTTCCTTCTTGCGGCCGGTGATCCGCACGAAGCCGTCCTCGTCGATCTCGCCAATATCTCCGGTGTGGAACCAGTTGTCGGCATCGATCGTCTCCCGGGTGGCGGCTTCGTTGCGCCAGTAGCCCATGAACACGAGAGGCGACTGGACCAGCAGCTCTCCGTCGTCAGCGATGCGCGCCGTGACACCGCCGACCGGGCGGCCGACCGTCCCGATCCTGATCGCGCCGGGCCGGTTCACGGCCACGCCCGCGGTCGTCTCGGTGAGGCCGTAGCCCTCGTAGATAGTCACGCCGACGCCGCGGAAGAAGTGGCCGAGGCGAGCACCCAGCGGCGCTCCACCCGACACCGCAGCCACACAGCTGCCCCCGAGAGCGGCGCGCAGCTTGCCGTAGACGAGTTTGTCGAACACCGCGTGCTGCAACTTCAGCGTCAACGGCGCGGCAGCGCCGCCGGCCGTGGCCTCGCTGAAGGCGATCGCGACACTCTCGGCGCGATCGAAGATCTTGCCCTTGCCCCCGGCGTGGGCCCGCTGCTTCGCACTGTTGTAGACCTTCTCGAACACCCGCGGAACGGCGAGCACGAACGTGGGTTGGAAGCTGGAGAGGTCATCGAGCAGGTTCTTGACGTCGGCGGTGTGGCCCAGCGTGCAGCCCGCGGCCAGCGCGCCGATCTCGATCACGCGACCGAAGACGTGGGCGATGGGCAGGAACAGCAGTGTCGAGGTGTCCTCGTTGAAGAAGTCCGCGAGCCCGTCGCGCAACTCGACGACCTCGCTGATGAAGCTGCGATGGTTGAGCTGGCAGCCCTTGGGCCGGCCCGTGGTGCCCGAGGTGTAGATGATCGAGGCCATATCGTCCAGAGTCACCGACTCGCGGCGCTTGGTGACATCGTCGTCGCTGACGTCCCTGCCCGCTTCGGTCAGGGCCCGGATCGCGTCCGCGTCGAACTGCCACACCTCGGCGAGCTCTGGTGTCTTCGCCCGCACCGACTCGATGATCTCGGCGTGCTCGCTCGTCTCGACGAATGCGCCCTTCGCGCCCGAGTCGGCCAGGATCCACTCGACCTGTTCGGCACTGGACGTCTCGTAGATCGGGACGACGACTGCGGCGGCCGTGAACACGGCGAAGTCGGCGACGGTCCACTCGTAGCGTGTCTTGCTCATGATCGCGACCCGGTCGCCGGCCTGGATGCCCGCGGCGAGCAGACCCTTGGCGACGTCGGCGACCTCGGCGGCGAATTGTTCGGCCGTGACGTCGCACCACGCACCATCGATGCGGCGCCGAAGGGCTATGTGGCCGGGCCGATTCGCTGCGCTGTCGAAGACGAAGTCCGCGGTGTTGCTCTCGGTAAGGGTCGTGACGTTGCTGGCGACATGCAACTCGCGCACTCGTCCGTCGTCCTTTCAGGCTGCTGTTGCCGGGGCGCAGCACCGCGGCCTTCACACTGCCGGGGTCACCGTAGCCCGTCACCTCCGCCGGCGCGACCGAAGCTGGCGGGCTCATGCGATCCTGGCTCGCATGCCCGACATCGACGTCGTCGACTCGACGTGGATCTGCGCGCGACCGGCTGTCGTGGCCGCGATGGTGGCTGACCCGGTGAACTGGCGGCGCTGGTGGCCGGAGCTCGACCTACTCCCCGACGAGTGGCGCGGCGACAGGGGGATGCGCTGGACGGTGCGTGCGGATTCCTCGGGGAACTCCGGCTCCATGGAGGTCTGGCTGGAGCCCGCCCTCGACGGGGTGGTCCTGCACTATTTCCTGCGCCTGGACGCGGCGGGGGGTCGACCCATGACGCGGCGCCGCAGGGTACGGCTCAGTGACGTGCACCGCCGCCGCGCCAAGCGGTCCTTCTGGGCGCTGGCTGACCAGCTGGATCCCGGCCGCTGGACGCGCGTGGGCGCCCCGCGGGGGTGAGCGTCGCGCCACGGCAGGTGCACTGCGGACCTGCCCGGTAGCCTCTGCTGAATGGCGGACCAGTCGACGCAGTCGATCACGATCGACGCCGGCCCCGCGTCGGTCATGGCGGTCATCGCCGACTTCGACAACTATCCGGTCTGGACCGGCTCGGTGAAGAGGGCCGAAGTGCTCGAAGCGGGCCTGGACGGACGTGCGCGGCGGGTGGCATTCACCCTCGATGCGGGCGTCGTCCGTGACCAGTACGAACTCGAGTACGAGTGGAGCGGCGACACCAGGGTCGAGTGGCAGCTCGTGTCGGGTCAGATGATGCGCGCCCAGAACGGGTCCTATGCGCTCGAGCCGCAGGGTGCCGACGCCACGCGCGTCACGTACTCGCTGACCGTCGACCTGGCCATCCCCATGCTCGGGCTGCTCAAGCGCAAGGCCGAGCGCGTCGTCATGGACACCGCGCTCAAGGAGCTGAAGAAGCGCGTGGAGTCGGGCGCCTGATGCGTTCTGAGCGAGCATGAGAATCGTTCTGTTCACCGGCAAGGGCGGCGTCGGAAAGACCACGACGGCATCGGCGACCGCACTGCGCCTGGCCGACCGCGGTCTGAAGACGCTGTTGCTCTCGACCGACATCGCACACTCGCTGGCCGACGCGCTGGATGTCGCGCTCAGCGCTGAGCCCACCGAGGTCGCACCGAGCCTGTGGGCCGTCCAGATCGACACCCAGGGCCGCTTGGAAGCCGTGTGGCGTGACGTGCAGCGCTACCTGATCGACATGCTCGCGCACAGCGGCGTGGACCCGGTGACGGCCGACGAGTTGACGATCCTGCCTGGTGTCGACGAGGTGCTCGCGCTACTGGCGGTGCGCGAGATGGCGATCGCCGGCGATTGGGACGTCCTCGTCGTCGACTGCGCCCCCACCGCCGAGACGCTGCGCCTGCTGGCGCTGCCCGAAGCGCTGTCGTGGTACCTCGAGAAGGTGTTCCCCGCCCATCGCCGGCTCGCGCGCGGAATGCGACCGATCGCGGCGATGCTCGGGCGCGGGGAGGTGATCCCGCCGGACGGCATCTTCCAGGCGATACTGCGGCTCAACGACGAGCTGGCGGCGGTGCGCCGGCTACTCGCCGATCCTGCGGTGACCTCGGTGCGCCTGGTCCTCACCCCGGAGTCGGTGGTGGTGGCCGAGGCCCGGCGCACCTTCACGGCACTGTCGCTGTACGGCTACACGTTGGATCTGGTTATCGCCAACCGGGTGTTCCCGGCCGGCGATGACGAGTGGCGGCAGGGCTGGGCACGCGCCCAGCAGGCGCAGCTCGTCGGCATCCGAGAGTCCTTTTCGGGGCTGCAGGTATGCGAACTGCCGTACCGGGCAGGCGAGCCGGTCGGTGCCGGCGCACTTCGAGAGGTCGCCGACGAGCTCTACGGCGAGCTGCCAGGCGTGGACCCGGCGCCCCCCGGCGCGGCGCGTGACCTGCTCACCATCGACACGGTAGGTGAGCAGTTCGTGCTGCGGATGCCGTTGCCGCTGGCGTCGAAGGCGGCGGTGGATCTCGCTCGCGCGGGAGACGACCTCGTGCTGACCGTGGGCGGTAACCGGCGGGTGCTGACCCTGCCGAGCGTCCTGCGCCGGTGCGTGGTTGCCGGCGCGGATTTCGACGGCGGTGAACTGCGGGTGCGTTTCGCGCCCGACCCGGCCCGGTGGCCCGATGCCGGGGGTGCCGATCCAGACGAGGTCGACCGGCGGGTGCCGCGTCGCGGGGGACGGGGCGGGGGGGGCGCCCGGGG
>QHCC01000144.1 GCA_003243915.1 Pseudonocardiales bacterium | reverse complement strand
ATGTCGAGGTCGGCACCGAACTTTCGCCAGTGGCGGGTGAGGACGAAGTGCAGTTCGTCGCCGGTGAGTGCGGTGTAGTGGTGGGCGAAGCCGACGCGGCTGTAGAGCTGGGGGTAGCGGGAGAAGCGGCGTTCTATGCCGGGCATGCCGATGAGGATGACGCCGATGTTCTCGCGGTCGTACCTGTCTCGGATGTGTTCCAGGGCGGTCGGGTTGAGCCGTTCGGCCTCGTCGATGACGCGCAGTCTGACCTGGCGCGGGTGTGGGCCGGTGATGATCAGCGGCTTGGGCTCCTTGCGACGTGCGTGTTCTTCGATGGCCGTGTCGGCGTTGTTGAGCAGTTGCCTGATGTCGGCGGCGACGTTCTTCGGGGTGTCGGATACCGCTGGGGTGTAGAAGACGCTGCGGGACCGGTGCAGGGCGGTGTTCACCTCGGGGTTGTCGAAGACGTGTTGGTATGGGTCGTTGAACACGTCGTCGGCGCCGTCCCAGCGGCTGTAGCGGCGGGCGGACAGCGTCTTGCCGACTCCGGCAGCGCCGTAGCAGAGCCCGATGGTTGCGTTGCGCTTGATGGCGTCGGCGAACTTGATGAAGCGTCGGTGTTGTTTGGTAGCGATGAATCGGTCGCTCACGTCTTGTCCTCGAGGTAGAGGGCCAGCTTGCGGTTTGATCGGGGTCGCCGGGCCGGTGGGCTGGCGGTGGGTTCGGTTCGGCTGTACTGGTCGGCGGCGGCGACGCGGGTCTTGAGCCCGGCACGCAGGTCGCGGCGGCGGGCGGTGCGAGCGGTCTTGATGTCGGCCAGGGTGAGGTGTTCGCCAGCGTGTGCATCGCTGATGGCCCGGCACAGAAACCAGTCGCGGCGAAAGACGCGGATCTCGCCGAGGTCGCGGGGGTCGCAGCGGATGGTGACCTTGTCTCCGAGATAGGGCGCCAATGTCGGCGCGAGATACCGTAGGCCTTGGAAGCGGATCCCATCGCGGTGCACCGTGCGTGGCGTCGCGACCATGACCAGCAGCAGGTCCAGCTCTTCGAGGGTATCGGGCAACCGAGGCAGCCATCCCTGGGCGAGCCACGCCGCGTTCGGCGTCTGGCCGGTCTGGGGATGCACCCGCCGGTGGTAGTCCTCGACCAGCCAGCGGGTGAGCGCCTGGTCCAGCTCGGTCAGCGTCAAGCCGGGCGGACTAGTCGCTCGTCCGCGCACGAGGTGGCCGGGTAGTTGAGGCAGCAGTTCGGTGGTGACGGTGCCGAACAGGCGCTCGACCTTGCCGCGGCCTTGGGGTCGTCCGACGCTGGAGTGGATGAGCTGCAGGTGTAGATCGATCGCGACCTGAGAGAGGTGGTGGCTGATGAAGTCGCTGCCGTGATCAACGTGGAGCATGTCGGGGATAGCACTGACCGGCCACGCCGCCGGGTCGGACTTGCGCCAGATCGCCTGGCGCAGCGTCAACGACGTGTTCAGCGCTGAAGGCGCACCAACGAACGCGCCGCAGCCCGCCACGGCGCGAGAGTGGTCATCGAGCACGATGCTCAGCCACGGCCGCACAGATGCGCCGTGCTCGTCGAGGATCAGGAGGTCGAGTTCGGTGTGGTCTGCCTGCCACATGGCGTTGGGGTGTTCGGCGCGGCGGCGGTAGACCAATTCGTATCTGTCCGTAACGCTGCCGGGCCATCATGCGCCAGGGTCGTCATCGCCGGATCGAGGCCGGCGACGATGGCGCGCACCGAGCTGTAGGACGGGATCGGCCAGCCTTGATCGGCCGCGATCCGGCCCGCCCGCCGTGTGACGGTCGCGATCGAGGGTGCCGGCCGGTGCGAGGCCAGACCCTCGATCGTTGTGACCAGACCCGGCGGGAACGTTCGGCAGCCACGGTCGCTGCGTGGGCGCCGGGCCAGCCCAACAAGCCCATCGGCTCGGTACTGCGCCAGCCAGCGTTGCATCGTGCGCAGTGGCACGTCGGCGCGCTCCGCGACCACCACGAGCGGCACCTGGTGGTCCTCGACGTGCGGGCGAAGCAGCTCCCACCGGCACGCAGCCTCTGCGCGTCGGCGTTCGTCGAGTTCGCTCAGGCCGGACGTGTCGCGTCCGCCTTTTCACCCAGTTGCGGCGGGAGCGTGCGCTGATCGCTCGGTAGACCGTGGAGCGGCCGACACTGAACAGCTCGGCCAACTCCGCCGGGCTCTTGTCTCCCACTCCGGTACAGCTCGACCAGATGCGCCTCCTGTCGCGAGGAGAGCTTGGGCTGCCGGCCGCGCAGGCGACCCTTCGCCTTCGCGACGGCCAGCCCTTCGCGGGTACGCATCCGGATCAGGTCGGACTCGAACTCGGCCACCATCGCCAGCACGTTGAACAGCAGCCGCCCGACCGGGTCGGTCGGGTCGTGCACAGACCCGCCGAGGCTGAGCTTCACCTCGCGGCGAGTCAGTTCGTCGGCGATATCGCGAGCATCGGGCAACGAGCGCGCCAACCGGTCCAGCTTGCTCACGACCAGGGTGTCGCCAGCGCGGCAGGCCGCAAGTGCCTCCCGCAGCCCAGGGCGGTCCCGGTTCGTGCCGGTCAGACCATGGTCGACGTAGACCCGATCAGCTTCGACCCCGAGCGGGCGAGCGCGTCACGCTGCGCCGTCAGGTCCTGACCAGACGTGGACACCCGGGCGTAGCCGATCTTGATTCCCACCACACGATCAGTGTGTATGAACCCCCTTTGCGGGAATGCAAATCGGATGGGTATAACGGGACGGACGATCGTCAGCTGTCACCGCTCGCGCACCTGTCCGAGCAGGCATCCCAGCAGACGGGCCGGCTATCGGACAAGCTGCTCCGGTCGTCGTTCGGCTTACGGGCGGGCCGTCTCAGTCGTCGGTCGGCATATGGACAGGAGTGCTTCTCGCGCGGCGCGGCACGGGTCGAACTGCGAAGTCAGTTCGTAGAATCACCCGGTGCGCTTCGAACTGCCCGCTCTAATTGATCCTGAACTGTGGGCTTTGGTCGACGAATCTCGGGCCTTCTACGCCGAGCGCCCACCGGGTCGTGGCCCGAACGGTGTGGAGGAGCTGCGCGCGGTTCGAGCCGCCGCGCTCGAGCCGGCCGTGTCCGACCCGCCGCCCACGTCCGAGCTGGTGGCCGTTGGTGACCGGAGGGTCCCTGTGCGGATCCACACGCCTGCCGGCACGCCGACGGGGGTGTATCTCGAATTCCACGGCGGCGGCTTCTACATAGGCTCGGCCGCCGGAAGCGACATCCGCAACAGGCGGCTCTCGGACGCGCTTGGCGTCGTAGTGGTCAGCGTGGATTACCGGCTCGCCCCCGAGCACCCCTGGCCGGCTGCACCCGAGGATTGCGAGACAGCAGCACTGTGGCTGGCAGACCACGCCGAATCTCGTTTCGGCACCGTCCAACTGGCTCTCGGCGGCTTCTCCGCTGGCGCGACGCTGGCTGTGACCACGTTCCTGCGGTTACGTGACCGGGGGATCACCGCGTTCAGCGGCGGCGTGCTGCAGTTCGGCACCTACGACCTCGCCGCTCAGACGCCGGCCGGACGCCACATCTGCGACGAGTACTTCCTCGATGCCTACGCCGGCACTGCACCAGATCGCGCCGATCCCGACCTCTCGCCCGCCTTCGCCGAACTCGTTGACATACCGCCGGTGCTCATCGTCATCGGTAGCGACGACATCCTTCTCGAGGACAACCTGGCCATGGCCACCCGGCTATCAGCCGCCGGGGTCACGGTAGACCTGCGCATCTACCCGGCCTCCCCCCACGGATTCACCGGGCACCCGATCCCGATGGCTGACGCCGCCGTCGACAACATCGACTCGTGGCTGCGCGCTCTACTCAACAGTTAGGGGCCGGGCCGCCGAAACGCTTCCGACACCGGCGAAGGATCGTCTGCGGGACATCCGACGCGCCAGATAGCGCTCACAGAACTACGCCACTTACCGCTGACGGTCACACGCCCGCTACCACGGCAGCGTGTGTCAGAAAGTTGTGACACCGCGGCGCGTGGGTCCTGGCATTGTGCCTGACGATGCCCCAGTCGTTACGGAGCGCTCTCGCCGGACCGGGTCATGGCTCCCCCCGCAGCGAGCCGACGCCGCCACTCCCAACCTTGGACAAATTCTGCGAACCAGCGCAGCTCTCCGGCTTGGCGACGGTGTGGCTCAGGCGTGGCGGCGTGGGTGAGCGGCCTTCCAGAACTTCGAGCAGCGCGGTGGTGTCGAGGTTGTTCT
>QHCC01000143.1 GCA_003243915.1 Pseudonocardiales bacterium | reverse complement strand
GCGAGGCGCCGCCTGGGCGCCGCGAGCGGTGAACATACTTCCCTCGCGGGACACTAGCTCCGCTTCGCGCGCGAGAGCACCGCCCGGGCACCCAGTTCCGCATCAGGGGGGTAGCGCACCTCGACGAGGGTCAGCCCGCGCGCGGGCACGACGCCGACATCGTCGGACCGCTTGTCATGGCCGAGCAGCCCGGCCGGCCACTCGATCCCGCGACGCCCCTCGCCGACCGCGACCAGTGCGCCCACCAGCGAGCGCACCATCGAGCGGCAGAACGCGTCGGCCTGGACGGTGCAGATGACCTCGTCGCCGGCGCGGGCAACGTCGAATGCCTCGAGCGTGCGGATCGTGCTGGCGCCCTCACGCCTTCGGCAGAACGCGACGAAGTCGTGCAGGCCGACGAGGGTAGCGGCGGCAGCGGCCATTGCCGCCTCGTCGAGCTGGCGCGGCCACAGGAGCACCTGGCGCCGGCGCAGGGGGTCCACGCCGCCTTCAGCGTCACAGATCCGGTACACGTAGCGCCGCCACAGCGCGCCGAAGCGGGCGTCGAACGCGGCCGGCACCTCGGTGGCAGCCCATATCCGGACGTCCGGGGGCAGCACCCCGGCAAGGCGGTGCACGAACCGCTCGCGCACCGCGCCCCACGCCGTCGCGGAGACGTCCAGATGCGCGACCTGACCGGTGGCGTGCACGCCGGCGTCGGTACGCCCGGCTACGGTTAGCGTGACCGGGGACACCCGCAGCACGGTGCCCAGGGCGTCCCGCAGGACGCCTTGCACGGTGCGCCGGCCCGGCTGCAGCGCCCAGCCCGAGAAGTCCGTCCCGTCGTAAGAGACGTCAAGGCGGACCCGCACCAGCGGCTGGGCCCCCAACTCGTCGAGTGACGTATCCGCATGATCAGGGACGGCGATTTCCTCGTCACTCATCGGCGCGATACGTCACTCGACGGGGTGTTCCGGCTATTTGGCCTCGGGGTCGCTCTCCGGGGCACCGAGTTCGGCACCGGCCTCGGGGGCGTCGGTGAGCTCAGCCGCCTCGTCGACGTCGGCCTGCTCGATGCCCATGGTGTCCAGCGCACCTTCGTCCTGGTCCGGGTCGCTCGAGGCCTCATCGGCTGCGGCAACCGCCGCCGCGGTCTCGGACTCGGACGCCGCGTCCTTCGCGATCTCCTTGGTGCGGCCGCTCGGCGCCTTCTTGGCCGCGACCTTGGTGCCGCGTGACTTCTCCGCCTCCTTGACGACCGCGGCCTTGGCCGTCAGCGCGTCGCACAGCTCGATGACGGCCATGGGCGCGTTGTCGCCCTTGCGCGGCCCTACCTTGACGATCCGGGTGTAGCCACCTGGCCGCTCGGCCATCGTCGGGCCGATCTCGGCGAACAGTTTGTGCACGACGTCCTTGTCACGGATCACCGTCATGACCTGGCGGCGGGCATGCAGATCGCCCCGCTTGGCGAAGGTGATCAGCCGCTCGGCCAGCGGCCGCAGCCGCTTCGCCTTGGCCACGGTGGTGGTGATGCGGTCGTGTTCGAACAGTGCTGAGGCCAGGTTCGCCAGCATCAGCCGTTCGTGCGCGGGACCACCCCCGAGACGGGGGCCCTTCGTGGGCGTAGGCATGTCGTGCTCCTCAAGATCGTCCGGCCATCAGGTCGGACGGTGGTCGGATGCTAGTGGTGACGACCGGAAGTTGTACGGGGGATGTCGGAGATCAGATGGATGCATCGCAAGGCGGAGGAGGAGAGCCGTACCGCTGTTGTACGGCCGCCGACGACAACGAAGCGAGGCGCCAGCTGAGCCCGACAGACCCTGGACGAACTTCCGGTCGTGACCACTACAGCTGCTCGGTCTCGGCGAAGTCGGCGTCTGCACCGTCGAAGTCGTCGTCACCGTAGGACTCGACCGAGGGCGGCAGCTCGAATCCGGGCGGGCTGTCCTTGAGCTGCAGGGCCAGGCCGGCCAGCTTGACCTTGACCTCGTCGATCGACTTGGAGCCGAAGTTACGGATGTCGAGCAGGTCGGCCTCACTGCGCCCGACCAGCTCACCCACTGTGTGGATGCCCTCGCGCTTGAGGCAGTTGTACGAGCGGACCGTGAGGTCGAGCTCCTCGATCGGCATCGAGAAGGCCGCGATGTCGGCGACCTCGGCCGGCGACGGGCCGACGTCGATGCCCTCGGACTCCTCGTTCAGCTCACGGAACAGGCCGAACAGCTCGACGAGTGTGTGCCCGGCGCTGGCGACCGCGTCGCGCGGGGTCATCGAGTTCTTCGTCTCGACGTCGACCACGAGCCGGTCGAAGTCGGTGCGCTGCTCGAC
>QHCC01000142.1:8137-11000 GCA_003243915.1 Pseudonocardiales bacterium | reverse complement strand
GAGATCGAGTAGAACGGGACGCCGGCCTCGCCGGCCACCGCGCGCGCGAGCAGCGTCTTGCCGGTGCCGGGCGGGCCGTAAAGCAGCACGCCCTTGGGGATCTTGGCGCCGATGGCCTGGAACTTGGCCGGGTTGGCGAGGAACTCCTTGATCTCGTCGAGCTCCTCGATGGCTTCGTCAGCGCCTGCGACATCGGCGAACGTGGTCTTCGGGGTGTCCTTGTTGACGAGCTTGGCCTTGCTGCGCCCGAAGCTCATCACCCGGTTGCCGCCGCCCTGCACCTGGCTCATGACGAAGAACAACACGCCGACGATGACCAGGATGGGCAGCAGGCTGACCAGCAGCGACACCCAGGAGTTCTCCTTGGTGACCTTGGTGTTGAAATCCAGGGAGCTGTTCGACGCTACGGCCGCCTTCTCGAGGTCGTTGAAGATCGTCGCCGAGGCGTCCGAGGGGTACTGCGTGCTGATCTTGGAATGGCCCTTGAACGCCTTCTTCAGGGTCAGCTCGACACTCTGTTCCTTGTCCTTCTGAACCGCCTTGGTGACGTTGCCGGAGGTGATCTGGCCGATCGCGTCGGAGGTGCTCACCCCGTGGTAGGTACTTCCGCCGGACAGTAGGGACGGCACCACCAGGAAGCCGATCAGGAGCACGGCGGCCCACAACCACCATGATCGGAGAATGCGCTTGCGGTTCATATCGTTTATCACGAACGGCAGGCCGTCCGCGTTCCTCCCGCTTCAGACCGTCGGATTCCCTTACGGACGGTACACGTCAGCCGCCGTACACCGACGGCACGAGCCGCCCGATGTAAGGCAGATCGCGGTATCTCTCAGCGTAATCCAGGCCGTAGCCGACGACGAATTCGTTCGGGATATCGAAGCCCACGTACTTGACCGGAACCTCGACCTTGCCGGCCTCGGGCTTGCGCAGCAGCGTGACGATCTCGATGCTGGCCGGCTGGCGGCTGGCCAGGTTCTTCAGCAGCCAGGACAGCGTCAGCCCGGAGTCGATGATGTCCTCGACGATCAGCACGTGGGCGCCGGTGATGTCGCGGTCGAGGTCCTTGAGGATGCGCACCACACCGGACGAGGTGGTGGCGCTGCCGTAGGAGCTGACCGCCATGAATTCCATCGTCGAGGGGCGCTCCAGCGCGCGGGCCAGATCGGACATGAACATGGCCGCACCCTTGAGCACGCCGACGAGCAGCGGCTCGCGGGTCGCGTAGTCGGCGTCGATCGCACGGGCCAGCTCCGCGATCTTCTCCCTGATCTGTTCGGCAGATACCACGACGGCTTCGATGTCGGCGTCGAGCTCGGACACTCGGCTACTCCTGCAGTTCGCGGGGCGGGGGGATGATGACGAGCTTCCCAGACGCCCGAGCGACCCGAGCGCCCGGCACGTCCAGCGGACCCTGGCCGTGCCAGTCGGTGACCAGCGCGTCCATCGCGGCGAGGTGGACGGCGCTCAGCGGCCCGGCGCAATGCCGCCGGGCCCAGGACTGCAGGGTGCGCATGCGCAGCGCCCGCGGCAGTTGGGCCAAGGCGGCGGCATCGAGCCCGTCTCGCTCGGCGGTGCCGGCGCCCGCCGCATCGGCCGCCGGCGTCGCCGTCGCAGAAAGGCCGTCCAGCGCGTCGAGGTCCTCGCGCACGAGTGCGGCGGTGCGGGCCAGCGCCTCGGCGACTCCGCCCTGCAGCACGTCCTCGAGCAACGGCAGCACCTCGTGCCGCAGCCGTACCCGCTGGAACGCCGCGTCGGCGTTGTGCGGATCGTCCCAGGGCGCCAGCCCGAGCGCGGCGCACGCGGCCACCGTGCTCGCGCGGCGCACGCCCAGCAGCGGGCGCAGGTAGCGGGCCTCGACCGGGCGCATGCCCGCGATCGAGCGGGGCCCCGAGCCGCGTCCGAGCCCGAGCAGGACGGTCTCGGCCTGGTCGTCGAGCGTGTGCCCCAGCAGCACGCGGGCGCCGAGCGCCGCCGCTGCTGCGTCGAGGGCGGCGTAGCGGGCCGTACGCGCCGCGGCCTCAGGTCCGCCGCCGGTGCCCACGGTGACGGGCAGGGTGATCACCGGGTCGAAGCCCAGCTCGTAGCCGACCGCGGCGACCCGCGCGGCGCGCTCGGCCGAACCGGGCTGCAGGCCGTGATCGACGGTGACCAGTCCCGCCCGGAGCCCTTGCCGCGGCGCTTCGAAGGCGGTGGCCGCGGCCAGGGCGAGGGAGTCGGCGCCGCCGGAGCACGCGACCAGAACGGCCGATTGTGCGACTTTGACCACCGTGGGGTGGCCAGCGGTTGCACAATCGGGCGCGGCGGGGGTGGCGAGTGCCGTGCGGACGGCACGGCGGATCTCGGCGACGGCCGGATGCGGCCCCATCACCGCCCGTCCGGCCCCGATTGTGCAACTCCGACCCCCGTCAGGAGGGCAGGAGTTGCGCAATCGGGCTGCATCAGGCGTGGACGCGGGTGATCCAGCGCCCGGGCTCGGCGATCTCGGCCTTGGTGGGCAACGTCTCGCGCGACGTCCAGATGGCGTTGAAGTTCTCGATTCCGACCCGCTCGACCACCGTGCGCACGAACGCCGACCCGTCGACGTACTGACGGGTCTTGGCCTCCATGCCCAGCAGCTTGCGCAGCAGCCGGTCGAGGGGGTTGCCGCCCTTGCGGCGCCGTTGCGCGAAGCGCTTCTCGATCTCGGGCTGGGTCGGGATGACGTCGGGTGAGACGGCGTTCATCACATACTCGGCGTGCCCCTCGACCAACGACATGAAGGCCGTGACCCGATCGAGGATGGCACGCTGCTCGGGGGTGGCGATGATGGCCATGACCCCGGAACCGTCGCCCTGGCCGCGGATCACCTTCACCAGCTCGC
>QHCC01000142.1:0-8073 GCA_003243915.1 Pseudonocardiales bacterium | reverse complement strand
ACCTCGTCGAGCATGTGCTGGCGCAGCCACGGAACAGCGGTGAACTGCACGCGGTGGGTGACCTCGTGCAGGCAGACCCACAGCCGGAAGTCGCGGGGATCGACCTTGAGCTGGCGCTCGACGGCCACCATGTTCGGCGCGACGAGCAGCAGCTGGCCGCCGGGCCGGTCGAAGAACTCGAACTGACCGAGCACCTTGCCGGACAGGAAGCCGACGACCAGCCCGACCTGGACGCCGGTCAGGCGGCCGCCGATGCCCTCGGCGACCCGGCCCACCGCGTTGTCGGCGGCCAGCCGGTCGACGAGCGGGGTCATGACCGTGCGCATGCCACCGACGTTCGTGTCGATCCACGCCGATCTGTCGACGACTCGGGTGACGGCACTGACCGGTGGTTCGCTCAACCGGGTCAGTTCGGCGACGTGCCCGGCGGCCAGCGAGGTCGCCTGGTACAGCTCGCCGACGGTGTCGTCGGCCTCGAGCCGCGAGGTGGTCGGGGGTGAGGGGCTGAAGCGTTTCGCCGCCCGCGCGGCCACGTCCCAGTCGATGAGCGAGCTCATCCACTCAGCCTACGGGCCGGCCCGCCCGCCGGAATGGCTGAGGGCCGCGGCGGCCTCAGCCGGACCGGGTCAACGGCAGCCGCATCCCGCGAGGATGGCCGCAATCCGGTCGAGGGCAGCCTCCGCCGCGCGGGTGGCCTCGGTACCGGGGGGCACCCGGTCGCTGAGCAGGGCGAACACGAGCAGCCGGCCGTCGGCGTCGTGGACGAGCCCGGCGAGCGAGGAGACAGCGGTGATCGTTCCAGTTTTCGCCCGGACGACTCCGGCCCCCTTGGCGCTGGCCGAGCCCGGCAGGTAGCGGTCGGTCAAGGTGCCGCTCCACGCCGCGACCGGCAGCGCTGTGACGATGTCGTGCAGGGCCGGATGGGCGTCGTCGACGACGAGCCGCAGGACGCCGGCAAGGGTCGCGGAGCTCACCCGGTCGGCGGCCGCCAGCCCGCTGCCGTCGCGCATGCCGGCACCAGGGTTGAGGCCGAGCCGGGCCAGCGCCGATCGGACGGCCGCCGCGGCACCGGTGAAGGAGGCCGGTTTCGCCGCCGCGATCGCGACCTGCCGGGCGAGGCACTCGGCGATGACGTTGTCCGACGCCTGCAGCATCTGGCCGACCAGGTCCGACAACGGCGCGGACTTGACGCTGGCGAGCACCGCGGCCCCGGCCGGCGCCGAGCCCCGCGTGACCTGAGCGCCCGGGACGTTCAGGGCCGCGGCCAGCTCCCGTCCGGCGGCGAGATCAGGGGCAGTGCTGCGGATCGCATCCCCCGGTGCGGCGCGCCCACCGTCTGCCATCACCGCGGTGATTGCCGACGCGTAGTCGCTCGGCACGTCCTCAGGCGCCCAGTCCGGTGAGATCGTCGGCCCCTCGAACAGGGAGTCGTCGACGACGATCCGCTCGACGCTGCCCTGGGATGCGGCCAGTGTGCGTCGCACCTGCGCGGCGAGGTCGCTGATGCGGGCCGCCCCGGCGTACCCCCCCGGGTGTCCGGCGGCGGCTGCGGTGAGCGTGGGGTCCCCGCCGCCGACGAGCACGACGGTGCCCGCGGCGCCGGCGACCACCTTCGTCGTGATCCGGTCGGTGGGCGCGCGGGCGGTGAGCAGTGCGGCGGCGGTGAGCAGCTTGGCGGTCGAGGCCGGCGCGGCGGGGATGGGACCCAGCCGGCTGTACAGCACGGTCCCGGTCGCACCATCGACGATGTGCGCGAGCAGCCGGCCGCCCAGGGCGGGGTCGGCGACCGCCCGTGCGATCGCCGCGGCGACTGCGCTGGCCCGCGGCGGCGGTGCGGTGGCAGCCGGCGTGGTCGTGGCGGGGATCTCGGTCGCCGACGCGAGTGCCGAGGGCGTCGGCGCCGCGGTCATGTCCACCGAGGCGGCGTGGCGTACCCGGTTGTCGTGGGCGACGAGGTACCCGCCGACTCCTGCGGCCGCGGCCAGGACAAGGACGGCGACGACGACGAGCAGCACGAGCCCGGCAGGACGTGGACGTCGCGAGCTCACGATGGGTCACACTAACGAACAGCGCGGGCCTGTCGCCGTGCGCCGCCAGCCGATCGAGGCACGAGGGAGCTGACCATCGTGGAGTTCGACGTCCTGATCGAGATTCCGAAGGGCAGCCGCAACAAGTACGAGGTCGATCACGAGACGGGGCGCATGCGGCTGGACCGCACCCTGTTCACGTCCACGCAGTACCCGGCGGACTATGGCTACATCGAGCAGACCCTCGGTGCGGACGGCGACCCGCTCGACGCGCTGGTGATCCTGCAGGGCGACCCGCTTTTTCCCGGCGTGCTGGTGCGCTGCCGCGCGATCGGCATGTTCCGGATGACCGACGAGAAGGGCGGCGACGACAAGGTGCTCTGCGTGCCGTCGCACGACCCACGGCTGGAGCATCTGCGCGACATCCACCACGTGCCCGAATTCGACCGTCTGGAGATCAAGCATTTCTTCGAGGTCTACAAGGAGCTCGAGCCCGGCAAGAGCGTCGAGGGTGCCGCGTGGGTGGGGCGCCTGGACGCCGAGGCCGAGATCGCCGCCTCCCGCCAGCGGCTGATCGACCACACGCCGCACTGAGCGCGGCCGAGGCAGGTCAGCGTTCGACCGGGACGAGGTCCACCGGACGGTAGCTGAGGTACTGGTTCGGACGCGGGTTGGTGCAGGTGAGCCCGGCGGCAGCGACCGCGTCGACCCGGACGGTCACGTCGAGCAGGCCGTGCGGCCCGCTGATGCGCACGATCGAGCGCCCGTCGACGATCTGCGACGCCGATTCGAGGCGTAACGACCTGCGCTGCCGCAGCGCGAGGTGTTCATAGGAGAAGGCGAGGGCCGCCTGTGCGGTCGACGGCACTCCGACCCGGCCGCGCAGCAGCGCGCCGATCACCTCGTCGGCGTCGGCCGCGGCGGCGAACTCGGCTGCGGCGAAGGGCAGCACCCGTCCGTACAGCAACCCGGCCGGCAGGACGAGCACGTTGGCCGCGAACCGATCGCCGCCCAGGTGGCTGCACTCCCATACCCGACCGGGACGGACCTGGTCGAGGGCGGCCGCGACCGGGCGCCCGCGCAACGCGCAGCAGGCGTCGTGCTTGCTGTGGGCGCAGACCAGGTAGAGCGGCGCTCGGTCCGGCGTGCCCGCCGAAGCGTCGAGCGGCAGCTCGAGCAGATCGGCGTCGGCAGCGAAGCTCCCCCGCCGCAACGATTCCCGGCCCTCACGGCAGTCCACGAGTGCCCAGGTGCGCAGCTGTGCGCGGGGCGTGCGTCCCGGCCGTCGGACCGCCTGTACCCGCAGCCCGGCCGCGGCGCCCCGCCGTTCCAGCGCCTGCGCCGTCGCCTTGTCGAAACGCGAGTCGGCCAGCCCGAGCCGACCCCACGGGCCGGGCTGCTCGACGAGCAGCAGCCGGGCAGCGGGGAACGCGGTTCCGAGCATCGGGTCGCCGCGTAGCTGAGCTCGCAGGGCGCACCGGGCGAGCGTTTCGCGGGGGTGCGGGTGCGTCACAGCTGCACCGTGTCAGGCAAGGACGAGCACGCCTTCGCGCACCAGGCGACGGGCGACGGTGAGCTGTTCGCCCGGGTCCAGGCCGGGTAACCCGGCCGGCGTGATGACGTCCCCGGTGAGGACGGCCTTGACGGCGGCGTCGGCCGCCGCCGGCAGCTCGATCGTGCGCCCGAGCAGCACCAGCCGGACCCGGCCCGCCTCCCCGTCGACGCGCAGCCGCAACCCGGTGCGCAACCGCAGTGCGCTCTGCCCGTCGAGCCGCTCGGCCAGGGCCAGCTGCGCCAGCGGCGCCAGCGGCTCCGGGCGCGTCTCGCGCCGGAGCAGGTCGCCCACGCCCCGGCCGATCTCGGTGACGTCGGCGGCGTCGAGACAGCGCACCAGGGCTGCGACGGTCTCGGTGACATGCGGCGCGAGCACGTCGGGATCGGCGAGGTCGACGCCCATCGGCAGGGAGACGCGCAATTGGGGGTCGTGTTGTGCGGCCTGCATCAGCTGCCGCACGAGCTGGGAGCGGGTGACCGGATGGATGCCGACCGTGAGGTGTATCGAGGTCTCGCCGAGCGCGCTCGCAGCGTGGATCGTTCCGCGCGGCAGGTAGAGGGCGTCCCCAGGCTCGAGGACGGCATCTAGCAAGGCCGGCTCGCTCGCCCGGGCGGCGACCTGCTCGCGGCAGGTCTGCCAGGGCTGGTCCGCCAGCGGCGCCTCGATGACGGGCTGGTGGATCGTCCACCGCTTGCGCCCCGCGACCTGCAGCACGAACACGTCGTGCACGTCGTAGTGCGGCGCGAACCCCTGGTTCTGGCGCGGGGTGACGTAGGCGTTCACCTGTACCGGGTGGCCGAGCGCGCCGGCCAGGTCGGTAGCGAAGGCGACGAGCGGCGGCCACGTGCGGTGCAGTGCCTGCAGCACGAGCGTCGCCCCGTCGGCGATCAGCGCGAGAACCCGGTCGTCGGCCATCTGATCGCCCACGCCGGCACCCGCACCACCGCCGCGCGTATACGTGCTGGGCGGCAGGACGTTGCCGTCCTTGGCCATTCGCGCGAACGGCGTGCGCAGCCCGCGGCGCGATATCAGTTCGTCGACCGCCGACGGGTCGAGCAGATCGTCGAAGCCGCCGGCGAGTTCGGCTGCGCGGGAGAGCAGCGGAGCGCGCCCCCAGTACTCGGAGCCGAACTCGTCGACGCCGCAGGCGACGCAGCGGCTCAGCGCCGGGTCGCCTGCGGCGCCGCGGGAAATCACCGATCAGACGCCGGTAGCGCCGCCGGCACCGCCATCGGCACCACCGTCACCGGCACCGCCATCGGCACCGCCGTCACCGGCACCGCCACCCGCGCCACCGTCACCGGCACCGCCGTCAGCGCCACCGTCACCGGCACCGCCGTCAGCGCCACCGTCAGCACCGCCGGCACCGGCACCGCCATCCGCGCCGCCGTCACCGGCACCGCCGTCAGCACCACCATCACCGGCACCGCCACCCGCGCCACCCACGCCACCAGTGGCGATGTCATCGTCGTTGATGCTCATCCATGCTCCTTCGCCGTCGGAAGCGACCCGGCGGGCCGCTGTTGCCACGCTAGTGCCCCGCGAGGGAACCTAGTCAGGATGCGGTTACCCGAACAGGTCACCGCGATAACGGCTGACGCTCGGCCAGGTGCAGCGCGACGATCCCGCCGCTGAGGTTGCGGTAGCGCACGTCGGTCCAACCGGCGGCTGCGATCGTGCGGGCCAGCTCCTGCTGCGGCGGCCAGGCCCGGATGGATTCGGCAAGGTAGACGTAGGCATCGGGGTTGGACGCGACCCGACGGGCGAGCCACGGCAGTGCCCGCATCAGGTAGTTGAGGTAGACGAAGCGGAACGGCCGCGACACCGGACGGCTGAACTCGCACACGACCAGCCGCCCGCCCGGTCGCACGACGCGAGCCAACTCGCCCAGTGCGGCTGGTACGTCGGCGACGTTGCGCAGGCCGAAGGAGATCGTCGCGGCATCGAACGCCGCCCCGGCGAAGGGCAGATGCAGAGCGTCACCCGCGACGAACGGCACGCGCTTGCGCCGCCGGTTCGCACGGCCGGCCTGCAACATGCCCAAGGAGAAGTCACATGCGACCGCGTGCGCGCCGGAGCGCGCCAGCTCCGCCGTCGAGACTCCAGTACCTGCGGCCAGATCCAACACGTACTGGCCCGGCTCGAGTTCGAGGCACTGCCGGGTGCGCCGCCGCCACCTGCGGTCCTGGCCCATCGACAGCACGGTGTTGGTGACGTCGTAACGCTGCGCCACACCGTCGAACATCGTGGCGACGTCACGCGGCTGCTTGTCCGCCGCGACGCTAGGCACTGCCCGCTCGCGCCGCCCGGTCCTCATCAGCCGTCATTGTGCCCGACTGCCGGGCCTGCACCGGTCAGGTGAGCGCGGGATCGCCGACGTGGCCGCCGACACGCGACACTATCGACCTTCGGGCTCGGCGGCGCTCGGGTCCTGCCGCGCCCCGAGCGCCGGTGCCGCCAGCCGCACCGCACCGGCGACGATGGCGGACAGGCACAGGAGATAGCCGAACACGTGGAGTCCACCCGTGGGCACCCGCTCGTGCAGCAGGACCGCACCGAGGACGACGGCGGCCACCGGGTCCGCGGACTTGTTGGCGGGGAAGCTCGCGGCCAGCGATCCGACCTGGAACGAGACCTGGGTCAGTGTCATGCCGAGCGCACCCATCACCGCCACGCCCAGCAGTGGCGCCAGGCCGGCAGCGTGCAGCAGGCCGCGCACGCCGTGATCGGTGAACTGGGTGGCCGAGGCGTTGAGCAGCACGCCGACGGTCCCGAACCAGGCACCGGCCACCCCGCCGTACACGCCCGCGCGCAGCGTCGAGGCCCCCGGCCGGCTGACCAGGGCACACAGTGCCCCGCCGGCCAGCAGCGCGATCACCACCGTCACCATGATCGCCCGCGGGTGCGGCTCGCGCCCGGCACCCGGCGTGCCGAGCAGGACGAAGAAAACGCCCAAGCCACCGATGAGCGCGAGGCACGCGAGGTAGTCGCCACGCCGGGGGCCGGGGCCGCCGAGCAGGTAGCCGACGAAGAGCGACACCGGCAGGGTGAGCACGAGTAACGGCTGGATCAGCACCACTGGACCCGTGGCGAGGGCGATCACCTGGAACACGAGGCCGACCGTGTCGCCGCCGATCGAGAGCAGCCAGCGCGGGTCGCGCAGGAGCCGCACTAACCCGCGGGCATCGGCCGCGCCGGTTCCGGTGTGCGCGGCCTGGTGCTGCACGGCGGTCGCCGCGCCGTAAGCGATCGCCGAGGCGATACCGAACGGGATGGCGACGAGCAGCGACACGACGGCGACACTAGCGGCCCCCGCGAGTGGTCACTTACGCGTCGAGTGGTCCGTTCCAACTGACCACTCGACCCGACGGCGACACTCGCGGGGAGGGGCAGGTTGGCCGGCGCACCTCCGTCGACCTGCAAGCCTGAGACTTCCTGGACGAGCTCGTCGGTCGCGAAAGGCCTTCGCCGCGATGTGGCTCTAGCCGCGCTCCCGCCGGGCTCAGCCGGCGGCCACGGGCAGCAGCGGCAGCGCCGTGGAGGCGAAGTGCGAGTGGACCCGGTCGTCGACCGGGTCCTCGGCCGGGTCGTCGTGCACGCTGATGTGGCGGTACAGGGTGTCGCGCTGGGCGGGAATGCGTCCCGCACCGCGGATCAGCTCGATCAGCTCGGTGCGGTTGGAGCGATGCCTCGCACCGGCTGAGGAAACGACGTTCTCCTCGAGCATCACCGAGCCCAGGTCGTCGGCGCCGTAGTGCAGCGTGAGCTGTCCGATGTCCTTGCCAGTGGTCAGCCACGAGCCCTGCAGGTGGTTGACGTTGTCGAAGAACAGCCGCGCCACCGCGATCATCCGCAGGTACTCCAGCGACGTCGCCTGCGTGCGGCCCTTGAGGTGGTTGTTCTCGGGCTGGTACGTCCACGGGATGAACGAGCGGAAGCCGCCGGTGCGGTCCTGGACATCGCGGATCATGCGCAGGTGCTCGATGCGCTCGGCGTTGGTCTCGCCGGTGCCCATCATGAACGTCGCGGTCGACTCCATGCCGAGGCCGTGCGCGGTCTCCATCACCTCGAGCCAGGTTTCGCCGGACTCCTTGAGCGGCGCGATCACCGTGCGCGGGCGCTTGACCAGGATCTCGGCGCCGGCACCGGCGAAAGAGTCAAGTCCGGCCGCCTTGAGGCGGGCGATCACCTCGGCGAAGCTCAGCTGCGAGGTCTTGCTGATGTGCACGACCTCGGACGCGCCGAGCGAGTGCAGCGTCAGCTGCGGGTAGGTGCTCTTGATCGCGCTGAAGGTCTGCTCGTACCACTGCATGCCGAGCTCGGGGGAATGGCCGCCCTGCAGCATGATCTGCGTCGCGCCGAGGTCGACGGCCTCGCCGCAGCGGCGCAGGATCTCCTCGAGGTCGTGCGTCCAGCCCTCGGCGTGGCCCGGCGCGCGATAGAACGCGCAGAACTTGCAGGCCGTCAGGCAGACGTTGGTGTAGTTGATGT
>QHCC01000141.1:4175-4354 GCA_003243915.1 Pseudonocardiales bacterium | reverse complement strand
GTGTTGTTCTTGTAGAGGTTGATGGGTGCGTTGACGCCGGGCATCGAGGCGACCCGCCGCGCGGCCGTGAGCATCACCAATTCCCCGGCCTTGTCCCAGCGCACGCCGTCGAGAGGGTTCGTGACCTCCGGGCTGGAGTATTCCGGGTGGGCGTGATCGACATAGAGCCGGGCGCCGTT
>QHCC01000141.1:0-4111 GCA_003243915.1 Pseudonocardiales bacterium | reverse complement strand
GGCGACTCCTCCTCGAAGTCCCAGCTGGCCCGGCGCGCCCGGCCGGCTGGCAGGGTGCTGGCGTAGGCGTTGACCACCTGGGCCGATAGCAGCATCGCGTTCGCCGTCGGCTGGCCGGGCAGGCTTACGCCGTACTCCACCTCCGTGCCCATCACGCGTCGCACGCTCACGGGCTCAGGCTACGGCGTCCAGGTGTGGCGTCCGGCCGGCAACGCCCGTGCGGGCGCAACCACAGGTTGCTAGGCCACGAACGCCGGCAGCGGGCAATGCAGCAGAGCGCACGTCGTGCGCAGCAGTTCTGCCTCGTTCAGGGTGAGGTCGCCGTCGTCGCGGATCGCGATCACGAGCGCCTCGATCAGGCGTTGCTTCGAGCCCGGGTCGACCCCGTCCAGGGGCGCCCACACCCCGTCCAGGACGCGCCAGGTGTCCATCGGCGGCTGGTAGGGCACGGCGGCACCGGGCAGGAGGGCAGCCACCGCCGCACCGAATGCCCGCTGCGCGGCGGCCGGGTCGTCATTGCCGGTCGCAGCCACCGCGGCCAGCAGGGTGAACGCTGCGCTGTCAACGCGCCGCACGTCCGTGCGGCCCGGCCTGGATCTGGCCGCCGGGTCCTTCGCGTCGCGGATGTAGCCCGCTATCAGCCGAGTCAGGCAGTACTCGAAGACCGAGATCGACCCGTCGGCGCGGGCCAGATCCTCCAGCGTGGGGACCAGGACGTCCAGAGTGCCCTTCGGGTGGGCGGCGATGAGCGGCGCCGCGATGCTCACGACGGGCAGGCGCAACTGCGGCGGCAGGACCGCGAACAGATCGGCCAGACCGGCTGCTGCAGCGGCGGCGGGTGAGCCCATCCGGTCGGCGACGATCTCGAGCTGAGCGGCCCTGCCGGCGGGCGCGGAGTCGAGCACCATCGCCAGCACGAGAGGTATCACCGTGCTGCCCTGGCTCGCCAGTTGCCGCAGCTCGGGCGGGATCTGGGCGCTGAGGGCAGCGCCGCGCTCGAGGTCCTCGGGCGTGAGCGTGCCGACCCGCGCGCTGAGCTCGGCCGCAGTCGTTCGGACGGTGGCCGCAGGCGTCGGAGGAGCCTGCGGTGGCGGGATCTGCGCACGGCCGGCCAGGCCGAGGGAGACGTCCTCGGCCTGACCGTTGGGCGGGGCGGCCTGCCACTGCGCTTGCAGCTGCTCGATCTCCTCCGGACGGAACGCCGGATCGAGCGCCTTGATCCGCTCGTACAACGGCGGGTGAGTGGCGAAGAGCTGGCTGAAGGACTTGCCGCCCTCCCCGAAGAGCATGTGACTGACCTCTTGCGCCCCGCGGGCGTCAGTCAGCGCCGAGCCGGTCGGCACCCCCGCGATCTTCTTCAGGGCACCCTCGAGCCCGGTCGTCTGGCGGGTGAACTGCACCGCCGACGCGTCGGCCAGCCACTCCCGCTGCCGGCTCACCGCGGCCTTGATCAGGTTGGCGAAGAACCGTCCCGCGAAGCCGAGGATGGTGAAGGCGATCGCGATGACGATGATCGGAGCGCCACCGCCCTTGCGGTCACCCCCGCGGCCGCCGCCGAAGTAGAGCACTCGGATGCCGATCAACCCGAGCAGCAGGATGCCGTTGAGCAGGCCGATCAGCCTGACGTTCAAGCGCATGTCGCCGTTGAGTACGTGACTGAATTCGTGGCCGATCACGCCCTGCAGCTCGTCGCGATTGAGTTGCTGCAGCGCGCCGGCGGTCACGGTGATCGCGGCGTCAGCCGGGGTGTAGCCGGCGGCAAAGGCGTTGATGCCCGGCTCCTTCTCGAGCACGAACAGCCGCGGCACCGGCACGCCGGAGGCCAGCGACATCTCCTCGACGATGTTGACGAAGCGTCGCAGCGCAGGGTCGCTGGTCGTGGGGTCGATCGGCACCGCACCTACCGACAGCGCCACGGCCGAGCCACCCGCCCGGAGGGCGAGCATCTTGAACAGCGTCCCACCGGCGATGATCGATATCGTCACGACTGACACACCGATCAGCAGCGGAATCACCGATGCCGCGTCCGGCGGCCGGGCCAGGATCAGCACGACCACGTCGACGAGGATGATGATGGCGAGCACGGCGGCGGTGAACAGCAGCACCAGCCGGACCGTCGTCCCGCGGGCAGCATGTTGGCGTTCGAAGAAGTTCACTGCGCTACCTGTCGACAGCGCGACTTAGAACTGGACCTTCGGGGCTTCGCGGGTCTCTGGGTGATCAGGCGCGATCTCCCAGAGGGCGGCGGGCGCGAAGTGCAACATGCCGGCCAGCAGGCTAGTGGGGAACGTCTCGCGCCGGTTGTTGTAAGTCATCACCGCGTCGTTGAAGGCCTGGCGCGAGAACGCCACCTTGTTCTCGGTGGAGGTCAGCTCCTCGGTCAGCTGCATCATGTTCTGGCTGGCCTTGAGATCGGGGTAGGCCTCGGCCACGGCGTTGAACCGCAACAGTGCCGAGGTCAACGCCCCCTGACTGTCGGACAGTTGCTTCATCGCGGCCGGGTCGCCTGGGCTGGCCTGGGCCGCGCTCAGCCCGGCCATAGCGCTGGCCCGCGCCTGCGTCACGGCCTCGAGCGTGTCGCGCTCGTGCGCCATGTAGGCCTTGGCCGTCTCGACCAGGTTCGGGATCAGGTCGAAACGTCGCTGCAACTGCACGTCGATCTGCGCGAAGGCGTTCTTGAACGCGTTGCGGGCGCGGACCAAGGCGTTGTAGCCGCCGATCACCCAGAACACGAGCAACAGCACGATGACCACGACGACGATGCCGATGACGATGCCCACAGCGAGCCCTCCTACAGGTGAAAGTAGCGACACTAGTGCGTCAGACCAACAGCTTGACGATCGCGACGACGCCGACGACCACGATCACACCGCGCAGCACCGCGGGGGGCAGGCGCCGCCCGACCCGGGCGCCGAGCAGGCCACCGATGATCGAACCCGCAGCGATGAGGCCCGCCGCGGCCCAGTTGATGTGCTCGGTCGCGGCGATGATGAAAACGACAGCGGCCACGGCGTTGACCAGCCCGGCAAGCACGTTCTTGAGCGCGTTCTGCCGTTGCAACGACTCGGCCAGCAGCAAGCCGAGCAGGCCCATCAGCAGCACGCCCTGTGCCGCGCCGAAGTAGCCGCCGTAGACACCCGCCCCGAGCGTGACCAGCCACATCAGCGGGCTCACCCGCGTGCTCGTGACGTGCCGCGTGTTCGCCAGCCAGCCCGATATCCGAGGCCCGAGCACCACCAGGAGCAGGGCCAGACCGATCAGCACCGGCACGATCGCCTTGAACGCACCGGCGGGCAGCGTCAGCAGCAGCACCGCACCGATCACGCCGCCGATCACCGAGGCGGCACCTAGTTGGATCGAGCGCTCGCGCTGCCCGGCCAGCTCGCGGCGGTATCCGTAAGCCCCTACGAAGGAGCCTGGCGCGAGCCCGAGGGTGTTGGAGACGTTCGCCGTGATGGGGGGCAGGCCGATGCCCAGCAGCACGGGAAACGTGATCAGGGTGCCCGAGCCGACGACTGTGTTGATGGTGCCGGCCGCGATGCCCGCGACGAAGACGAGCAGCGCCTGCAGGGTGCTCAGAGGTACTGGCCGGTGTTGCCGACCGTGTCGATCGCGCGCCCGGCGTCGCTGCCCTTGCCCGAGACGAGGGTGCGGATGTAGACGATCCGCTCGCCCTTCTTTCCGGAGATCCGGGCCCAGTCGTCGGGGTTGGTGGTGTTGGGCAGGTCCTCGTTCTCGCGGAACTCGTCGACGCACGCGGCGAGCAGGTGCTGCATGCGCAGGCCACGCTGGCCGGTGGTGAGCAGATCCTTGATCGCCATCTTCTTGCCGCGGTCGACGATGTTCTGGATCATCGCGCCAGAGTTGAAGTCCTTGAAGTACAGGGTCTCCTTGTCACCGTTGGCGTAGGTGACCTCGAGGAAGCGGTTCTCGTCGCTGCCCCGGTACATCTCCTCGACGGTGCGCTCGATCATGGCGTCGACGGCCTTCTGGCGATCGCCGCCGCCCAGGCTCGCCACCTCGGCCTCGTCGAGGGGTAGGTCGGCGACCAGGTAGCGGCTGAAGATCGACTGGGCGGCCGCCTCGTTGGGCCGCTCGATCTTGATCTTCA
>QHCC01000140.1 GCA_003243915.1 Pseudonocardiales bacterium | reverse complement strand
CGCTCGGCGAGTTCGAGCAGGACGACTGTCGGTGGACGCCGTGCTTCGACTGCGGCGTGTGCTCGAACCTGGGCACCGACATCCAGGTCGGCCCCACCGGCCGTCAGCTGTTACCGCTCGCGGGCCGGAAGTCTTGATCGAGGGCGGCGGCGGTAGGTAGGTGGCCCGTCGCGTCCCGGAAGGACCGCCCCCGCCGCCGGTCGTGCAGCGGGTGCGGATGCGTTACGCCAAGCGCGGACGGTTGCGGTTCACCTCGCACCGGGACTTCGCGCGCGCGTTCGAACGGGCGCTGCGGCGCGCGCAGGTGCCGATGGGGTACTCGGCGGGCTTCTCACCACATCCCAAGATCTCCTACGTGGGCGCGGCGCCGACCGGTGTCGCGAGCGAGGCCGAGTACCTGGAGATCGGACTGACCCGGGAGGTCGACATCCAGGCGCTGCGCACGGCAATCGACGCGGCGTTGCCGGCTGGGCTGGACATCGTCGAGGCGGTTCCGGCCGGTTCGGGATCGCTGCCCGAGCGGATGCACGCGTCGGCCTGGCGGATCGAGCTGCCCGGCGTCAGCGCCGAGACGGCCACCGCTGCCATCAAGGCCTTCCTGGCGTGTGACGAGGTGGCGGTCCAGCGGCCGACCAAGGACGGCCAGCGGACGGTGGACGCGCGCAGCCCGGTCCTGTCCGCTGTCGTGTCGGGCGCCGCGATCGGACCCGATCAGGAGCGGCGTGCGATACTGGACCTGGTTGTCCGGCAGGTAACTCCCGCTGTACGACCCGACGACGTTCTTGCCGCACTGCGTACTGTCGCCGGTCTCGCCCTCGATGTGCCGCCAGTTGCGGTACGCGTGGCGCAGGGACCGCTCGATGACGCGGGTGCGGTCGGTGACCCACTGGCCGCCGACCGGATCGCGGCCGAAACGGCGTCGTAACCACGAGACTTCGCGAGCTCCCCGGCCCGGGGACTCGCCATAACCGCCTCCGTGCGGTCGCGGTTCCGTCAATTGCGGCGGCCCGCGCCCGGGGGCCCGAAATGGAGTGACCCGAGCACATGCTCGAACCCGACAACTCAGACACCGCCCCCAGCCCAGCCTCCAACCAAACAGCACCGGCCAAGTCCGCACCCCGCAAGCGAGCCACGAAGAAGACTGCGGCGCCCGCCCAACCCACCGCTGGAGCGGCGGGCCAGAGCACCGCCGACCCCGGCGCCGCGGCCGCGCCGGCGCCCCGCAAGCGGACCGCGAAGAAGGCACCGGCGAAGGTGGCTCCCACCACGTTCACCGCGGCGCCCGAGGACTCGCCCCCGCCAGCGAAACGGGCCGCTCGCAAGGCGGCCACCCGCAATGCGGCCACTCGCACAGCTCAGGCCGCCCCCAGCGCGCCAGATACCAGCGCCCCGGACGGCAGCGTCCCAGAAGGCAGCCCCTCGCCCAGCACCGCAGCGGGGGCTGGTTCGGCAGCGAAGGCCTCGCGTAAGCGCACCGCGAAGAAGGCCCCGCCCATCGATCCTATGGGGCCGGACGACACGGCCGCCACCAGCGCCGCCGGCCCCATCCTGGCTGCGCCGTCGGTGCTGTTCGTGACTCCTGGCGAGGCCAAGGCACCGAGTCGGGCGCGACGCGGCGCGAAAGCCGCTGCCGGACCGCCGCCGACCATGTCGGTCGAGCCCGCCCCTGCCGAGGCCGACATCAGCGTGGCCGAGGCGGCCGAGGACCAGACAGCCGAACCCGACGACGTCCGAGAGGCCGCCATCGAGGAGGCCACCGGAGCCCGTCGCCGCCGACGGCGCGGTCGTCGCGGCCGGGGCGGCGCCGGCCGGGGCGCCGAGGATGGCCGCGAGGACGATGACGGCGCGGCCGAGCCGGCCTCAGCAGCCGACGACGCCACCGACGGTGGCGAAAGCGCCGAAGCAGCCGCCGCAAGCGAGTCCGAGGGTGACGAGGGCGAGGACGGCGGCAAGTCCACTGGCACCCGGCGCCGGCGCCGGCGCCGCTCGGCCGGTGGCGCGGGGGCCGAAGGCACCGACGGCGCAGAGGACGACCCGCCGAACACGGTCGTGCATGTGCGCGCGCCCCGCGAGAAGGCAGCCAAGGCAGCCAAGGCTGACAAGGCCGACAGGGCCGACAGGGCCGACAGGGCCGAGCGGGCCAACGACGGCGACGACGGAGTCCGCGGCGTCAAGGGCTCGACCCGGCTGGAGGCCAAGCGCCAGCGCCGCCGGGACGGCCGAGACACCGGTCGGCGCCGCCCACCCATCCTTACCGAGTCGGAGTTCCTGGCCCGCCGTGAGGCCGTCGACCGGGTCATGGCCGTACGTCAGAACGGCGACCGCACGCAGATCGCGGTGCTGGAGGACGGCATCCTCGTCGAGCACTACGTCACCCGAGCCAGCGCCACGTCCTACGTCGGCAATGTCTACCTCGGCCGGGTGCAGAACGTGCTGCCCAGCATGGAGGCCGCCTTCGTCGATATCGGCAAGGGGCGCAACGGCGTCCTCTACGCCGGCGAGGTGAACTGGGACGCCGCGGGCCTCGAGGGCAAGTCTCGGGCCATCGAGCACGCGCTCAAGTCCGGCGACGTCGTGCTCGTCCAGGTCACCAAGGATCCGATCGGGCACAAGGGCGCGCGGTTGACCAGCCAGGTCTCGCTGCCCGGCCGCTTCCTCGTCTACGTGCCCGGCGGCGGGATGACCGGCATCAGCCGCAAGCTGCCCGACACCGAGCGGCACCGCCTCAAGTCCATCATGAAGAAGATCGTGCCCGAGGACGCCGGCGTCATCATTCGCACCGCCGCCGAAGGGGCCAGCGAGGAGGACCTCACCCACGACGTCGAGCGACTCAAGACGCAGTGGGAAAAGATGTCCAAGAAGGCCCAGAAGACCTCCTCCGCGCCGACGCTGGTGCACGGCGAGCCCGACCTCGCGATCCGCGTGGTGCGCGACGTCTTCAACGAGGACTTCAAACGGCTGGTCGTGCAGGGTGACGATGCCTGGCAGACGGTCTCGGAATACATCGAGGGCGTGGCGCCGGATCTCGGCGAGCGCTCGTCGCGACACACGGCCGACACTGATCTGTTCCACGACCTACGGGTCGACGAGCAGTTGATGAAGGCGCTCGATCGCAAGGTGTACCTGCCCTCCGGTGGCTCTCTCGTCATCGACCGCACCGAGGCAATGACCGTCATCGACGTCAACACCGGCAAGTTCATCGGCTCGGGCGGCAACCTGGAGCAGACCGTCACCCGCAACAATCTCGAGGCGGCCGAAGAGATCGTGCGCCAGCTCCGGCTGCGCGATGTCGGCGGCATCGTCGTCATCGACTTCATCGACATGGTCCTCGAGAGCAACCGCGACCTCGTGCTGCGCAGGCTCACCGAGTGCCTGGGCCGCGACCGCACCAAGCACCAGGTCGCAGAGGTCACCTCGCTCGGCCTCGTCCAGATGACCCGCAAACGGGTCGGCGAGGGGTTGCTGGAGGCCTTCAGCGAGCAGTGCTCGGTGTGCAACGGCCGCGGAGTCATCCTGCACGCCGAACCCGTCGACAGGACGCCGTCACCGGGCGAGGAGTCAGATGACGACCGGCCGAAGGCCAGACGTAAGCGCGGCGGCTCGAAGCAGCCGGCCGAATCCCTCGAACTCGAGCCCGAGGAGCACAAGGAGCAGCGGCTGGCCGCGATCGCCGCGATCCACCGGGCCGCGCATCCCGACGAAGAACCCGCGGACGGCCCGGTAGCGGGAGCAGGGCAGAGCACTGTGGCCGCCCCGGACGACGACCTGGCAGCAGTCGTCCTCGATTCCGAACTGGTCGACGCCGAGTTGGTCGACCCCGCGCCGGTCGACGCCAAGCTGGTCGACGCCCCGCCGGTCGAGCTCCAACCGGCACAGGCCGCGTTCGTCGACCCCGAGCCGCTCGGGCTCGAGCACCTGCTGCACACCCAGGTCGGCGAGGTCGATCTGAGCGATACCGGACCCGGAGCGGCGCGCGAGCCGGAGCCCGTCGAGACCGACGACGCAGAGCCGGTCGAGGCGCGGCCGGCAGCAAGGCGGCGCCGGGCAGCCAGCCGGCCGGCCGGACCGCCGGTGACCGTAGGGTGATTCGAGGCGGCGTTTTGCCTCGCCGCCCGACGGTGCCGTAATCTGTAGGGCGGCCCATCTTGCGGTGGGCCGCCGCCACGCGCGGGCCCGACAGGCCGCGCGTCCGCATCAGTCACAGCAAGGCCCAGCCAGCCAAGGAGTGGATCCCGCGATGTATGCCATCGTCAAGACCGGCGGCAAGCAGTACAAGGTCGCCGTGGGCGATGTGCTCGAGATCGAGAAGCTCGACGCGGCGCCAGGCGCCGAGGTCGCGCTGGCGGCGATCCTGCTCGTCGACGGCGAGGCAGTCACCCACGAGGCCGTCAAGCTGGCCAAGGTCGCCGTCACCGCCGAGGTGCTCGCCCAGACCAAGGGCCCCAAGATCCGCATTCACAAGTACAAGAACAAGAC
>QHCC01000139.1:14503-14631 GCA_003243915.1 Pseudonocardiales bacterium | reverse complement strand
TCGATCTACATCGCCATCCGCTACCAGTGGCGGATGGCCGCGGCCGGCATTCTCGCGCTGGTGCACGACCTCATCGTGGCCGGCGGCATCTACTCCATCGTCGGCTTCGAGGTCACGCCGTCCACGGT
>QHCC01000139.1:0-14390 GCA_003243915.1 Pseudonocardiales bacterium | reverse complement strand
TCGCTGATCGCGCTGCTGCCGGTAGCCGGACTGCTGTTCGTCGGAGCCGGGATCCTGGGTGTGGGCACCATCAAGGACCTCGCGCTGATCCTGTTCGTCGGGCTCGCGTCCGGCGCGTACTCGTCGCTGTTCCTCGCGACCCCCGTCGTGGTCGAGCTCACCGAACGTGAGGCGGAATACAAGGCGCTCACCCGGCGGGTGGTGGCCAAGCGCAGCAGCGAAGCTGCCAAGGCCGTCGCTGCCGCGGCCCAGCCGGCCCTGGCCGGGGTTGGCGCGGGACCCCCCCGCACCGGCAACGGTCGGCCGAGCACCAGCGGCGCGCGCCGCGCCGGTGGACCAGCACCCGCGCCGCGTCCCGGGGCGCGCCCGCAGCGTCCCAAGCGCAAGTAGTGACCCTCCCCTGCGGGGACGCCGGCCCGCAGATCGCGGGCGCGGTTGCCGCGCTGCTGCGCGACGTGCCGGACTTCCCCCAACCCGGCATCGTCTTCAAAGACATCGCACCGCTGCTCGCCGACGCGAAGGCCTTCGGCGCCGCCATCGGGGCACTGGGCGATCACGTGAGCGGGTGCGGGCCGGTCGACCTCGTCGCGGGCGTCGAGGCGCGGGGTTTCCTGGTTGCCGGCGCGTTGGCCCGCGACCTCGGCTGTGGCCTGGTGGCCGTGCGCAAGGCGGGCAAGCTGCCCCCGCCGACAATGCGCCGCAGCTACGAACTCGAATACGGCTCGGCGGAGCTCGAGGTGCCTGTCGGCGTGCTCGACGGGATGCGGGTCTACCTGGTCGACGACGTGCTGGCGACGGGCGGCACCCTGCGTGCTGGCGCCGACCTGCTGGCGCAGGCCGGCGCCACCGTCACCGGCCTGGGCGTCCTGCTCGAACTCGGGTTCCTCGACGGGCGCTCCCGGCTCACCGGAGTGGCACCGGTGCACGCGCTGCTGCGCGTCTGAGCAGGCGCGTCGACCCGTAGACTTGGCGGCAGACCTCCTCGGAGAGGGGAACTCGCTGACGACGGACGCTGCCGCCTCCCACGCGGACGCCGATCCCGGCCCGGCCGGCATCGCTGCGTCATCGGTTGCTGCCGTTGGAGTGTCGTCCGAATCGGAACCGGTCGAGCTGGCCCAGGCCATCGGCGAGCGCGCTGTGATGGCCTCTGCCGCGCTCGCCGAGCCGCCAGAGGTGGCTGAGGCCTCGGGCAACGCGGTCCACCGCCGCCGGGTGCGTGACAGGCTGGCCCGTCGGCTGGTCAACTCGCCGCGGCAGTCGGCGGTCAAGCCCGTGCTGGAGCCGCTTCTGGCGATCCACCGCGGCGCGCACCCCAAGATCGACGCCCGCCTGCTGCAACGCGGTTACGACCTCGCCGAGCAGTGCCACCGCGGCCAGCTGCGCAAGAGCGGCGACCCCTACATCACCCACCCCCTGGCCGTGGCCACGATCCTGGCCGAGCTCGGCATGGACACCACCACCCTGGTCGCGGCCCTGCTCCACGACACCGTCGAGGACACCGGGCTCACCCTCGACGACATCACCGCCGAGTTCGACGCCGAGGTCGCCCACCTCGTTGACGGCGTCACCAAGCTGGACCGGGTGAAATACGGTGAGGCCGCCGAGTCGGAGACGATCCGCAAGATGGTGGTTGCCATGGCCCGCGACCCGCGCGTCCTGGTGATCAAGCTGGCGGATCGACTGCACAACATGCGCACGCTGCGTTTCCTGCCGCCGGAGAAGCAGGAGCGCAAGGCTCGAGAGACGCTGGAGGTGTTGGCCCCGCTGGCGCACCGCCTGGGCATGAACACGATCAAGTGGGAGCTCGAGGACCTCAGCTTCGCCACGCTGTACCCGAAGCGCTACGACGAGATCGTGCGCCTGGTCGCCGAGCGCGCACCCTCGCGCGACACGTACCTGGGCGAGGTCATCGAGCGGATCAATACCGACCTGCGCGAAGGAACCATCAAGGCCGCCATCACCGGACGACCGAAGCACTACTACTCGATCTACCAGAAGATGATCGTGCGAGGCCGGGAGTTCACCGACATCTACGACCTGGTCGGCATCCGGGTCCTCGTCGAGAGCGAGCGCGACTGCTACGCGACCCTCGGGGTGATCCACGCCAACTGGCAGCCGGTGCCGGGCCGGTTCAAGGACTTCATCGCGATGCCGAAGTTCAACATGTACCAATCCCTGCACACCACCGTTATCGGCCCCGGCGGCAAGCCGGTCGAGCTGCAGATCCGCACCCACGCGATGCACCGCACCGCCGAGTACGGCATCGCCGCGCACTGGAAGTACAAGGAACTCAAGGACGTCGCCGCGGCCGAGCCGTCGGCAGTCTCGGACGAGATGGGCTGGCTGCGGCAGCTGCTCGACTGGCAGCGCGAGGCGCAGGAGCCCGAGGAGTTCCTCGACTCGTTGCGCTACGACCTCGGCGCGAGCGAGGTGTACGTGTTCACCCCGAAGGGTGACGTGATCGCGCTACCCACCGGGTGCACGCCCGTCGATTTCGCCTACGCCGTGCACACCGAGGTCGGCCACCGCTGCATCGGAGCGCGCGTCAACGGCAAGCTCGTCGCACTGGAGAGCGCCCTGGACAACGGCGACGCCGTCGAGGTGTTCACGTCCAAGGCCGAGAACGCCGGGCCGTCGCGTGACTGGCTGGGCTTCGTCAAGTCACCCCGGGCGCGCACCAAGATCCGGCAGTGGTTCGCCCGCGAGCGCCGCGAGGACGCCGTCGACGCCGGAAAGACGGCCCTGTCCAAGGCGATGCGCAAGGCGGCCCTGCCGCTGCAACGGCTGATGGGCGGTGATCAGCTGCTCACTCTCGCGCGCGAGATGCACCTGGCCGACATCACCGCTCTCTACGCCGCGATCGGTGAGGGGCACGTGTCGGCCCAGTCGGTCGTGCAGAAGCTCGTCGCCCAGCTCGGCGGCACCGAGGGCGCGGTCGAGGACATCTCCGAGGCGATGATCCCAGCTGTCGACGCGCCGGACGAGGCGACGGGGCGCTCCGGTGGCGACGTCGGCGTGGTCGTCAAGGGTGTCAGCGACGTGTGGGTGAAGCTGGCCCGCTGCTGCACGCCGGTGCCTGGTGATGACATCCTCGGCTTCGTCACCCGCGGCGGTGGCGTGTCGGTGCACCGGCGCACCTGCACCAACGCGACCGCCTTGTTCGAGCAGGCCGAACGCCTCGTCGAGGTCGAGTGGGCGCCGTCAGCCGATTCCACGTTCGTCGTCTCGATCCAGGTCGAGGCCCTCGACCGGCATCGGCTGCTGTCAGACGTCACCCGGGTGCTGTCCGACGAGCGGGTCAGCATCCTCTCGGCCAGCGTCAACACCAACCGCGACCGGGTAGCGGTCAGCCGCTTCACCTTCGAGATGGCCGAGGCCAAGCACCTAGGCCACCTGCTGCGCGCCATCCGCACCATCGAAGGGGTCTATGACGTGTACCGAGTCCAGGCCTCGGCCTGAGCAGGTGCGGCGGTATATCGCCGCGCAGATCAGCCCGAGCGAGCCGCTAGCCTCAGCCGGCAATGGCTTTCAGGTCGACCACGAACACGAGTGTCGAGTTGGCCGGGATCGGCCCCTGGGCGCTCGGCCCGTAGCCCAGCGACGAGGGCAGGATCATGATTCGCCGCCCACCGATCTTCATCGGCGGCACCCCCGCGGTTCCGCCGATGGCCTGGGTGAAGCCCTTCACGACCTGGGACAACGAGAGCTGGGCAGTCTGCCCTCTCGTCCACGACGAGTCGAATTCCTTTCCGGTCTTGTAGAGGACGCCGACGTACTGGACGGTGATCATCGACGCCGGGGTCGCCGCCTTGCCCTTGCCGACGACGAGGTCCTTGTAGGCCAGCTTGGTGGGCGCCGTCGCGGCCTTCACCGTGACCCCGGGTCTTCCGCCGAGATCGGCCGCCCCCTTGACCGTCACGCCGTCGAAGCTGACCGACGCTCCCTTGGCCGGGCGCGCGGATGTCGACGGTGCGGGGGTCGGCGAGGAGGCCGGCGTGCCGGTCGGCGAAGACACGGTGGGGTGGTCGCTGGCCGCCGCCTTCGTCTTCTTGCCATCGTGGCTGACGATGACGATGAAGCCCGTGACCAGGACGATCAGGATGATGGTGCCCGCGATCGAGGCGATGAGGGTGAAGCGCTTGCGGGCGGCCTCGCGCTCTTCGCGGCGCTGCAACTGACGTTCGAGGTGCCGGCGGGCGGCCTCACGGCGCTGTTTGTTCGTCGGCACGGAAACGATCCTCCAGTTGCATGCGGGGGGGCCGGGTGGGGCCTAGGTCGACAAGAGTCCACGGCAGTCTACGGATATGCCCCGAGGTGTCAGCAATGAGAAGGTTCCCGACGCCGGTCGGTAGGGTGAAGCTTCCCGACCGTCCTGATCCAGTTGGAGTGCCTGGCCGTGCTCATTGCGGGTTTCCCGTCGGACGCGACCGCCACGAACTGCTGGGTGGTCGCTCCCGCCGCCGGCGAGCAATGCGTCGTCATCGACCCCGGAATCGGGATCGGGGCGCATCTGGACGAGATCATCGCCCAGCATCGCCTGCACCCCGTCGCGGTACTGCTCACCCATGGCCACTTCGACCACACCTTCTCGGTGCTGCCGGTCTGTCAGGCCCGCGATGTGCCGGCCTACATCCACCCGGCCGATCGCGGCCAGCTGAGCGACCCCTGGTCCGGCGTCGGCATGCCGGTCGGCACCCCGCTGTTCGGCACGCTCACCTTCGCCGAGCCCGACGACGTGCGCGAACTGGGCGACGGCGACACGGTCTCGCTGGCCGGGCTGGACTTCGGCGTGCAGCACAGCCCGGGGCACAGCGCGGGGTCGGTGGTGTTCGGACTGACCGGCTCGGACGCCGCGGTGCTGTTCTCCGGCGACCTGCTCTTCGCCGGCTCCATCGGCCGGGTCGACCTGCCCGGCGGATCGATGGCGGCGATGGAGTCCTCACTACGCGACGTGATCTTGCCGATGGAGGGCACCACGCTGGTGCACCCCGGCCATGGACCGTCCACCACGATCGCGCGTGAGCGCGCCACCAACCCCTACCTGCAGGACCTCCCATGAGAATCCCGCCAAAGTGCTCGCTGCGCTCGCCCTTTGCCGGGGACCCCGCATGACCGTCTCACTGTCCGGATTCCCCGAGCTGCTACCGGCGCAGCGCACCGTCGAACTCGCCGTGCTCGACCAGCTGCGGGTCACCTTCGAGCTGCACGGTTTCGCCTCGGTCGAGACCCGTTCGGCTGAACCGCTGGCAGAGCTGCTGCGCAAGGGAGAGATCGACAAGGAGGTCTACGTCCTGCGACGGCTGCAGGCCGCACCAGACGATGAGCCCCCGGCCCCGTCCTCATCGACGCTCGGCCTGCACTACGACCTCACTGTGCCCTTCGCCCGCTACGTGATCGAGAACGCCGGGCACCTGGAGTTCCCGCTGCGGCGCTACCAGATCCAGAAGGTATGGCGCGGCGAGCGCCCACAGGAGGGCCGCTACCGCGAGTTCACCCAGGCCGACATCGACGTCGTTGCACGCGACGTGCTGCCGTTCCACCACGACGTCGAGGTAGCCCGGGTGATGGCCGAAGCGCTGGCATCCCTGCCGTTCCTGCCGGCCCTGCGGCTGCAGGTCAACAACCGCAAGCTCATCGAAGGGTTCTACCGCGGCATCGTGGCGCCCGACGTCGCGGCGGTCATGCGCACCGTCGACAAGCTCGACAAGATGCCGGCGAAGGCTGTCGGCGCGCTGCTGGTCACCGAGGCCGGGCTCAGCACCGAGCAGGCCGACAAGTGCCTGCAGCTCGCCGCGATCCGCAGCGCCGATACGTCGTTCGTGTCGCGGGTCTGGGCGCTCGGCGTCGCCCACCCGCTGCTCGACGTGGGTCTCGGTGAGCTGAGCGCGGTGATCGAGGGATGCGCCGGGCTGAGCAGCCGGCGGGTGGCTGTCCAGGCCGACCTGAGCATCGCCCGCGGCCTGGACTACTACACCGGCACCGTCTTCGAGACCCGGATGGCCGGCTTCGAGCAGCTCGGCTCCATCTGCTCCGGCGGGCGCTACGACTCGCTGGCCAGCGACGGCCGGAGCACCTATCCCGGCGTAGGGATCTCACTCGGCGTCACGCGCCTGCTGATGCCGCTGTTCCAGCGGGGTCTGCTCGTCGGGTCGCGCTCGGTCCCGTCGGCGGTGTTGGTGGCGTTGCCGACGGAGCAGGCCCGGGCCGGGTGCGATGCTCTCGCCCAACTGTTGCGGGCCCGGGGAATTCCCACCGAGGTGGCCGCGACACCCCAGAAGTACGGCAAGCAGATCCGCTACGCCGAGCGCCGCGGCATCCCGTTCGTGTGGTTTCCGAGCGCCGACGGACCGCATGAAGTCAAGGACATCCGCACCGGCGAGCAGGTGGCGGCCGACTTCGCCACCTGGATGCCTCCGGCCGAGGACCTCCGGCCGCGGGTGCTCGTCAACCCAGTCACCGTCAAACGGGATGAGCCGCCGCAGTGATCCGCACGCACGAGGCCGGGACGCTGCGCGCGTCACACGCCGGCCAGACCGTCACCCTCACCGGCTGGGTGGCCACCCGACGCGACCACGGCGGCGTGACGTTCATCGACCTGCGCGACGTGTCGGGCATTGTGCAGGTGGTGCTGCGCGAGGCTGACGTCGCGCACGATCTGCGCAACGAGTGGGTGGTCGCTGTCACCGGCGAGGTGCGCGAGCGGCTCGAGGGAAAGGTGAATCCCGCCATCCCCACCGGCGAGATCGAGGTGGTCGCGTCCGGGCTGGACGTTCTCAACGAGGCTGGTTCACTGCCGTTCCAGGTCGATGAACACAGCGAGGTCGGCGAGGAGGCCCGGCTGAAGTACCGCTACCTGGACCTGCGCCGCCCGGCGCCCGCAGCCGCGCTGCGGCTGCGCAGCCAGGTCAACCGCGCCGCCCGAGACGTCCTCTACAACAAGGGCTTCGTCGAGATCGAGACCCCGACCCTCACCCGCTCCACCCCAGAGGGGGCGCGTGACTTCCTGGTGCCCGCGCGGCTGCGCCCGGGCAGCTGGTATGCCCTGCCGCAGTCGCCGCAACTGTTCAAGCAGTTGCTGATGGTTGCCGGCATGGAACGCTATTTCCAGATCGCACGCTGCTACCGCGACGAGGACTTCCGCGCCGACCGCCAGCCGGAGTTCACCCAACTCGACGTCGAGATGAGCTTCGTCGACCAGGACGACGTGATCGCGCTGTCCGAGGACGTGCTCAAGGCCCTGTGGGCCCTGATCGGGCATGACATCACCACCCCGATCCCGCGGATGAGCTACGCCGAGGCGATGACGCGCTACGGCTCGGACAAGCCCGACCTGCGCCTGGAGCTGGAGCTGGTGGACTGCACCGATTACTTCAAGGACACGCCGTTCCGGGTTTTCCAGGCCCCCTATGTCGGTGCAGTCGTCATGTCAGGCGGCGGCGCTTCGCCCCGCAAGCAGCTCGACGCGTGGCAGGACTGGGCCAGGCAGCGCGGCGCCAAGGGGCTGGCCTACGTGCTGGTGGGCGAGCACGGCGAGCTGGGCGGACCCGTGGCCAAGAACCTCTCCGAGGCTGAGCGGGACGGGCTCGGCGCCCAGGTGGGCGCCCAGCCCGGTGATGCCGTGTTCTTCGCCGCCGACTCGGCCAAGGCCGCGCAGTCGCTGCTCGGAGCGGCCCGCCTCGAGATCGGCCGGCGTGGGGGTCTGATCGACGACGCGCAATGGTCTTTCGTGTGGGTCGTCGACGCACCGCTGTTCGAGCCGGCGAGTGAGGCCGAGGCGTCGGGTGACGTCGCGGTGGGCTCGGGCGCCTGGACCGCCGTGCACCACGCCTTCACCTCGCCCAAGCCCGAGTCGATGGACACCTTCGACACCGATCCTGGCCCGGCGCTCGCTTACGCCTACGACATCGTCTGCAACGGCAACGAGATCGGCGGCGGCTCGATCCGTATCCACCGCCGCGACGTGCAGGAGCGGGTCTTCGCGGTGATGGGCCTCGACGCCGCAGAGGCGCGCAGCAAGTTCGGGTTCCTGCTCGACGCCTTCGGCTACGGCGCGCCGCCGCACGGCGGCATCGCCTTCGGCTGGGACCGTATCTGCGCACTGCTGTCGGGCACCGAGTCGATCCGCGATGTCATCGCCTTCCCCAAGACGGGCGGCGGGTTCGATCCACTGACCGGTGCCCCGGCGCAGATCACCCCGGAGCAGCGCGCCGAAGCGGGCATCGACGCCCAGGCGGAGGACTGACGCATCTGATGCGTGGCCAACGAGCATCAGATGCAGGCGCACGACGCTCTATCTGGATCCTTCGGTTCCTCGCGCTCTGACGCTGCATCAGAAGCGCGAGCACACGCTCCTCGGCCAGCTGGTCTCCGAGTTGCTCGCCTCGGCCCGCGAGACCCAGAGCACGGGCACGCCCGACGTGCACTGGACGACGACAGAGCTGAACCCGCGGGTGGACAGACCATTAGGTGCTGTGGCAGGTGACGGTGCGCCGCAGCTGGACGGCGGTGGTCCAGTCGCGGGTGCGCGAGTCCTGCCACTGCAAGTAGTAGACGTAGAACGTGCGTCCCGGCTGGGCCGGATCGAGGCCGTCGCCCACGATCACCGGATACGCGTCGAACTTGCCGCGATCCGACCACAGCGTGACCTGCCGGCTCCAGCCGGAGCTGGTGGTGTGACTCAGCCGGATCTCCTCGCGCGAAACGGGAGCGACCAGAAGTGTCGTTCGCCCCGAGGGGCTGTACGCGGCGCTCGGCTCCCAGTTGGCGCGTTGGCCGGGCTGCAGATCGGTGGCGGCTCCGCCATTGCCGGGCGAGGACCACGATCCGTCGACGTACTTCTGCCAGGGGGTGACGGTGCCGGCCTGCGCGGCGGTGATGGCGTCGGTGACGGGGGTCCGGGCGGCGGCGAGGCTGGTCGCGCGCGGGCGTCCCGCACCATCGGCGGAGAAATCTCCGAAGTACATGTACAGGTAGCCGTCACCCGGTGCCACGAGGGAAGGCGTGCCCAGGTCGACGGTGAACCCGGCACGCGTGGCGCCGGTGTCACTCAGAGCCGACTGCACGACCACACCCAGAAACGTGGTTCGGTAGGTCGTGGGGTCGACGCGGCCCAAGCCGATCTCGGTGTAGTAGGGATGCGCCCGGTGGCCGGGCAGCAAGCGCTCCAGGTGGATGGTCTGCAGGACTTCGCCGGTGGCGGGATCGCGATAGACCTGGCCGACTCCTACGTATTGGTAGTGCCCCGTCGGAACTCCAGCCACCGTCGAGGTGCTCGCCCGGTGCGCGGTGGCATCCAGGGATCCGAGAGTGATGACCTGCTGCTGCACATTGCGGCCCTCACCCTGCCCCTGAGACGCGAGGAAACGGTACGAACCGTCTGCCAGACGCAGCACGCCCGGCTGGGTGTCGGGCCAATGCGTCAGCCCCAGTTGGCGTCTTCTCTGCGCGCTGAGGACGGTGGTGGGGGGCGAGACCGTGACTTCGCGGCAGCTGTCATTGACCGGGGCACCGGGACCGGGCTGTGGTTGGGCCACCACGCCGCCAGCGGAGACCACAGCGGTGATGGCAAGGGCGGCGGCGCAAGCGACGATCATCAACGAACCCAGCCGATGCGCGGCCCATGGCAGCACCGGCCGAGGATTTCGCATCAGAACGTTCTACCTGGCTCCCAGTCAGCGCCACGAGCGGCGCAGTTTGTCCCGATGACGATATCGGCTCGGACGATGACGTCGGTCGGTTCGGCACAACCGAATCGCTCATTCGGTCCGGGCGTCCAGGCAGAGCAGCCGCGGGCGGCTGCCGGAGGGCTGGCCGAGCAACGTTGGGGTACCTTCGATCCGCCCGGTACGTCCGGCGTCCCGAGGAGCCGTCGCTGAGTACCACGTTGGAATCGCTACGCCCCGCCCGGGATGGCCCCGCAGACCCGCCGCAAACAGTCGGGCGCGCCAGGCTCTGGATGCAACGCCACGTCGAGGGCAGCCCGAGTGGTTCCGTCGAGGCCTATCTCGATGGAGCACGTGCCGTCGCGGTCATCTCCGTCGTCGTGTTCCACGCGTGGGTGTGGTCGGGGTCCCCCCATATCGCCCTGCTCGGTTTCAGCGTTGACTTCGTGCTCCAACGACTCGGCTCGGCCATCGACCTGTTCTTCCTGCTCAGTGGATTCTTGCTGGCCCGGCCTTGGTTCGCCGCCGAAGTCACCGGTGCCCGGCCGCCCAGTCTTCGGCGGTACTTCACCCGGCGGCTCACCCGTTTGGTCCCGGCGTACTACCTCAGCATCGTGGTGCTGCTCGCGCTGTTCATCCCATCTCACCTGGTGCCTGCTGAGTCGGTACGCGGCTCGCTCGGAGCGTGGAACGTCGGCGCGCACCTGCTCTTTCTCCAGCACGTGTTGCCGGTGGCCTCGGAGGACTTCAACGGCATGGACGGGCCGTACTGGACGCTGAGCATCGAGATGCTGTTCTATCTCGCCTTGCCGTTCGCGGTGCGACTGTTCACTCACCGGCGCGCATTGCCCACGCTGATGGCCTGCCTGGCGTTCACCGAAATATGGGTCTACTTGGCGTTGCACTCATTTGGCGGGCTCACCGGGGCGATGGTGCACAGCGTCACCGAACGGACCAGCCCGCTGGTCGGGGTGCCTGCGTCCGCGGAGTACATGCGGCTACTGCTCGTCGTGCAGTTCCCGGCATTTCTGTTCACATTCGCACTCGGCATCCTGCTGGCCCGGATCGTCGTCCGGCACCGGGCCGGCGTCCTGCGGTCACAGTGGGTCACCGAGCGCATCTCGACCGTGTGCATCGCCGCCGGCGTGGCCGGCCTCGCCTTCGTCGGACACGTCGTCACCGCTGCCCAGGCCCGGCCGGAGCGATCCGCGCTGTGGATTCACTATGTCGACCACACCACCGCCTCGGCGCTCTTGGCCCTCGTGCTGTTCGGGCTGACGTTCGGACCCGACTGGGTGCGCCGGCCGCTCGAAGCGCTGCCGATGCGCTTTACCGGCTGGATCAGCTATGGCATCTACCTCTATCACGTCGTGGCCCTGAACTTCCTGTTCAACTTCACCGCCCTGTCGGGCCGCTCGCCACTAGTCCGGTTCGGCATCGCCCTCGCGGTCGTCAGCGCGATATCGCTGGTCGTGGCGACGGTGTCGTGGATGACGATCGAGCGGCCGCTCCTGCTCGCGTCGTCCCGGCGACGGGTGCCCCGCCCGCGTAGTCGCTCCGCCGCGATCCTGCTCGGCGTCGCCGTCTTCGCGCTGCCGGGATCGGCGTTGGCACTGGGGCACCTGCACCGCAACGTGCGCAATCTTGCCGTCGACGCCCCGCTCGGCGCCGTCAGGTCGGGCAGCGTGGTACCTCGGTTCACCGGGGCGGCAACCCCGATGAGTGCGGCCAAGCTAGGCGTCATCTACGGGCTCGAACGGCAGCTGCTGACTGCCTGCGGTGCGACCTCGGGCCAGACGGAGGGGCTGAGTTCACCTACGTGGGGAATGACAGGCTCGGTGTTCGCCTGTCGTGACCCGCAGGCGGCCGCGGTCATGCTCGCGACACTGGGAATGTGGGAGGCCGCGCTCGGTTACGCAGCGGCGCCCGCCGGTGTCGACGGCGTGCAGTTGTATCGACGCGTGGCGCCCGATGCGAGCCCGGCTGATCCGTACCACTTCCACGTCAGATACCGCAGTGCCGCGAAGATCATCGGAGTGGCGATCTCCGCGATGTCCGAGAGTGCCGGACGCGCGGCGCTGAAGTCCATTCTCGACGCCGCGACGCGACGACATCCTGTGTCGCGATGACATCCCCCGAGCCCACGCTCATCGCCGAGGTGGAGATCCTCGAGGTGACGCGCAACGCACACGCGCTGGCGGTGCTGAAGGATTTCAGCATCGACCTTCCGGTGTCGCCGACGTCCGATACCGGTTACCTGATCGAAGTGGCGGGGTGGGCCGTCGGGACGTCCGCCGAGGTTGTCGCAGTCGACGTGCGCTGCGACGGCGCCACCGTCAGCGAGGCCTCGATGCACGTTCCGCGACCGGACGTTCCCGCGGCGCTGCCGCACCTGGCGGCGGGCTCGACCGCAGGGTTTTACGCCGTCGTCGCGCTGCCCGGGCTGCCCCTTGACTTCCGGCTCGAGGTGTCCGCGCAGTTGAGCGACGGCCGGGCGGTCAGCCTCGGACACATCATCGGGCACCGGTCCAGGGGCCTGCCCGCGCCGCCGCGCACCGAGATGAATCCGTTGCTCGTCACCAGCCTCGGCCGGACGGGGACGTCCTGGTTGCTGCACGTGCTCGGCCAGCATCCGGCGATCGTGCGTCACCACCAATGGGGTTACGAGCTGAACGCCGTCGGCTTCTTCGAGAAGGGGTTCCGGTCGGCCGTTACCCGGCCCCACGGAGCGGATCAGCCCGCCGCGTTCGCGTCGTGGCAGGACGGGAGCTGGTGGGGGCTGGAGCATCCATTTGGCAGCCCACCGTTGGCCGCCTGGTTCCGCGGTGATCACGTGCAGCGTGCCGCAGCGCACGCACGCGAGCAGCTTCTCGCGTTCTATCGTGCTGTCGCCAGCGCGCAGGGGCTATCAGCGCCGCGTTATTTCGCCGAGAAGACGCGGCCGGTCGCGGCCGGATTCCCCCTCGAGCTCTTCGCCGAGGCGCGCGAGATCATCCTCGTCCGGGATTTCCGAGACATGGTCTGCTCGATCCTCGAGGTCAACCGCCGGCGGGGTTTCAAGGCCTTCGATGCCGTGCACGCGGCCACAGATGCCGAGCTGCCGGGAGTCCTCCAAGCCGGGGTCGAGTTGATTCTGGCGACCACCCGGACCCGACCGGGCTCGCTCGTGGTGCGCTACGAGGACCTTGTCGAGCAACCGGAGCGAATCCTCGCGCGGGTGCTGGCCTACCTCGACCTGGCCGACGATCCGGCCCGGATCACCGCGATGCTCACGGCGGCGATCACCCCGACCGCGTCGATGGCCGAGCACCGCACCACCGACACCGCGCAGCTGTCTGTCGGCCGCTGGCGAACCGAGTTGGAACCGGCCGTCCTGGCGGCCTGTGAATCGGCCTTCGGCGAGGCGCTGACATTCTTCGGTTACGCCGAGCCGAGGGTCCCGGCAGTGGCGGCCACGAGCCGTGCGCCGATGACGCCAGCGCCCATCACCGCCCAGCTGGCCAGCAACAGCGCAGGCGGGGAGCGCGGCGCTGCGGCGACAGCCTCACTCGAGTTCGTCACGTCCGCTGATGGTCGGCTGCCGGCAGTGCTGGCCCACACCGACGTCCGCGTAGACGAGACGATAAGTCCGGATGAGGCGATGTCCCATGGTGACGTCGCGGGTTATCTCGCCGTGGGGGAGTCAGCCCTCAAGGCGATCCGGTTGGCGCTGCTCGCCGCGCGCGCACCGTTGCCGGCACACGTGCTCGACTTCGGCTGCGGGCACGGCCGGGTGATGCGGTGGCTGCGCGCAGCGTTTCCTGACGCGCGGCTGACCGGTGCAGACATCCGCTCAGACGGGGTGGACTTCTGCGCGCGGACCTTTGCTGCGACCGGTGTGTATTCCAGCCTCACGCCCGGCGCCGAGCTTTTCGGCGAACGCTACGACCTGATCTGGGTTGGCTCCCTGTTCACGCATCTGGACCAGCCCCGGTGGTGGGAATTTCTGGATCTGTTGCACGAATTGCTCGCACCAGGCGGCGTCCTGGTCATGACCACCCACGGTGAACTCGTCGCGGAGCGAATGCGGCGCGGCGCACACTATGGCTACCCCGAATCCGCAGTCCACAGCGCGCTGGACGACTACGACCACGCCGGCTTCGGTTTCATGCCAGCCGACGACGCCCTCGGCAGCTATGGATTCAGCGTGAGCAGGCCGGCGTGGGTGGTTGCTGCGGTGCTGCGCCACGCAGACCTGCGCATCGTCAGCTGCACCGAGGCGCAATGGGCCAACCACCAAGACGTGCTGGCCGTCATGCGCCGGCCCGTCGACCCGAACGCAGCGAGCCGTCCGTACACGTAGTGTCGGGCGACACCTGGTGTTCGACGACATATCCGCGACGTGTGGTGCCCCTCGGACTGATCACGAATCCCCATCCGACTGCCCTGCGGCTATCCTCCATTCGGCGGGTGATGACCGATGCGGCTTTCGGAGGGCAAGTGGCGTGAGCGACGAGGAGCTGAGTCGGCTCGACGCCGAGCTTGCGGCAGGACGGCTCTCGCTGGACGAGTACTGGAACCGCCGGCGCTCGGTCGCGCCGACCGGTCAGGGCGAGCCGACTGACATTCCGGCCGGCTGGTCCGCCGAAGCGGCTACCACTCGCTTGCCCGCACGTGGCGCACCGCTGTCCGGAGCACCCTCGCCCGGCGGGCCCCCGCCCGCAACCCCCGCGCCAGACGGGCCCCCTC
>QHCC01000138.1 GCA_003243915.1 Pseudonocardiales bacterium | reverse complement strand
CAACGGCCAGCTCTGGACCGCGACATCGGCAGCGTCGATCGCGGCCTGCACGGCGAAGACTGACGGCGACGGACCCTCGGGATCACGGACGGCCTCGAGTACCAGCCACGCGAGCAGCAACTCGCGCACACCGAACAGGCGCCCCATCATGCGGGCGGTCGGGTTGTTGTGAGCGGGCGGGTAACCTACGACCCTCGCCGACACGTTCGGGGCGAAGATCGACGCGAGGCCTATCCCGGCACGCACCGACGACATCCTTACGGCCCGGGTGTGAACACTCATCGGGCGGCCTCGATTCTCGACATCATCGCCGCGACCCTACGGCAGGTCTCCGGATGCCAGCGTCGACCCTTCGGGCTGCGGGCGGTGTTCCTCGCCGCGGGTCTTGGTTCCCCGGTGGTGGCTGCGGTGCTCGGCATCGTGCTCCGCGCCCACGCCGACGACCTTTCAGATGTGCCCTCACCCGAAGCAGTGGGCCCGGACGAGCCCGGCGGCGGGGTCCGGCTGCTCCCACCAGAACAGGTGTCCGAGACCGTCAAGAGCCACTAGCCTCGCGCCGGGGATCAGGCCGGCATTCCCTGGATGAGCAGCAGCGGCTCACCACTCCCCCGGCGCACGTAGTCCAGGCAACGGGATCCGACGTCGGCGACCGGCATGGTGTGCCCTTCAGGTTCGTGAGGAATCCGCGCCGCACCGGGGACTGAGTAGAAGTGGGCGGTGCGCCTGACGCCACTACCGCACGCCTATTCGGGTGACGCAGGTATCCCGATGGCGGGCGCACGGCACAACGCGGGAGATCGAACGCCGGGAAGGCGCCGGCGCCACCAGAAGATGGCCGCGCCGAGCAGGCCGCCGCTCCACAGTGCGATCGCGATCAGCGGGGCGAGGATCGCGCCGTCACCCCTCCATGCCGATACGGCCAGCTTGATGGCGCCCCCGCTCGGCATCCACACGGGCAGGTTCGGGCTCATCTGGACGCCGACGACGGCGATGAGAACAAGGGTGCCTTCGAGGTCACCCGGCACCACCGACGCGATGGCGAGGCCGAGCGGTATCGCCGCCACGCCGACGGCGAGCAGCGCTGCGAGAAGGAGCGCAGGCTCTCGGAAATCCGAGGTGGTGAGAATGACGGTGCCGAACACAGCGACGAGGACGGCTGCGAAGCCCAGGAGCAGCACAACCCGGCCGAGGAGTAGTTCCCATGGGGAGTAACCGGCGAGCACCAACCGCTCGTCGATGCGGCGGGCCCCGGAGAGGAGAAACATGGCGGCGCTCCCGATCGCCCAGGCCATCCCGAGTGCCCCGGCAACGACCCTGAACGAAAGTTTGCCCGGAGCCGCCGCCGAGTTCAGTGTGCTGACATAGAAGGCAAGTGGGAGGCAGACCAGCAGTGCCATGGCGACCCGCCGGCGACCTAGGTCGCGCCCCGCGCTCAACGCTGCTTCCCGCAGCCGCAGCGTCGTGCTCATACCGCCACCTCGTCGGTGACGTGGGGATCGACCCAACGAATCTCGATGGTCCGGTCGACCCGTTCGAGCTCCGCGAGCATGTGCGTGTGCGTGACAATCACGATTGCCTTGCCTGCGCTTCGCCATCCGTCGACGTTGTCCCAGAAGTTGACGTACGTGCCGAAGTCGAACCCTTGGTAGGGCTCATCGAGCAAGAGCACCTCTGGTTCACCGAGCAGTGCGAGCGCGAGATTGAGCTTCTGGCGGTTCCCTCCTGACATGAACTTCGCCGGACGCTCGGGCTCTGGCCGGTAGCCAAGGCTGCGCAGGATGGAGCGTCCATGTGGCAGCACGTCGGTCGGAGAGAGTCCCAGACCGGCTCCGAACAGGGCGAAGTGGTCATCCACCGTGAGCAGGTCGAGTAGGCCCGGCTGCTGCGGGCTATAGCCGGGCCTGCCGACCATCTGAACCTCGCCGCTGTCAGGGGCCAACACCCCGGCCAGAATTCTCAGCAGGGTCGACTTGCCTGCCCCATTCTCGCCGACGATCGCGACGGCTTCGCCGGACATTACTTGCAGACTTTGCCTGCGGAGCACCGTCCGTTTTCCGAATCGCTTGTTCACCTCTTTCGCGCCCAGCATCGGGCGCGGCGGAGCAACCTGTGCGGCCACCGTCTCTCCACTTCTCGGAGCAAGTTCTTTGATGTATCAACTTACTCCTTGATGTATCAAGCTACTTGAGAAATGCTTGGCACGTCAAGGGGTTCGGGTAAGCTGAGACGATGCGACAGCCGACGCCTCACCCCAACCCGTCGGCGGCCGAGTTATCGGAAGCCATCGTGTACTCGGTCTACGAGCTAGTCCACCAATGGCAGGACCTCGCCGACGAACGCGCGAAGGAGTTCGGCCTGACTGGCCAACAGGTTGCGGTGTTGTGGAACCTGTCTCGGGAACAGCCGTCGATGGGAGAACTCGCCGACCGGCTCGGGTGCGACGCCTCGAACATCACCGGGCTGATCGATCGTCTGGAGAGGCGCGAGCTCGTTTGTCGCGTTGCTGATCCGAGTGACGCACGCGTCAAGCGAGTGCACCTCACGCCAACCGGGCAACAGCTGACCAAGCGCATGCGATCGAAGTTCTTCAATGGGTCTCCTTCCGTCGCCGGTCTCTCAGCCGCAGACCAGCGAGCTCTGCTGAAGCTGTTACGGCGCGCCACCGATCTCGGCACAACGGATGGCGCGTCCGGCCGCCGAGGAAAACTGTAGGGTTTCGTTGCGCCCGAATTGGTACAGCCGGCCCCGGCACCACGCTCGACGGTTCGTCGTCGTTCCTCGGCGGGACGCCCTGGTCGGTGGGGCGGCACCAGCGATAGTGGGAGGTTCGAGATGCGGAAGCTATCCCTGGACGCGCTCGCACGCGAGCAGCTGCAGGCCGCCCGACGCAGCGATTCGGCGCGCGCCAGCACGACCGTCATCGGCGGTCACGAGCACGTGCTGCGGCAGACCGTCGTCGCGCTCGCGGCAGGCGCGAGCCTGTCCGAACACGAGAACCCGGGCGAGGCGACCCTCTATGTGATCAGCGGCCGGGTCGAACTTCATGCCGGGCCGGACTCGTGGGAGGCCCGCACCGGGGACCTCGTGGAGATCCCGTCTGCGCGGCATTCGCTGCACGCGATCGAGGACTCGGCGGTGCTGCTCACCGCCGTTCCGCGCGGCAAGATCACCTGACTAGTGACCGCGGCACATCAGGGCCCTGGCGGTGCGAGCAGTCCTACCCAGAGCGCGGTGAGCTGGTCCACGACTCGCGCCCGCGAGAGCCGCAGCGATCCGGACAGTACGGCGCCGATCAACTCAGCCGTCCCGCCCATCAGGAACAGCGCTGTACTTCGGGCCCGCCGGCGATCGGTGGCGGTCAGCTTGCCGAGCGGCGGAAGATTGGCCAGCGCGAGTTCGGCGTACTGCATGACGATCTCCTGCCGGCGGTCGCGCAGGGGGCCGTGTCCAGCCCCTGCTACCAGCAACGCGTTCGCCTTTCGCCGATCCCGTGCTACGACTCCGTAGCCGGCGTCCACGGCGGCGCGCACCTGGGCGCCGAGGTCGTCCGGTGCGGCGGTGATCGCCGCGAGGGCGCGCTCGGCAACCTCGGCGGCGACGGCATCGACGACGGCCACCAGCAACGCGTCCAGGTCGTCGAAGCTCTCGTAGAAGTAGCGCGGCGTGAGGCGTGCGCCCGAGCAGATCGAGCGCACGCTGACGCCGGACAGGCCGTCTTCCGCGAGGCAGTCCAGTCCGGTCTCGAGCAGCGCCCGGCGCCGCAGGTTGCGGCGCTGCTCGGGCGCGATTCCGCGGTACGGGCGCGCCTCGGATGTCGCCATCCATCCCTCCCACCAGTGTTGACAACGGTCGTTATCAGTCTAGGGTACGCACCATATGCAGGGCATCGACTTGTGAGGACACATGGCGATCGACTCGCGCGAGAGCGACCATCGCGCCGCGGCGGTTCCCGGTGACGGTGGCCTGCCGCTTCTGGGTTACACAGCACAGTTCATCTCTGGGAAGCTGACCACCAGTCGGGAGCGCTACGACCGCTACGGTCCGGTGTCGTGGATCCGGGTGTTCGGCTTGAAGGTCGTCACGGCACAGGGGCCTGACGCGTGTGGCGAGGTACTTCAGAACCGCTCGCATGCGTTCGGCAGCGGGGCAGGCTGGTCGTTTCTCATCGGACCGTTCTTCCGTCGCGGGTTGATGCTGCTCGATTTCGAGGAGCACCACCTGCACCGGCGGATCATGCAGCAGGCCTTCACGAGCGACCGCCTGGCCGGCTACCTCGAGCCGATGAACACCGCGATCGCGGACGGTATGGCGCGCTGGCCCGCCGGAGGCGAGATCCGGGTGTACCCCACGGTCAAACAGCTGACCCTCGACGTGGCCACCCGGACGTTCATGGGCGCGCAACTCGATGTGGGCGCCGACCGGCTCAACACGGCACTCGTCGACTGCGTGCGGGCCGGGACCGCAGCCGTGCGCTTCCCGGTGCCTGGCCTGCGCTGGGCACGCGGTTTGGCGGGGCGCACGGCGTTGGAGCGCTTCCTGTACCCGCACCTACCGGCAAAGCGGGCCGGCGACGCGCAGGACCTGTTCAGCGCCCTGTGCCACGCGCGCGGCGAGGGCGGAGAGCAGTTCACCGACCACGACATCGTGAACCACATGATCTTCCTGTTGATGGCCGCGCACGACACCAGCACGATCACCCTTACGTCGATGGCCTATTACCTCGCCAAGCACCCGGAGTGGCAGGAGCGGTGCCGCGCCGAATCACGGGCGGTGGGGACGCCGACACTCGGCTACGACGACATCGACAAGCTCGTCTCACTCGATCTCGTCATGAAGGAGTCGATGCGGCTCATCACTCCGGTACCGGGGGTCATGCGCAAGACGGTTCGCGACACAGAACTGATGGGGCATTTCGTGCCGGCGGATACCTATGTGAGCGTTAACCTCTACGGCGTCCACCACCTCGAGGAGTACTGGCCCGATCCGGAGCGCTTCGACCCGGGCCGCTTCGCCCACGACCGGCGCGAGGACAAGGTGCACCGCAATGCCTGGATGCCGTTCGGAAACGGTGTCCACAAGTGCATCGGCCTGCATTTCGCCGGTATGGAGATCAAGGCTGCGATGCATCAGTTGCTGCTCGGCTATCGGTGGAGCGTGCCGGCCGATTACCAGATTCCCCTCGACTGGTCATCGCTGCCCCGGCCGAAGGACGGACTTCCGGTCCAGCTAGAACAACTCTGAACCCGCTGGTGGCAGAGCCCGCCTCTGCGCTGTTGCTCATGAGAGGCGATGCGGCCGTGCCAACTCGGAACTCACTTGCCGGCAGCACAACATCTTCCTCGAGAGCTGAGACCCTGCGCCCGAACGGGGTATTCCTCCCGTTGTGCAGAGAACATGAAGCCCGCCCGTGCCCGAACGGTCCTTGACGGGGGGTCGTGGCGCCTCAACGATGAGCGGCACACGACCTGGCGTGCTGTATCGGCTGGGCCGTGCCTGAGCTCCGACCAGAGATTGGCTGCGCCATGACTGACCCGATCTATCCCCCGTACGGCGAGTCTGGTGGCGGTGAGCAGCCTCCTAAGCACCCGACCCAGCCGCTGCCGCAGCAACCCGGGTACGGGCAGCCGCAGTACCCCGGGCAGCCGCCGCAGTATCCCGGGCAGCCGCAGCACCCAGGCCAGCCACCGCAGTACCCTGCCCAGCCACCGCAGTACCCCGGTCAATCACCGCAGTACCCGGGGCAGCCGCAGCAGCCGCCGGGGCAGCCCGGTTACGGGCCACCACCCCCGGGCTACCCTCCGGCGGGTTACGGCGCGGCGGGTGGACCCGGCGGCCCCGGTTCGACGGGCACCGGCAAGAAGGGCCTGTTCGCCGGGCTCGGAGCAGTCGTGGTCGTCGCCGCGGCCGTGCTCGCCTACTTCCTGTTCTTCAACGGTTCCAGTGCCTCGGCCTCCACCCCCAAGGACGCGGTGAAGAAACTGCTGGAGGCGGGCAAGAGCAATGACGTCAACGCGGCGAACAAGGTGCTCTGCAAGGGCGACCTTGCGGTGGGAGAGGCGACGAAGCTGGGCAGCACCGGTCGGATCCTGACCTACACGATCGGTGCCTCCAGTGAGAAGAACGGCATTACGAGCGTCGACGTGACAGCGACGTCGACGAACAACCCGCAGCCGGCCAGCGCGAAGATTCCGGTCGTCAAAGAAGGCGGTTCGTGGAAGGTGTGCTTCACCCGGGTGTTGCAGCAACTCCCGACGGGCCTGCCATCCGGACCTTCGGGATTGCCGACGGTGCCGACCAACGGCGGCCCCAGTGCGTCGGATTCATCGAGTTCGGCTGGCCTGCCGACCAACCTGCCGAGCTCGCTGCCCAGTGGTCTGAGCATCTGCTCGGGCACCACGGACGCCTTGTCGACCGCGAACGCCTACATCGGGGCCGCCGAAGTCGGGCTCACCACCTTCGCCCAGTCCTGCGTGTATCAGAACAGCGTGCCCACGGCGGTCACCGCTAGCTTGAACGGCAAGTTCTACGGAGCACAGTCCACCGATCCCAACGCCGGTCAGTTCGTATTCAAGTCAACTGACGGCGGCACGACTGTCACGATCAAGGTCACGAAGGAGCCCGACGGGCACTTCTACGTCACCGGCGTGCAGAAGAGCTGACCGGCCCTGCCATCGGCCGGTCGCGTCCTCCTGGCGCCACCCCGACGATCCGCGCCGGCGGCGCAGAAGGCACTCATTGGGCATGATCGTGTTGTGCCGTTCCTCGATGCGCCGACACCGGTGGCCTTCTCGCATCGCGGTTTCGCGCCCGACGGCGGCGAGAACTCGATGGCTGCCTTCGAGCGGGCGATCGTGATGGGCTACCGCTACCTCGAGACCGACGTGCGAGTGACCTCCGACGGAGTCGCCCTCGCCTTCCACGACACGACCCTGGACCGGGTGACCGATCAGCGTGGCAGGGTCTGCGAGCTGCCGTGGAACCAGGTGCGACACGCCCGTATCGACGGCCGCGAGCGCATCCCGCTACTTGTCGACCTACTCGCTGCGTGGCCACACGCCCGCGTCAACATCGACATCAAGGCCGAGCACTGCATCGGGCCGACGATCGACGCGATCCGCCGCACGGGCTCGATCGACCGGGTTTGCGTCGGCGCGTTCTCCGGCTCCCGAGTGGCAGCTATGCGCCGGGTGCTGGGACCACGACTGTGCACGTCGCTCGGCCCCCGCGAAGCGTTCGCCCTGCGTGCTGCCGCGTGGCTGGGTCGGCGGCCTCGCCGTGGACCGGGCCGCTGCGCCCAGGTACCCGCCCGCATCGGCGGGGTCCCGTTCGTGGATGCCCGCTACCTCGCCAGCGCACACCGTCTGGGCCTTCCTGTCCACGTCTGGACGATCAACCGGCGCGCGGAGATGATCCGGTTGTTGGACCTAGGCGTCGACGGGCTGATGACCGACGCCGCCGATGTACTGCGCGAGCTGCTCCTCGAACGCGGGCAGTGGCTCGCATCGGCCGCGGAGGACTGAGTGACGGCGATCGTCGACCAGGCCGTCCGGCAGCGGCGCGGCTGGTACCTCTACGGATGGGCGAGCCATACCTTCCCGACGATCGTCACCACCGTCTTCATGTCGCGCTACCTCACCTCAGTGGCCGAGAACGCAGTGGGCAAGCACGGCCGCATCCATGTTGCCGGCATCCCCATCGCGCCGGGCAGCTTGTTCGCCTACACGGTCACGGCATCGACGGTGCTGCTCATCGGCCTGATGCCCCTCGTGGGGGCGATCGCCGACCGAACCGGCCGCAAGCGCGACCTCATGCTCGGCTGCGGCTGGTTCGGCGCGGCAGCGTGCATCGCGATGTTCGCGGTCACCGGTAGCAACTGGCAGCTCGGTGCGGTCCTGTACGCACTGGCGTTCTTGGGCTACAGCTGCTCGATCGTGGTCAGCTACTCCCTGCTCGTCGACCTGTCCACCCACGACGACCGTGACCGGGTGTCCTCGGTCGGCTGGGCAGTCGCTTACGTCGGTGGTGGGCTCCTGCTGGCGGCGGACTTCGTGCTGAGCCTGTTCATCGGCAAGGCGTTACTTGCGCGAGTGGCGCTGTGCGGGGCTGGCATCTGGTGGATTCTGTTCAGCCTGCCGGTGCGGCGTTGGCTGCCGGCCCGGATCGGCGGCGGTGCCGCCACGTCTGAACAGGGCAGCGCCGTCACCGGCGCTTTTCGACAGCTCGCGCGCACCATCCGGCACATGCGCGGCTTCCCGCTCACGCTGGGCTTTCTGGTGGCGTTCCTGGTCTACAACGACGGTATCCAGACCGTCACGACCGTCGCCGCACAGTACGGCGACAAGCAACTCCAGCTGTCCGACACCGTCTTGCTGCTGGGAATCCTGTTGGTGCAGTTCGTGGCCTACTTGGGTGCGCTGTGGCTCGGCCGGCTCGCCGAGCGCTTCGGCGCGAAGCGAGTCGTGCTCGGCTCGCTGGTGATGTGGCTCGTGGCGGTCGGCATCGGCTACCGGCTCGCGGTCGGCGTGGCGTGGCAGTTCTTCGCGCTCGCCACCCTGATCGCCATCGTCCTCGGGGGCAGCCAGGCGCTGTCGCGTGCCATGTTCTCTCGGATGATCCCGCGCGGTGCCGAGGCCCAGTACTTCGGCTTCTACGAGATCAGCGATTCGGGCACGAGCTGGCTGGGACCGCTCGTCTTCGGCCTGGCCTACCAGAACACCGGTAACTACCGCAGCGCACTCGGATCACTCGTGGTGTTCTTCGTCATCGGGTTCGTTCTGCTGGCCCTGGTCCCGGTGCGCCGCGCGATCGAGGCGGCCGGCAACATCGCCCCGGAGAAGGTCTAGAGCGCTCGCGGTCGACCCGGGCACCCACTCAGCCGTGACGCACCACGTCGACCGCGGCCGCCGCGGCGGCGAGAGCTGCGCCGATCGCCCCCGCAGTGATCGCCTGCGCTCGCCGGCCACGCACCTTGCCGTCGCGCAGTGCCGCGACGAGCACCACAGCATCCACCGCGTCGGACACCGAACCCGCGAGCAGCCACCCGCCCGCACCCTCCCGGCGTGCGGACGAGACGAGGGTGCCCGCGCCCAGGACGCCGTCACGCGCCGCCGTCATGCGAGCGAGCCAGGTGACTCGCGTGGCCGTCGCTGTGTCGAGTCCGAGCAGGCGCACCGACGACACCGGCGCGGCGAGGAAGATCGCGCCGATGGCCGCCCGTCCGGCGCCGACCGTGAGGCCGATGGTGCGTGCCGAGGGCAATCGCCTCAGGACCGGAACCGAATCGGGCGCGGCCACGAAGGTAGGTAGTGAACGGCGGCGAAGTGGTCGTGGCACGAGTACGGCTCCTGGCGGCGTCGGGACGCTGTCGCGGCTGGCATCTCACTGAGTCGGCGCGCGCTTGGCGATGTTAGCGGTTGGTCGATCGGGGAATCATCACATAGTCCTGATCGTTGGTCAGGTGCAAGGATTTTTCGCAAGTTTTTTCCGTCCAGAAGGAGCCCACCATGGCAGATCGGACCTTGCGGGGCAGTCGGCTGGGCGCGGTCAGCTACGAGACCGAGTACGGCGCCGAGCCCGCCCCCCGCAACATCGCGGCGTACCGCTGTCAGCGCGGTCACGAGTTCAGAGTGCCGTTCTCAGAGGAGGCGGAGCTTCCCACCACGTGGGAGTGCCGCCTCGACGGCACGAGCGGCGTGCTCATCGACGGCCCGGAGCCTGAGGCCAAGAAGGTCAAGGCTGTTCGGACCCACTGGGACATGCTCATGGAGCGGCGCACGATCGCCGACCTGGAAGAGGTACTGGCCGAGCGACTGGACGTGCTGCGCGCGCGGCGCGGCGCCAAAAGCGCCTAAGACCGCGTCGCCCTGCCCGCCATCGGGCCACGTCCGGTTATGACGTTGTTCCTCGGGTGCGGTTGCGCACGATCGCGCGCAACTGCCGGCCACGGTGCTGGACGCCCCACTGGCTCACGCGCCACAGCGCTTCGCGCACGATCGAATTGCTCATCTTGCTCTTACCGCGTTCGCGCTCGGCGAACGTGATAGGTACCTCGATGACCCGGTAGCCGGCGCGTAGCGCGCGCCAGGCGAGATCGATCTGGAAGCAGTAGCCCTCGGACGCGACGGCCGCATAGTCGATGGCCTCGAGCACCTCGCTGCGGTAGGCGCGGTACCCGCCGGTCGCGTCACGCAGTTCCAGACCCAGCGCCAGGCGGGTGTAGAGGTTGGCGCCGCGGGACAGGACTTCACGGTGGCGCGACCAGTTGACGACCGTGCCGCCGGGAACCCAGCGCGACCCCAGCACCAGGTCGGCGCGTTCGAGCGCGTCGAGCAGACGTGGCAGCTGCTCGGGTGCATGGGACCCGTCGGCGTCCATCTCGACCAGAACCCCGTACCCGGCGTCCAGACCCCAGTCGAAGCCGGCGATGTAGGCCGCGCCGAGGCCGGCCTTGGCAGTGCGATGCAACACGTGCACCCGGTCGTCGTCCTCGGCGAGGGCGTCGGCGACCTTGCCGGTGCCGTCGGGGCTGCCGTCGTCGACGACGAGCACGTCGGCGGCCGGGACCGCGGCGTGGACGCGGCCGATGATCAACTCGATGTTGTCGCGCTCGTTGTACGTCGGGATGATGACGAGCACCCGGGAGGCGGCGGGCTCGGGTGGCGTCACGTACGGACCACCTCTTCGGGATCGGGTGCGGCAGCCGGTCGGGCGCTGCGACGCTCGGGCCTGATCGTGTACGCGAGTGCGGCGAGTGCCAGCGCGGCGAGAAGGTATTCGGGCAAGACCCCGAGCCGGGTAGCCGGCGTCGTCGCAGTGCGCAGCGGGACACGCGCGACGATGACGGCCGGGCTGAACAGCTGCGCGGAACGCTGCCTGATCCCGCCGTCCGGGCCGATGACTGCCGACACACCGGTCGTGGCGACCTGGAGAACCGTGCGGCCGTTCTCCACGGCCCGGAGCTGACTCATCGCGAGCTGCTGGTAGGTCTCGGCGGTGTGTCCGAAGGTGGCATTGTTGGTCTGGACGACGACGAGTCTCGCTCCCGCAGCGACCGACGAGCGGACCAGGCCGTCGTAGCCGATCTCGAAACAGATGACGTCACCGATCGGGTACGGTCCACCGCTGACGAGGCCACTGCCGTGCCCACCCACCATGTCCTCGCTGACCAGCTTGGCGTCAGAACTCACGAACTCCGCCAAGCTGCGCAGCGGGATGTACTCACCGAACGGCACCGGATGCCGTTTGACGTAGGTGTCGCCGGGACCGCTCGTCGGCGACCAGAGGATGCCGGCGTTACGGCGGTGCGGGCCGGGTCCCTGGAGGATCGCTCCCACCAGGACAGGGACATCGATCGCTTTCACCGCGGCGTCGATGGCACGGTATGCGATGGCGTCCTGGAACGGGTCGACATCGGAGGCATCCTCGGGCCATACCACCAGGCTCGGCCGCTCGACGGTGCCGGCCTTGATCTCGGCGGCAAGCTTGGCCGTCTGCGCGATGTGGTTGTCGAGCACCTGCCGGGCGCGTTCCTCGAAGGCCAGCCCCAGTTCCGGCACACTGCCCTGAATGAGAGCGACGGTGCTGGTCGTGGCATCCCGGTCGGCGGCGGGGGCGAGCGGCCAAGCGAGCACGGCGCCGACCACCGGCACCGCGATCAGCACCGCCGTTGCCGGCGCGAGAGGTCTCCAGCGGGCGGCGACCGCATGGGGCACCGCGGCGAACAAGGCGGCACCGGCGAGGGCGACGGCGAACGTCACCAGCGGGGCGCCGCCCAGGGCAGCAAACCAACGCAGCGGGGACTGGGCCTGGCTGAAGGCCAACCGGCCCCATGGAAAGCCGCCGAACGGCAGCCGGTCCCGTACCGCTTCCTGCAGCACCCAGAGCGACGCGGTCCACGCCGGTGCGGCGGGCAACCGCTGCACGAGCGGCAGCGCCGCCCCCAGCCCCGCCAGGAACGCGGCCTGGGACAGCGCCAGGAGCAGCCACGGCACGGGCCCCACGTACACACCGGTCCAGTGCAGCAGCGGGCCGAAGAAGGCCAAACCGTAGAGCAGGCCGAGCCAGGCCCCGGTCCGGCTGCGGCGTCCGTGCACGGCGAGCGAGAACGCGCCCACGCTCAAGAAGGCCAACGGCCAGAACCCGAACCGCGGAAAGGCCAGGACGCCCAGGACTCCCGCACCGACGGCGAGCAGAGCCGCCCATCGGATGTGAATCGGCGGCAGAACCACCGCAGCGCCGGGACCGGCGGCGGTGCGTCGCGTCAGCATCCGCCCAGTATCGCCGAGCTTGCCTGCTAGGCGGGCGGATCTCTCAGTCACCGCGGAGTCCGGCATCGAAGATCGTGACGCCCCGCAGCACCGTGTGCACGCAGCTGGGCAGCTCCCGCCCCGGTGAGACGTCGGGCAGACCCATCGATGTGGGCGTCCCTGGATGCGCCCCGCGCCACACCGCGAACGTGGCCGCACCGCCCGGCGCGAGCACGCCCTCGTCGATGCGGCCGGCGGCCCGCCAGCCCGCCTGGGTGTGTGCCGTGAACGCCGAGGGCACGCTGATGGCGGCGCCCGGATCGCACGGATGCGCGGCGGCTCGCACCGCCGCCCAGGGGCCGAGCGGCGTGACCGGTGTGTCGGAGCCGAAGGCGAGGTCGACGCCCGCAGCCGCGAGGTCGGCGAACCTGTTCAGACCACGCGCACGGCCCGTCCCGAGCCGCGTCGCGTACATCCCGCCCGGCCCGCCCCAGGAGGCGTCGAAGGCCGGCTGCATCGACGCGAGCAGACCCGACGCCGCCAAGCGGTGCGGGTTGCGCACCATCTCCGCATGCTCGATACGGTGCCCCACGCCGCCGCGTCGGCCGAGCCGAGCTGCCACGAGCTCCACCGCGTCGAGGACCTGGTCAACGGCCGCGTCGCCGATCGCGTGGAAGCCCGCCTGCAGACCGGCCTCGCTGCACCTGACGATGTGCTCGGCGAGGTCGGCGGTCTCGAAACGCAGCGAGCCGCACGAGTCGGGTCGGTCCGCGTAGGGCTCATGCAGCGCCGCGGTATGCGAGCCGAGCGAGCCGTCACAGAACAGGTCGCCACCTGCGCCGACGGCGCCCAACTCCCGCGCAGCCTCGATGCCGAAGAGCTCGCCCCAGTAACCCACGACCTCCGGCACGGCTTCCTCACGAGCCAGACTCAGCAGACCCGCGAGGTCCTCAGAGCTGGAGATGGACGGTCCGGCCATCTCGTGCACGCAGCCGATACCGAGTGAGGCCGCGTGGCCGAGCGCCGCCCGCTGGGCATCGCGGAGCTGACCCGGGCGCAGGGCGGCGTGCGCGGCGGTGCGCGCGGCGTCGTGCGCGTCGCGGGTCAGCCAGCCGTCGTCCCGGTAGCCGGCCAGGCGCTCCAGGCCGGTCACTGCCGCCGCGAGTGCGGAGGACACCACGCCCGCGTGCACGTCGACCCGCGCCAGGTAGACCGAGCCGCCGTATGCCGCTCGGTCCAGTTCGGCGGCGCTCGGCGGGCGTTGCTCGGGCCATGCCGTCTCGTCCCAGCCGGCGCCGAGAATGGGGCGGCCTCCCCCGGCGCGGGCGGCGCGCTCGACGGCGTCCAGGGCGGCGCGCAGGGTGTGGCAGCCGGCCAGGTCCAGGCCGGTCAGGGCCAGTCCGGTCGACGTCGCGTGGGTGTGCGCGTCGACGAAGGCCGGCGTTACCAACCCCTGGTCGAGATCGACGACGGTGACACCCGCGCGCTGCCCGGCGTCGTCATCGACCCCGATCCAGCGCACCTCAGCGTCCTCGACGAGCATCGCGCTCGCATCCCGCGCGGCCGTGCTGTAGATGCGGCCGTTGTGGTACAGGGTGCGCACGCCGAGCAGTCTGCCAGGGCGCAACAGCACATGTGCACGCCGCCGTTCGTCGCTGGACCTGCTCAGCGGTAGCGTTTACAGGCCACCAACCGTTGGGATGCCCATGGCCGCGACCATCGAAGACGTTGCCCGGCTTGCGGGTGTCTCGATCGCCACCGTTTCCCGCGCGCTGCGGGGGCTTCCCGACGTGGCATCGGCCACCCGCGATCGGGTGGTGGCAGCGGCCGCCGAGTTGGACTACATCGCCTCGCCGTTCGCTGCCCGGCTCGCCAGCGGCCGGGCCGCGACGGTGGGCGTCGTCGTGCCCTTCGTCAACCGCTGGTTCTTCGCCGAGGTGATCGACACGGTCGAGACCGCGCTGCGCAAGGCCGGCTTCGACCTGCTGCTCTACAACCTCGGCGACGAGGCGGGCCGCGAACGCTTCTTCGACGTCATGCCGATGCGCAAGCGGGTCGACGCCGTCCTGGTGGTCAGCCTGGTGCTGAGCGACGAGGAGTTCGAGGCACTCGCTCTGCTCGGTTCGCCGGTCGGACTGCTCGGCCTCGAACGCCCTGGCTTCCTGTCCTCACGCATCGATGACGTGCGAGGCGCCCAGCAGGCCGTCGAGCACCTCCTGGCACTCGGGCATCGACGGATCGGTCTGATCGGCGGTGACACCGACGACCCGATGCGCTTCACCCCGCCCCTGCACCGGCGCGACGGGTATCGCGATGCGCTGCGAGACGCCGGAATCGACCCGGACCCGGCGTCGGAGGTGCTCGGCTACTTCACGATCGACGGGGGCGGCGACGCGACGCGAGCACTGCTCGAGCTTCCCGACCCGCCGACGGCAATTTTCGCTGAGAGCGACGAGATGGCCTACGGTGCCCTGCGCACGATTCGGCGTGCCAACCTGCGCGTACCCGAAGACGTCGCCATCATCGGCTTCGACGACCAGTACAACGCCGAGTTGTTGGACCTCTCGACCGTGCACCAGCCGGTAGCCGAGCAGGCCATCGACATCTCGACCCGCCTGCTGCGAGCGATCATCGACGGCGACGTCGAGCCGGCGACCGTCGTGCTGCCGACCGAGCTTGTCGTACGCGGCAGCACGGAGGCGGCCTGCTCGGTCTATTGAACGAGCGGCACGCTAGCGTCAGGTTCCGTGAGTGAGCTGATGCTGGTCGACGCGGCCAACCTGTACTTCCGTGCGTTCTACGCGCTGCCCGAGTCGATCACGGCACCCGACGGGCGCCCCGTGAATGCCATTCGTGGCTACCTGGACATGACGGCGGCGCTGATCGAACGGCGCCGCCCGTCGCGCTATGTAGCCTGCCTCGACCTGGACTGGCGACCGGCATTCCGAGTGGCGCTCGTCCCCTCCTACAAGGCCCACCGGGTCGCGGCCGACGGCGGTGAGCAGGTGCCCGACACCCTCGTCCCCCAGGTACCGCTGCTTCTCGACGTGCTGCGGGCATTCGGGCTGGCCACCGCCGGTGCCGCGGGCTTCGAGGCCGACGACGTGATGGCCACCCTCGCGGTCCGAGACCAGGATCCGGTCGCGATAGTCAGCGGTGACCGTGACCTGCTCGCCCTCGCGACCGAGCGGATCACGGTGCTGTACATCGCCAAGGGCATCGCGAAGCTCCAGGCGATGGGACCGGGCGACGTCCAGGCGCGATACGGGGTGCCGGCCGAGTTCTACCCCGACTTCGCGGTCCTGCGCGGTGACCCGAGCGACGGCCTGCCCGGCGTGCCCGGCATAGGCGAGAAGACTGCTGCGGCGCTGGTGGGTCGATTCGGCCCGATCGAGGCGATCGTGGCGGCGGCCGAGAGCGGCGAGGACGGCTTCCCCGCCGGTGCCGCTGGCAAGGTGCGCGCAGCGCGCGACTCCCTCGGGGTGGCTCCCGCCGCTGTCCGCGGTCGCACCGATGTGCCGATCCCTGCCCTGGACGACGCGTTACCCGACCGGGCGAAGGACGCCGGCCGACTTGCTGAACTGGCCGGCGACCTCGGCATCGAGAGCTCGGTCGCGCGGGTGCAGGCTGCCATCACCACCGCCTTGGCGGCGTAGCAGGCCTCAGCCGTTCTTCGATACCTGATAGCCGCCGTCGCCGTTCGTGAGCTTGACTGTGAACGTCGCACCCTGGCTAGCCGTGCAGCTGAACGTGTCGCCGTCCTTGACCTTGAAGTCCTTGCCGCTATTGCAGGTGACACCGCTCGCACTGAAGTTCTGGCCGATGTATTTCTCGACTGCCGTGTGGCTGAGCATCTTGGGATACAAGGAGGCTGGGATCTTGGCCACGAAACTGACCACGACGAGGATGACGATCACCGCGACAAGGCCGAGCAGACCGTAGAGCAGGCCCTTGCCCTTCTTCGCGGGCGGCGTGCCGTACTGCTGCTGACCGTAGCCAGGCGCACCGTAGGACGGCTGGGCGTAGCCCTGCTGCTGGCCGTAGCCCGCCGCGCCGTAGCCCGCTGCGCCGTAGGCCGGGGGCTGGGGCTGGCCGTAGGCCGGGG
>QHCC01000137.1 GCA_003243915.1 Pseudonocardiales bacterium | reverse complement strand
TTCGACCTCGACAAGACGATCATCGCCAAGTCGAGCGTCCTCGCCTTCGGAAAACCCTTCTACCAGAGCGGGTTGCTCAACCGGCGCGCCGTGCTGCGCAGCGCCTATGCGCAGTTCGTCTTCGCGCTCGCTGGGGCCGACGAGGATCAGATCGCGCGGATGCGGGCCTACCTGACCGCGATGTGCACCGGCTGGGACGTGTCGCAGGTGCGCGAGATCGTCTCGGAGACGCTGCACGAGATCATCGGCCCGATCGTCTACGACGAGGCGGTCGAGCTGATCGGCGAGCACAAGGCGGCCGGCCGCGACGTCGTCATCGTCTCCTCATCCGGCGAGGAGGTGGTCGGACCGATCGGCGCGATGCTCGGGGCCGATCACGTCGTGGCCACCCAGATGCTCGTCGCCGACGGCAAGTACACCGGTGAGATCGGCCGCTACGCCTACGGGCCGGAGAAGGCCGTCGCGGTCCTCGCGCTGGCCGAGGAACGCGGCTACGACCTGACCGGCTGCTACGCCTACTCCGACTCGGTCACCGACGTCCCGATGCTCGAGGCGGTCGGCCACCCCTTCGTCGTCAACGCCGACCGGGCACTGCGCAGGGTCGCTGTCGAGCGGGGCTGGCCGCTGCTCCTGTTCTCCAACGCCGTCCCGCTGCGCCAGCGCCTGTCCGGTCTGCGCCCGGAGCACCCCACAGCGACGGCCACCGCCGTAGGTGCGGGCGTCGCCGCCGTGGGCCTGGTCTGGTACGCCTCGCGCCGGCGTGCGAACCGCGCCTGAGCCAGGCGCGCCGACGCGCCGCACGGGGGTTGCGCTCCACCGAGCTGGGGCGTCAAATACGGGTACGGATGAGGCCTCGTCCATGGCGGTCCAGCCCCCAGCGAACCTCACCCCGCACGACCGAACGGGCACCCACGCGGCGAACCCACCACGCAATAGGTGAGTCGACGCGGACCGCGTAATAGCCGGCCCGCGCCCGACATGCACACAGGGCACGCTTGGTAACCCGGCCGACCGTGCAGACGGCGCCGTGGATGCCCGATGCGGGCGGCTGCGGCGCCGTTCATCGTTGGACGCGGTCAGCCGCGGGCCATCGCCGCACAGATCGCCATCGACTCGCGCGCGCCGCCGACAACGGCGTCCGCGCAGTGGATCAGCCATTGTGCAACGCCTTCGGGGGTGCCGTGCCGGTAGGCCGCCAGCGCCGCGCCGTAGGCATCGTGCAGGTCGCGGTGCCCTGCCTCGACGACTACCAGCGACTTCGGGTCCAGGCCCCGTTCGACGAGCGTCAGCCGCACGGCTACCCGCGCCACCACCCCCGACACGGGGGCGAACGCGTCCAGTGAGAGCAATTCGCCGTGGACGATGCCGGCCACCACGACCGCCGGGGCTGACGTCGCGCCGAGCACCGCGGCCAGGGTGTCCAGACGTGCCGCAACCTCGGGCGGCGACGCCGGACGGCCCAGCCCGGCGGTGTCGGCGACCAGGTCGGCCGCGGCCAGTGCATGCAGCCGGGCCAGCGCCTGGCGCGGCGCGTGCGTCCAGGTATCCGTTAACGAGGCGATCGCCGCCTGCGCCCGCAGCGCTCCCTGGACGACGGGGTCTGCCGTCGCCTGTCCCGACCGCACGTCCGCCAGGGCCACCTGCGTGCCGGCCAGCCACGCCGACGCCCACGCGCCACGCAGCGCCGATTCCGCGGAGACGTCCGCGGAGCGCCGCCGCAGGGTGCGGTTGCCTAGCAGCGCGTCAACGGCTGCGCGGGCCGCATCGACGCTGTCGGTGACGCCCGGCAGGTCGAGCAGCGGAGCCAAGGGATCGGCGGTCACAACGGCGAAGGCTAGTCAGCGCGCGTCGCCCCTTCGTCTCGAGCCGTGTCCTCCCCGCTCTTCCCCGCTGGTCACCGCCCCACGTCGTGTCTTTCCCGCTGGTCACCGGTTCGGCGGCTCGCTACCGACCCCCAGCGGGGAAAAGGTGATCAAACCCGGTGGGTTGCCGAGCAGGTGATCTCGGCGTAGACCTCACGGATGCCACCAAACGCCCCGATTGCCGACCTCCGCCCCCTCGCCGGCAGTGAACGGGGCCCCGCTCCCGACGCGGCGCCGGCCCCCGAACCCCTCGATCCGCAGGCGCGGGTCGAGGTCACGCTCATGCTGCGCCGCGCCGCCGACGGCGCGATCGGCGCCCACCCCGCGGACCTGGCCACGGTCATCGAGACGCTCACCGCACTCGGGCTGCAGATCCTGTCGGCCGACGCCCGCTCGCGACTGGTCCGGCTCGCCGGGCCGGCCGGACTGCTCGGCCAGGTGTTCGGCACCGCTCTGACGCAGGTGAGCAGCCGCTCCCCGGACGGGCGCCCTGTGACGCACCGCTACCGTACCGGTGGCCTCAGCGTGCCCGCTCGGCTGGACGGCATCGTCGTCGCCGTTCTCGGCCTCGACGACCGGCCCCAGGCCAGGGCGCAGTTCCGGATCGCGGCATCCGCAGCCGTCTCGGTGAGCTACACACCGCTGCAACTGGGTGAGATCTACCGGTTCCCGGCCGGCACCGACGGCACTGGGCAGCGGATCGCCATCATCGAACTCGGCGGCGGCTTCGCCCAGTCCGAACTCGACACGTACTTCGCCGGGCTCGGCATCAGCGGCCCGAGCGTGACGGCCGTCGGGGTGGACGGCGCCGTCAATCGGCCCGGCCAGGATCCGCAGGGCGCCGACGGTGAGGTGCTGCTCGACATCGAGGTCGCCGGCGCGCTGGCCCCCGGCGCCGCGCTGGTCGTCTACTTCGCACCCAACACCGACGCCGGCTTCGTCGACGCGCTCAGCGCGGCGGTGCACGCCCAGCCGACACCGGCCGCCATCAGCATCAGCTGGGGGCAGAACGAGGACGCCTGGACGGCGCAGGCGCGCGACGCGCTCGACAGCGTCTTCGTCGACGCGGTCGCGCTCGGCAGCACCGTGACGGCCGCGGCGGGCGACAACGGCAGTTCCGACGGCGCGGGGGACGGCCGCGATCACACCGACTTCCCGGCGTCGAGCCCGAACGTCCTCGCCTGCGGCGGCACGTCGCTGAACGCCGATCCCGCCACCGGCACCGTGTCGGCGGAGACGGTCTGGAACGACGGCGCGCAGGGTGGGGCAACCGGCGGCGGGGTCAGCGACGTGTTCCCGCAGCCCGCCTGGCAGGCCACGGCGGGCGTGCCCACGAAATCGGGTGGCGGGCGAGGCGTGCCCGACGTCGCCGGCAACGCAGACCCGCGGACCGGATATCAGGTGCTCGTCGACGGTTCCCCGCAGGTGTACGGCGGCACGAGTGCGGTCGCCCCGCTCTGGGCTGCGCTGATTGCCCGCCTGGCGCAGGCCACCGGCCGGCCGTTCGGCCTGCTCAGCGCCCAGCTGTACCAGGGCACGAGCGCCGGGCAGGCCGCACCTGGGTTCCACGACGTGACCAGCGGCGACAACGGCAGCTACTCGGCCGGGCCGGGATGGGACCCCTGCACCGGCCTCGGCTCGCCAGACGGAACCGCACTGCTTGCCCTGGTGCAGGGACACCAGATGCGCAGTTAGCGCTTGGACTGGAATGATCGGGGAACGACGGCCGCCAGCCGACTGCAGAGGAGCCGACACCGTGACGGTTACAACACGACCCAGCAGCACTGCTGCCGACGCTCGCCACGCGGGAGAGCCCAAGGTCGGGCAGCTCGTGGAGGACATCTCCAAGAACCTGTCCACCCTGCTGCACAGCGAGATCGAGCTCGCGAAGCTGGAACTCAAGGTGTCGGTGAAGAACGCCGGCGTGGGCGTCGGCTTCTTCGGAGCCGCGCTCGTCCTGCTCGTCTTCTCGCTCACGTTCGGGCTGATCGCGCTGGCCGAGGGCATCCACGCGATGGGCCTGTACCGCTGGCTGTCGTACCTGATCGTGTTCCTGTTGCTGCTGATCGTCGTCGGCCTGCTGGTCTGGAGGGGCCTGAAGAAGGTCAAGCGCGTGAAGGCGCCCGCGCGCACGATCGCCACGAGCAAGGACACCGTGGCCTACCTCAAGGCCAACTCCAAGCGCAGATAGCCAGCATGGGTTTCGGCCCGCTGCCGGGCGCACCTGACAGTTCGATCGTCCTCGTCGATGGTCTTTGGACCCACCGCACGGTGCGGGCCAACGGAATCGCCCTGCACGTCGCCGAAGCCGGCACCGGCCCACTTGTCCTGCTGCTGCACGGTTTCCCGCAATTCTGGTGGGCCTGGCACCAGCAGCTGAGCGATCTCGCCGGTGCCGGGTTCCGCGCCGTCGCGGTCGACCTGCGTGGGTACGGGGCCAGCGACAAACCGCCGCGCGGCTACGACGCCCCCAACCTGGCCGCCGACATGGCCCAGCTCGTCAACTCCCTCGGCGAGAACGACGCCATGGTGGTCGGCACCGACCTCGGCGGCCTGCTCGCCTGGACGATGGCGGCGCGGCACCCGCGCGTTGTGCGCAGCCTGGCCCTCGTCGGGGCCGCCCACCCGCTGCGGCTGCGGAGCGAACTCGCCTCCCGCGCAGGTGGTCAGCGGCGCGCGTCGGCCTACGCCCTGCGCACGTTCCAGGTACCCCGCCGCCCCGAGGGGCTGCTGGCGCGCGACTCGCGCTACGTGCGCCAGCTCTTCGACACGTGGACCGGACCGCGCTGGCGCGGCACGCCCGGCTACCTGGCCGACGTGGAGCGCTACGCCGAGGCGATGCGCGTGCATCCCGTGGCCTATTGCGCCGCCGAGTACTTTCGCTGGCTGGTGCGCTCGATGGTGCGTCCCGACGGCAGGCGGTTCGCCGACTCGTTGCGCGTTCCGATCGCGGCGCCGGTGCTGCACCTGCACGGCGAGGTCGACAGCTGCGTCCTGCCGTCGACCGCCCAGGGCTCGGGACAGTACGTCGCCGGTGACTACGAGTGGCGGGTGCTCGACGGTGTCGGCCACTTCCCGCACAACGAGGAACCCGAACTCATCAGCGGCGAGCTCCTCCGCTGGGCCAAGCTGCACTAGTGGTTCGTCTGGGATATGCGGCGCCGCCAGGTCATATCCCAGAGGGACCGCTCGTCACGTGTCCCTAGCCGGGCGTGCAGTGTCCGGTGCCCACCGGCACGCCCGCGGCGCGGCCCGCGGCCACGTCCGGGGCGATCTCGCTGTCGCTCAACACGTATCCGGTGTTGCTCGAATCCAGTGCCGTGGCGAATACCACGCCGAGCACCGAGCCGTCGGCGGCCAGTAGCGGTCCGCCGGAGTTGCCGCTGCGCACGACCGCGTACACCGAGTAGACGTTGCGGTGCACAGTGCCCTTGCCGTAGATGTCGCTGCCGGAGACGGTGTCGCGGGAGCGCACCCGCGCGGGGCGGATGCTGAACGGCCCGTCCTCCGGGTATCCGAGGACGACAGCCGGGTCGCCGCGGGTGCCGGCCGCCTGGGAAAACTGCAGCGGCTGCGCGTCGAGGTCGGGCACGGCCAGCACGGCGATGTCACGTCTCGGGTCGTAGGTGACGACGGTGGCGGGCAGCGTCTCGCTGTTCACGCGCACGCCGACGCGCGACGTGCCGGCGACGACGTGCGCGTTGGTGACGATGCGGTGCGGTGCGTAGACGAAGCCCGAGCCCTCGATGCC
>QHCC01000136.1:2714-2872 GCA_003243915.1 Pseudonocardiales bacterium | reverse complement strand
ACCGACGGGTAGACATAGAACGCACCCTGCGGCTCAGGACACACGACACCGGGGATGTCACTGAGCAGGCTGACGATCAGCTTGCGCCGTCGATCGAACGCCGTGCGCATGTGCGCAGCCGCCGACAGGTCGCCGCTGACCGCGGCAAGTGCCGCCGC
>QHCC01000136.1:0-2624 GCA_003243915.1 Pseudonocardiales bacterium | reverse complement strand
CAGCCGACCCGCCAGCCGGTCATTGCATAGGACTTGGCGACGCCGTTGACGACGACGACCCGATCGCCCAGTTCGGGGGCAACCGTGGCGATCGAGACGTGCTGCGCTTCGCCGTATACGAGGTGCTCGTAGATCTCGTCGGTCACGACCCAGATGCCCTGCGCGGCGGCCCACCGGCCGATGGCCGCGACCTGATCGGGCGGGTATACGGCACCGGTCGGGTTCGACGGGGAGACGAACAGCAGCACTTTGGTTCGCTCGGTGCGGGCGGCGTCCAGCTGCTCGATCGTGGCCAGATAGCCGGTCGCCTCGTCGGTGATGACGTCGACCGGGACCCCGCCGGCCAGCTTGATGGCCTCGGGATAGGTGGTCCAGTACGGGGCGAGCAGGATGACCTCGTCACCCGGGTCGAGCAGGGTCGCGAACGCGTTGTAGACGGCCTGCTTGCCGCCGTTGGTGATGAGCACCTGGCTCGCGTCGACCTGGTAGCCCGAATCGCGCAGCGTCTTGGCCGCAACCGCAGTGCGCAGGGCGGGCAGGCCGGCGACCGGCGTGTAGTGGTGATTCTTGGGATCGCGGCAGGCAGCGACGGCAGCGTCGACGATGTAGTCCGGGGTCGCGAAGTCCGGCTCACCGGCACCGAAGCCGATGACCGGCCGGCCGGCGGCCTTGAGGGCCTTGGCCTTGGCGTCGACGGCCAGGGTGGCGGACTCGGCGATAGCGGCGATTCGGTCGGATACGCGGGCTGCCATGGCCCCATCGTCCCAGATGGACGCGGCGGATTTCCCGTCCTGAGCCGCGGCGCTGCACCTGGTCGGCGGCGGGTGTCAACCGGGCCAGTGCTCCGGCCCGGTCTCGACGGCGCCGCCCCGCCGCCTCGTCGACGGGCCACCTATTGCGTGGACGCGCCCTGATGCCGATGCCCCGTCTGAGGTGATCATCTCGCGTCAGGTGAGCGATATCGTTCCCGAACGCTCACCGTGACGTGAGTTGATCACCCGGGAACACCGGTGTCGAGGCGGGCCGCTCGCCATGGCCCACCGGCGGTGGGTTGGAGCGGAGCGGCCCCGACCCGTAGACTGGCGCATCGGGGTCCGCTGAGGCCTTGCGTCAGCGTGTTCGTAGGCGGTCGGCGCAGGCCCCGCCAGTCCTCGGAGGGGCGTGGCTCAATTGGTAGAGCACCGGTCTCCAAAACCGGCGGTTGCAGGTTCGAGTCCTGCCGCCCCTGCGCACCAGTACCGCTGACCATTCGAGAGGAGAGCTCGTGACCGCGACTCGCACCGAGTCTGCCGCACCCCGCCCGTCGGGCGGCCGAGGCGGAAAGCCGACGCGCTTCGTTCGCGAGAGCATCTCGGAGATGCGCAAGGTCCTGTGGCCCTCGCGCAATGAGCTGGTGACGTACTCGATCGTCGTGATTATCTTCGTGGTGATCATGGTGTCGCTCGTCGCAGGCCTGGACATCGGATTCGCCAAACTGGTGCTGCTGGTCTTCGGCTAGCGCCCCCGGGCGCGCCGCACGCCCGCGAGAATCCCCAACGAGCAAGAGAAGAGAGACAGTGTCCGAGCACGACGACGTCGCCGCCCCCCGCAACGAGCACCCTGAGCTCGGCGACCCGTTCGGTGGCCCCCGCAAGGAGTCGGCCAAGCCCGCCGATGACGCCGCCCCCGACCTGGCCTCCGCGGGGCGCCTGCTCGGCACCGCCGGCGATGAGGACGCCCTGGACGTGTCCGCCCTCGGCGAGCTCGACGAGCCGGTGCAACCGGCTGCCGAACCAGCCGCCGCCAAGCCCGATGCTGCCGAGCCCGATGCTGCCGAGCCCGATGCCGCCGACGCCGACGAGGAAGCGGTCGAGGATCCGGTCGAGGAGCTGCGCCGCGAGCTGCGCACCGCGGCCGGCGACTGGTACGTCGTGCACTCCTACGCGGGCTATGAGAACAAGGTCAAGACCAACCTCGAGAGCCGCATCACCTCCCTCGACATGGAGGACTACATCTTCCAGGTCGAGGTGCCGGTCGAAGACGTCGTCGAGATCAAGAACGGCAAGCGCCAGCAGGTGCAGCGCAAGGTCTTCCCCGGCTACATCCTTGTCCGCATGGACCTCAACGACGAGTCATGGGGGGCCGTGCGCAATACCCCGGGCGTCACCGGTTTCGTCGGCGCCACCTCCCGGCCGTCACCGCTCACGCTGAACGAGGTCCTCAAGATCCTCGCTCCGACCCTGCAGAAGACACTGTCGAGCGTGGGCGGCCGCGGCGGTGGGGTCTCCGCTGACAAGCCCCAGGTGACCCTCGTCGAGTACGAGGTCGGCGAGTCCGTCACCGTCATGGACGGCCCGTTCGCCACCCTGCCCGCCACCATCAGCGAGATCGATCCCGTTCACCAGAAGCTGCACGTGCTGGTCTCGATCTTCGGCCGCGAGACGCCCGTCGAGCTGTCGTTCAGTCAGGTTTCCAAGCTCTAGCCAGCGATCCACGCTAATCCGTCGAGAAGAAGAGAAGTCATGCCTCCGAAGAAGAAGAAGCTCGCCGCGGTCATCAAGCTGCAGATCCACGCCGGTGCAGCGAATCCGGCGCCCCCGGTGGGGCCCGCGCTGGGCCAGCACGGCGTCAACATCATGGAGTTC